>JAESRW010000129.1 GCA_016764395.1 Flavobacteriales bacterium
GGAGCTTCAATTCCAAATAAAAAGGAAAGTGAAAAAATCAGATGGTTTAAGATTTCGACCACTATGCTAGTTAGAAAGGCAATACACAAATTGTCTCTAGGTAATAAAGATATGAAATAACAAACTATGAAAAATCAATTAGGAAGCCACCCTCGACAGTCTACCCTGAAGTAACCCGGAGAAAGTAAACCAGGCATTGAAAAGAATAAATGCGGCGGAAGAAGCCATAAGCATTATCGTAAACCAATCCTGGTACCAGAAGTAATACAAAGTATTGAGCGTAACGAGCACCAAAGCCAGTCGTATATACTCTGCTACAATCACCCATTTGCTACTTTCAAAGATGGCCCCGCATATCATCATGGACAAGATCAGTGCCCCAACCAATGCAATTTTATAAAACATCGACAAATCTTCAAAGTGATACATGAGTGCTGAAATGCCACCTAAAATGAGCATGAATTGAACCAGGATATATCCGATTAAGCCCTTGTTACTGGTCGCTTTATCGTATTTGACATAGTTGACTTTATCAACCTCTGGTGCACCGCTGAAGCCCCCCATATATTCAGGGAGCCATCCCGGTTTTGCCACAATCATTCTCAACTTGTCGGCCCATTTCATTTGTTTCATGGCAGCCCACATTTCCGCGTAGTAATGCACATTGGCCCACGTGGGATTCCAGCTATTTAAAGGCTTGGTGATTCCATAAGTCGGTTCCTCGTCCTCCACCCTAAACGTTCCAAACATTCGGTCCAAAATGATAAAGACCCCTGCGTAATTCTTATCTACATACTTTGGATCAATCGCATGATGAACCCTATGGTGTGACGGTGTATTGAAGATATACTCCACCCACTTTGGAAATTTCGGAATAAAGCGGCTGTGGATCCAGAACTGATAAAGCGTGTGGGCAGTCAACGCTGCAAAGAAGATCAATGGATCAAAACCCATCAACGGCAATGGCAGGAAAATGGGAAATGCCATGAGGTTGTGAAACCAGGACTGCCTCAGCGCTACTGATAAGTTGTACTCTTCACTCTGGTGGTGAACAATGTGTGCTCCCCAAAATAAATTCACGGTATGYCCCCARCGATGTGCCCAGTAGAAGAARAAATCCTTWCCMACWATGGCCAATAAAAACGACCATAARGTRACCGGTTGATGCCAAATGGCAAAGTTCTCATACACAAGCATATAAAATCCGAACAACAGCACCTTGAACAACAGGCCAAATGCCTGACTGCCAATACCTACATTAAGATTGGTAATGGTATCGTTAAACCGGTAGTAGTTTTTCTTTTTGAGCCATCCAATAAAGAGTTCAAATCCGATGAGCATCAGAAAAAAAGGAATCGCGAAGAGGATATAGAGTGGATTCATGGCCGTATGTCGTGTACAACAAAAATAACGAATCTGTATTTTATTTCACAGTGTCTAAGATAGATATATCGAAAAAAAGTTATGCAAGCAGAGGATTTGTGGAATTTCTAAGTATTAATTACTAATTGATCTAAAGAATTAACAAGACAAAAAATTCCTAATTGACCTAATTACTAATTGATCTAAAGAATGAGCAAGTCAAAAGCTCCAATTTCCAAAAGGATCTTCTTTGAGGTTTAGAAATTAAATTATTAGAGCTTCTTTAGAAATTAGAGCAATTAGTCCAATTAGAAATTCAAAGGCTCTGTCTCAACTCAAAGGTCTTACGGATCTTCTCAATCATCTTGGCCGACTCAGCAAAGCTCAAAGTTTGCTGCCCATCTGAAAATGCCTTTTCTGGCGTTTCATGGACCTCTACGATAATGCCATCAGCACCGCTCATCACGCCTGCCAATGCCATAGGCTCAACAAATTTTCGAACCCCTATTCCATGTGATGGATCCACAATTACCGGTAGGTGAGACTTATTCTTCAACAGCGGAACCGCATTGAGATCCAATGTATTTCTATAGGCCTTTTCGTATGTTCTAATCCCTCTCTCACACAAAAGCAAGCGCTCATTTCCGTTGGAAAAAACATATTCGGCCGACTGCAAGAGTTCATCAATAGTTCCGGAGAGCCCTCTTTTAATCAGTACGGGCTTATCCACTTTGCCCAGTGCATCCAGCAAGTTGAAATTCTGGGAATTCCTGGATCCCACCTGATAAATATCTATGTAATCATGCATCTCTTCCACCTGGGAAACTTGCATCACCTCGGTAATAATTTTAATTCCATTGGCCTGGCAGATTTTGTAAAAGGTTTTGAGTCCATCCATGCCCAAGCCCCTAAACGAATAGGGCGAACTTCTTGGCTTGTACACCCCACCCCGCATGATTCTGACGTCATTATCAACAAGGTGCTTCACCACACTTTCAATCTGTTCTTCACTTTCAATCGAGCAGGGACCAGCCATGATGGCCATTCGGCCTTCTTCGATGATTACGCCGTCACCTAAATCAATACTGGTTGGATTGACTTTCCACTTTCGGGAAACAAGCTTATAGTTGTCTGACACCCGATGAATATCCATCACACCCGGCAAATTGCCAATTGTACGTATATCAAAATCCTTGCTGCCTACACAGACCAGGTAATTGGCTCCATGGGTATTTACAGGGGTTGACTTGTACCCAATTTGCTCGATACTGTTCAACAGACTGTCGGTTGATTGCTGATCGATATTGGGTTCTAGTTGAATGATCATGTTGTTGTGTTTTGCTGTGTGACTTTAGGTGGGCGGATTTGGGGTGTGATTTAACGCAAAGGGCGCAAAGTAGGCGCAGAGATCGCAAAGAGTTTTTTTATGTCTTTGGGCGAATTCCTTCAATAAAAGTTGTGATTTGTGACTCAAGTTGACCGCCACCTCGTAATGATTTAATAAACGCAGATCCTATTATACCACCCTTCGAATAAGTACAAGCGTCGTTAAATGACTCCTGGTTATGAATATTGAATCCTATAAGCGTTGGATTCGTGAGTTTCATTGCCCTTATGCGTTCGAAGTATGCGTGGGAGTCACTCAATTGCTTGGATCCTCCAGTGGTACTTGCAGATGATACCATGTATACAAATCCTTCAGAATGCGCATCAATATACTGCACCCGTTCATCAGTTGTCTGGGGCGTAATCAGTCCAATATTATAGAGCCCATGCCTGTTGAAGAGCTGCTTGTAGTCTGATACGTATTCATCCAAAGGCAAATCAGGAATGATGGTACCATCAATGCCAATTTCTTCACACGTTTGACAAAATTTTTCAAACCCATAAGCCAGCACCGTATTGACGTAGCCCATCAATATCAACGGGATCGATACGGCTTCTCGAATATTTTTCAAAGCTTCAAAGAGCACCTTCAAACTCATCCCATTCTCCAAGGCTCGCTGTCCACTCGCTTGAATGATGGGTCCATCTGCCAATGGGTCAGAGAATGGGATACCAATTTCTATCAGATCACCACCCGCCTGTTCAATGGCGCGAATCACTTTTACCGTATCCTGCAGTTCTGGATAGCCGGCCGTGCAATAGATTGATAAAATCTTACGATCACTTTCAAATAGTTGATCTAATCTATTTGCCATAATTCTTTAGATATGTTGATAGATCCTTGTCACCACGCCCGGAAAGATTGACGATGACAATATCATCCTCATTGAGCGTCATTTTCTCCAAATGAGCCAATGCATGAGCAGATTCAAGCGCTGGAATGATGCCTTCCAATTTCGTGAGCAGATATCCAGCGTCCAGTGCTTCTTGATCTGTTATACTGACATACTCAGCTCGCCCAGACTCACTCAAATGAGCATGTATCGGACCGACGCCGGGATAATCCAACCCAGCAGAGATCGAATGCGGTTCCGTAATCTGACCGTCTTCGTTCTGCATCAGCATTGTTTTACTGCCATGGATCACACCACTGCTTCCCAGTGCAATTGTGGCAGCCGTTTTATCCGTATCAACGCCCAATCCTGCTGCTTCTACACCAATTAACTTCACCGCATTGCGATCTAAATAATGGTAAAATGCACCGATGGCATTGCTCCCGCCGCCAACACAGGCTAGAATATAATTGGGATCTTCCCGGCCTTCATGCTCCAGCAGYTGSGCYYTCATCTCYTCAGAAACRATKGCCTGAAACCGGGCGACCATGTCAGGATAAGGATGTGGCCCWACKACWGAGCCAATGATRTAATGCGTATCCGTRGGATTATTGATCCAGTCGCGAATGGCTTCATTGGTGGCGTCTTTWARCGTTTTRCTYCCGCTWGAAACCGAAACAACTTTGGCGCCCAAGAGCTCCATCCGCCCTACATTCGGCGCCTGCCGCTCGATGTCCTTCTCACCCATATAGACAATGCACTCCAACCCTTTCAACGCACATACCGTAGCCGTTGCCACCCCGTGTTGTCCGGCACCTGTTTCCGCGATGATTCGCTTCTTCCCCAGCTTTTCAGCGACCAGAATCTGCCCCAACGTATTGTTAATTTTGTGGGCACCGGTATGGTTGAGATCCTCTCTCTTAAGATAGATCTTGGCTTTGTAATGCTCCGATAGGCGACTGGCAAAATAAAGGGGTGATGGACGACCTACATAGTCCTTTAGCAAGGCTTGAAACTCCTTTTGAAATTCCGGATCTGCGATGATCTCTAAATAATTTTGCTTCAGCTCTTCTACGTTCGGATACAGCATTTCAGGGATGTAAGCACCCCCAAAAGAACCGTAAAAACCCTTATTGTTTACCGAATAAGCCATGTTTTATTTGCTTGGAGTATTGTGAATAGTAGCGTTCAAATCAACGAATTTCGAATTTATGCGAAAGTGCGAATGAGTCATATATCCTAAGTATTCCATGTTACAAACGTACTTTAAGTACCTCCTTCAGTTTAACTTTCTCAATCGGGTATTTCTCCTTCGATCACAAATACTTAACCTACTAAAAATTCGAATATTCGTACCTTTTCGTAATTCGTTGATCCCAGTTAACACGAGACTCTAGACTAAATGTAACTTATTCCTTGAGCTCAATCGGTTCGTAGGCCTTAAACATAGACACTTCAATGGCTTCCACTTTTTTCTGGTATGCTGCCCAGTCTTCAGCCACGAACTT
>JAESRW010000297.1 GCA_016764395.1 Flavobacteriales bacterium
TTTTGTCTTGCTTTTGTTGGTAAGCGTGGATTTCTAACATTATTTCAGCGTAGTCTTCATGTTTCCAATTGAGTAAAAGTCTTTCGATTTCTTCTTGGAATACGGCAGTTTCCTCACTCATCACCTGTCCGGAGAGTTCGGCGAATCCCGTTATGAAAATGAAGAAGATGAAGGCGAATTTCATCATGCTAAGTGTATCTTCTTACGTTTAGAGCAATTTGGCCCATCATAATTATTGGGCATTTCGGTGTTGTTTATCTCTTTTGTCAATTGCTCAATTGCCATAGCCAGTAGTCCGGAATCAGAACGGGGACAACGGTTGTTGTGTAAATGTTACTTTGTTTTTGAACTTATATTTTTGAAAATTTTCCCTGCCTCTTTTAGCGCATTTCAGAAAGATGTTATCTTCAAAATTTGCTGCTTTTTTATTAAAAGATAGACAGGCGTTGATTATGCGTCCTCTGCCAATGCTTCAAACTCCTTTCTTTTATTGTCCATCCATTCGTTCATGGCGTTGGGAGATTGCATAAGTTTCTGCATCTCATCCATGGCCTTCAAGTGTGCTGCCTCACCTTGTTGAAACATCTCCATGCCGTGTTTTTTGCTCTGTTCGGCTATTTCCTCAAAAGTATTTGCACGAAATTCTAGATCGCATGGGCCACCTAATTGATTACAAGTCATTGTTTTCATCGTATACTGTTTTAGATTGTTAATTGTTGTTGGTAAGTCTAGTTGTATAGTAGACAAACACCGTTTGTGTATTCGTCTCAACTAAGGTATTGAAAATGAACAATAAATCATGTTGCTTAGTGTCGTTTAAGATTAAAGAGTTTAAAACCTTTCAGGGTTTTGTCATTCGGCTTACACAAAAGGTGTCTCAGCTGAAGTAGCTTTGTTGATATGATATTGATTGTCCTCTTTATAGTCGCTTGTTTTTTAGCGTATAGCAATGGCGCCAATGATAATTTTAAAGGGGTCGCAACGCTTTTTGGAACTGGAACGACCAATTATAAAAGAGCCATTGCCTGGGCAACGATCACGACCTTTTTAGGATCGGTAACCGCTTTGTTCCTTGCGGATGCTTTGGTGCAGAACTTCTCCGGGAAAGGCTTGGTGCCTGATGAATGGATACAAGCCCCTTCATTTGCTATTTCTATTGCGTTGGGTGCGGGTATGACTGTTTTTCTGGCTACGCGAATCGGGATGCCGATTTCAACTACCCACTCCCTGGTAGGTGCATTGTTTGGAAGCGGATTTGTCGCTGTGGGTACTGCATTTAATTTTGCAAAGCTGGGCAGCACCTTTTTAGTTCCATTGATTGTGAGTCCCTTGATGGCGGCGGTTATAAGTTTAGTGGCCTATTTACTCTTGAAAAAGTTGCGTACTGCGAGTGGTATAACCAAGGAAACCCGTATCGGAGTGCGCGATGAGTTCAAGCTGATTCCCCAAATGAGCAACGTGGAGCATTCGGTGGCTATGGAGGCAGTAACGCAAAAAACGATAAATGCGGCACACGAAGAGGTATATGGCGAAGTGTACCAGGGGCGTTTTATGGGTGTAAACGCTCAGAAGCTGCTGGATTTCGCGCATTATGCAAGTGCAGGCGTGGTGAGCTTTGCAAGGGGCCTGAACGATACGCCAAAGATTGCCGGGTTGTTAATTGTTATCAATGCGCTGGACATCAAATGGGGAATGGTCGCCGTGGCTGTTGCAATGGCGCTGGGCGGTATTCTCAATGCGAGAAAAGTGGGGGAGACGGTGAGCAATAAGATAACGGCAATGAATGACGGGCAAGGCTTTACCGCCAACCTCATTACAGGCCTGTTGGTCACTACCGCAAGTGTACACGGAATGCCTGTGTCAACAACGCATGTTTCTGTAGGGGCAATTTTTGGAATTGGTACGGCTAATAAGAAGGCCAATGTCAAGGTCGTGAGGAATATTCTCATGTCTTGGCTACTCACGCTGCCGGTGGCGGCAATATGTAGCGCAGCGGTCTATTGGGTCCTGCTTCAACTCACTTAAGTCATATTTTCGCTTGATCATTAAGGAAACAGCTTTTACTGTTTCTTTTTTTCAAAATCAGCCAGCAGCTTAGCAGTTTGGGAATTTAATTTTTTTTTGAAAAAATCGGTCCCTCCCAACAACATCCCAATAACTCCCAGGGCTTGCTTCGACCATTTGTGTAAGCTAAAATGGTCCGTATGCTTAATGATTTTTCCCTCTTTGAATTCAAATGTAGCGTCTATGATATTGTGCACTTTGCGCCCCGTTTTACTGAAAATGTAATGTGCCTCCCAATGAGCTCTTCCTTTGGCATCATCAGCAATAATATTTGAGGATTCAACAATAAAGTTTTGCCCTTTTTGACTCTCACATAGCATGCGCCACATGTTTTTTGCTTTTTCTCCTTTCAAAACGCCAAATGCAGGATCTTCAAAGGTAATATCGTCGTGGTAGCAATTGACCATCGCTTCTGCATCAAGTTTCGCGAATGATTGATAAAAGGTCTCTATTAGGTTTTGCATATAAGTTGCTTGTTTACTTTGGGTTAAAGGGTTAAAGGGTTAAAGGGTTAAAGGGTTAAAAGGTTTTAGTTTAAGATGACGTTGTAAATTGTGTGCTTTTATGTTTAATGTCTAATCCTCCCTGTACATTGGAGTTCTACAGGATCTGCATATCCAGTTTAACCGCGAAGGTCGCAAAGGTTTCGCAAAGGACGCCATGGATGATCACACTACTTTTACCTTAGCGCTCTTAGCGAAACCTTTGCGACCTTCGCGGTTAAATTACGCCCTCCAGTGTTAAGCAGTATTGGCGGGCTGTTTCTGCTCATAGAATAGATAAGTAATCGCCTGAATAGTCATGAACGTAATGTGAAGCATGATCCCATTGTGACTGATTCCATAGCTTTCAATCTGATCCCAAAAAACAATATTGGCAGCCAATGGCGCGGAATGGGCAAGAAATCCTGCAAGATGCCATATTCGTCTTTCTTCGAGGTTGGAAGCCATCCACAATACAATTCCAAAGCAAGCCATTAGCAGGTAGGCTTGAAAGAGTCCAATGTAACCGATTGGTTCGGATTCCAAAATAGCCATCATACCCTTGCCCTGGAAGGTTCCAATCCAACCGAGCACTGTCAGGGCCAGCCCGGCAAAAATGATAACGGTTCCATGAATTCGCAGAACGTTTTTACTGTACTTTTTCATGGGTCTATATTTTACTTTTTATAAGGCCGGTCAAAGCCTCTACCGGTTGGCGTATCCCGTTTTATTAACTTCCCGTTCTCATAATTTCCATTTACCATCGGATTCAATAGTATGAGATTTCTTGTCATGTGTTAAACGTTCTGAAGAAACACCTGCTTTAATGGGTATCTATTCTTTGTGGGCTGTTATTTTTTCTCTTTGAGATAGTTTTTCTGCCCATGAAATCCACCCTGCTTCACAAAAGTGGTAAATGTCTTTTTAGTAGGGTCAATATTATTGGTACGGTACCGATAATACCTACTGATCTCTCCTATCAATTTGGCATCGGAATCTTCAATTGATTTAAGTTTCAGCAGGCCATTTCGAATTGAAATTTGTAAGACCTCCCATTCGCCATCCCTTTTTTTGTTGAGGTAGTAATGCCCTTTGTATTTCTTTAAGATCTGATTTTCTGACATTTTGAATATCGTATCAACATATTGGTACCTCACAATTATCGTGTCATTTCGTTCGGTTATCTCTAATGATGCCTGGTCAAGGTGAGCAATGTCTTGTAGCAGTGAATCCAAATCAGATTTACTTAGCAATCCCATGTAGGATTTATGCGCTACAATTGAAGCTTGATGAACTGTTAGCTTTTCCGAGGAAAATACTTGTGGGAGACTATCCAAACTATCACTCATTGCTTTCACCAGGTACATCTTGTCAGCAAAATAACGCGGTGCACTTTCGATAACGTACCGGTACTCACCAATATGCTTCCTTTTAAAGTGGGTGCTGGATCTTACGTCTTTGGGTTGAGGTCTGTAAAAGGTAATAGGTGGTGTGCATCCTGAGTAAAATATTAAGGAGGCAGCTAAGAGAACCCAAGTTATATTTATTTTCAATTATGAACTTTTAATGCGCGATTAATCTGAGATTGCGTATCCAGGGCTATAATGTGTTTGGGGTCCATCTCCACTACTTGGTCAATATACTCACTTGCCAGCTGCAGGCTGTCTTGAGCCATGTAAATTTGTACCTTGAGCATCAAAGGACTGGTATAAGAAGGGTCACTCAGCGTTTCATTCAACAGCATAGCAAGATCAATGGCATTTTGGATATTTCCCAGTTCCAGTTCTAAAATGGCCGAATAGCTGATATAAAAGCCCAATTTCATTTGATCTGTTGAGGCCAGTGCCCGCAAAGAGTCCATTGCTGCTCCTGGACCATGATTGATGTGCAAATACTCAATGTACTCAGCTTTAAAATAATTGTCATCAGGGTATTTCCGGGAGAACTTTCCGAAGTTGGCTTCTGCCAATTGTCTTCTGTTGATACGGGATTTTTCCGAATTTTTGATCCCCTGATCTCTGTTGTTGGCAGCTTCAAGACTCAGTAGATTTATATCCAGGAGCAAGCGCTCATCCTCACTTGCCAGCTCCTTGGCCATTTCAAGTTCACGCAGCAATTGCTGACGTTCTTCCAAGTTTTGGGTAATTCGGCCTATTTGACTTTTACCCAGCATCCAATCTGGGTCAAATACAACTGCCTTCCTAAAAGCTTCTTCAGACTCTGTCCATCTACCATGATCCATAATTTCTTCCCAGCCTTTCATGAAATAATATCTCGCCGAATCACTTTGTGTGCCATAGTCAAAGCGATTTGAAACAGGATGTGTCGTGCAAGCCGTGGCAAAGCAGGTGAGGCCAGCTAAAATTAGAAAGATGCTGGAATAATTGCGGGATGTAAATCGTGGTCTGATTTTCTTGTAGAAAAGGTTCATTGGATTTTCTTCTTAATGAAAGTTAACAGCCTGGCTTGTAAGTTCTGTTAATTGAGGTTGGATAACTTAGGGTGACCTTCTTTGTTTT
>JAESRW010000298.1 GCA_016764395.1 Flavobacteriales bacterium
AAAATGAAACTGGCCCTGCTGGTGAATTTCGGATTAGATGGTGTTAAAGTAAAGCGAGTGCTAAACTTCAAACAAGTAGAATTAGACAATGATCGTCAAGACCCAGAATAAGCACGTCATTAGATAGATTCGCAAATTCGTACAATTCGTTATTCGTAGAGCAAACAAACCAACCAACAACATTGAAAAAGATCAAACTTCTAGATATCGCTTCAGCCCGTTCAGGTGACAAAAATGACATCTGCAATATCGGGGTAATGGCCAATTCTTCGGCGGAATACCAAATCATACTGGAGCATCTGACATCGGATAAGGTAAAAGCACATTTCGGCCCTTTAATCAAAGGTGAAGTCATTCGTTACGAGTGGCCTTCAATTGAGGCGCTCAACTTTGTTTGCCATCAGGCCCTGGACGGCGGAGGCTCTCGCTCTATGCGCATGGATACGCTGGGCAAAAACTTTTCCAGCCATTTGTTGCGGTTGGAATTGGAGGTGTGAGAGACAATAATCGGCCTTATCTAAGTTCGTACCGGAAAAGGCTGCGAAAAACGCTTACGCCGGCAGAAGCTGGGCTATGGATCTTACTTAAAAACCGGCAAGTTCTTGAAATGAAATTCCGGCGGCAGTTTTCCGTACATAACTACATTCTCGACTTTTTCTGTCCCGTGGCGAAATTGGCTATTGAATTGGATGGTGCAGCGCATAATTCTCAAGAGGCAATAGAGAATGACCAGAGGCGTGATGCCTTTTTAAGCAACCTGGGCATCAAAGTACTGCGTTTCGAGAACAAGTTAGTATTTGAGAATACGACTCAGGTAATAGATGCAATTGAGACGGCATTACACATACAGTTATCTAAGTTGGAGTGATCTGTTGGGACCCCCTCGGTCTTCGACCACTCCCCCTTGAAGGGGGAGAGCAGATTTTAGTATGAATATGGCATTTTCTTATCCCCATCAGGGGAAGCGTTATAATAGTCAAGCAAATAAAGGCTCCTCCCCTTCATGGGGGTAGTGTCTTCTTGTTTTCCTCGAAGACGGAGGGGGTCCCAACGGATCACCTTATCTGAGAAAGATACTTTTGAACAATCGTAATTACCTCTTCCTCACAAATTCTTCGTAATTTTACTCTGCACGCAGAGCATTTTAATATTTAAATCACATCAAATGTCAACAAATCCATTTACCGAAGAGCACGAATTACTACGACAGTCAGTTGAAAAATTCGTCGCGAAAGAAATTACTCCCTACGTTGAGGAATGGGAAAAGAATGAACATTGCGAAATAGAGGTCTTCAAAAAGATGGGTGAGAAAGGCTTCTTTGGTGTGAGCTTCCCTGAAGAATACGGTGGAGGCGGCATGGACTTCTGGGGTGCCGTTGCGGTGATAAGAGAATTGGCATACGCCAATGTGGGTGGACTTTCGATGTCTCTATATGCCCATACCTACCTACCCCTACCACTTCTGGTTGCATTGGGTACCGATGAACAAAAACGAGATTATCTTGTACCTGCCCTTGCCGGTGAAAAAATTGCGGCTCTTGCCATCACTGAACCAGGTGCAGGGTCAGATGTATCCGGAATCACAACCAGCGCTAAGGACATGGGCGATCATTACCTTGTAAATGGGTCCAAAATGTTTATCACCAATGGCAATATAGCGGACTTTATTGTGGTAGTAGCAAGAACCGGTGAAGGGATGAACATGACGCTATTGATCGTTGACACCAACACACCAGGGTTTTCATCCATTCCGGTAAAAAACAAACTGGGTATGGACTCCTCTGATACTGCACAGCTATTTTTTGAAGATTGTAAAATCCCTAAATCCGCAGTCGTAGGCCAGGAAGGGAATGGCTTCTACTATATCATGAATAACTTCCAGGAAGAACGACTACTGGCCGGAGTGACCGCCATGTATGTCGCTGAGTGGGCCTTGGAAAGAGCAAAGMAATATTCACTGGAACGACACGCATTTGGCAGGCCCATTGGAAAATTTCAGGTGATCAGGCACAAGATTGCGCAAATGGCCATTACCGTTGAAGCSTGCAGATCMATYGCMTTYAGAGCRGTWGCKGAATTYATTGAGAAGGGMAACAAAGCSGAGACKATTATCACCATGGCAAAGGCATTTATATCAGAAGAATCTATCAAGGTAATCAACGAGTCACTACAAATTCATGGAGGTGTTGGATACACGGAAGACTTCGGAATAGCTCGGGCCTGGAGAGATGCAAGATTACTTACCATCGGCGCTGGAACAACCGAAATTATGCATGAAATTTTAGGCAAGGTAATTCTTGACSAGGTGGAGCACACTGACAAGCTTGGTAAATCCGCTATGAACGCTTAAGGGGACCTCTGATGAACTGAACTGGTTATTGCAGCATAATCTTCCTTACCAGTCGGTATTCACCGACCATAATCTCCAGGTTGTAGAAGCCTGGAGGCAAGTGCTCAACTTCTATCTTGATATTGGTCTGCCCGTGCATGCTATTTAGAGATTTGGTGTAAAGCAACTGACCCAGGTAATTTTTCAAGCGAAGATGAACAGCTTCATTGCGAAATTCAGCCATTTCCAGCATAAACTCGCCAGCACTCGGGTTGGGGTAGACRTAAACGCCTGAAGTAAAGAATACTTCATCAAGTCCAGTGTAGCCAAAATTGGATGAAGTTGCCGAACATCCATTGGCGTCCGTAACGAACACCATATAAAAACCCGATTGCGTTGCAACATACACCTGTGCGGTAGCTCCAGGAATGGTATCTGAATTAAAGAACCACTGGTATACAACGCCATTTACATCGCACGAAAAAGCATTCCCCAATACAGTTATCGAGGGTACTGGATTTGAATTGACCGTCACACTTTGACTTATCGAATCACTGCAATTGCTATCAATCGCTACAAGCAGCACCTCAAATATCCCAGCACTATCAAACGTATAAGCTGCATCTACCGCGTTGGCAAATGAATTATTGTTGACCATCCAGTTATAGGAAGTTGCTCCAACGCTTGTATTTGTAAAAGCAGTGGATTCCCCTTCACAAATGGAAGAATTGCTCATTGAATAGGAAGCAGTAATCGAACAGTTTGAAATATTAACGAAGGTTGAATCCAAATAAATACAGCCATTGGCATCCGTTACGGTAACTATATAAGAGCCTGCACTCAATCCAGTAGCTGTTGCTTGAGTTTGCAACGGAGAAGCATCCCATTCATAGGCATAAGGGCTTGTACCTCCAGAGACCGCTATGGTAGCCGTTCCATTAGCTGATCCAGAATCAAGTGTTGTTGTAAATACTGCGGAGAGCGCTAAGGGTGATCCAATCGTTAACGAAACAATAGTCGTATCCTGCACCGAGTTTATTACTCGGACATTATACRCACCARCACACAATCCAACACCCAATGAAGTAGTTTGAGCATTTGGATCATCCCAKAGGTAGGTGTACGGGGWGKATCCATCAATTCCKACYACYTCMGCCGTTCCAKTACAGTTGCCGAWACACAGCACATTGCTYAWACTATTGACAATYGCSRTYGCYGCMACACCCAKACTATATCTAGACTTGATAATTTGGGTCGWAGAACCATTCATTTCCAGTTCAACGATTGGTTGTCCAGATCCGTTGGCCCACCAACGATAAGTCGATACRGTATCCCATGCAGGGTTTGAAACCCCAACAATCAACTCCAAAACTTGCGAAGGCAKAAAACTCCAACCAAATGGWAGSGTAGCRAYGAACACATTACATCCGGCCGGATCACTGCAGTARGCAAARGTGCTATCCAGCGYTATTTCTGTATAAAGCTGCCGTATAGAATTATAGGATCCACTTGGAATATCAACGGTTCCATGCGCATCAACAGTACTTGTTACATAACTGGTGTGCACCAGCCGAAATGAATCTAAGTTAGGCAGCGGTAACCCCAATGAAACGGTCTCAATAGTCGTCTCATAGGAGGACGTATCCTGAAACATGGAGCCATCAGTCATCGGAAACTCCAACAACTTCTGGGTTGGATTATAGTTTACAACCACCGTAGCACCGGCACCAAAGGGATCGGCACTGACATGGCCGTCAATGGTTACCAGTGAAGATGACACTGTTTCATAGAGCGTACGCACAGAATCCTCAGCTGCAAGATTAGAATTCGTAAACGAAGCAGCATCCGGCGTATTTTGCGGATCTGAATAAAAGACGGTATCGGTGAACATATTCTGCAAGCCCAGAAAATTCCAGGTTTGTAAACCCATTCCTCCAATATTTACCGCAATAGGCGTGGCCGTATCGTTGGCACTTATTATGGTATTACCTACCGCCGCATAGTCAGATTGAAACAAAGTGATTTGGGGAAACGCTTCAGGTCCTCCTAAAAACGAGGCCAGCAACAAGAGTCTGAATTTCAACATGGTATCAACGTTATTTTTCAATTTAGGTGATGATAAATGTATCAAAAAGTTTCTTATCCCTATAAATGTATCTTTGTTCCTCGATCAATCTTCCTAACCTCACTCACATGAAACACATAATATCTAACTTGCTATGCTTCATTCCTTTGATAGCATTCTCCCAAATATCAATTGTCAGCACAGACATGGCAGTGGTCGGCGAAAGCATCTCTCGACAGCAGGATACGTTGCCCACCGTCACCGAAGGAGCTGCAGGGGCCAATCAAACGTGGATCTTAAACACTGCAACACCTCATGTATTGGTTACAACTGATGTGATGCTTCCGAGCTCTACACCGTATGCTGCAGATTTCCCTACCTCTAACCTCAGCATGAGTAACGATGGCCTCGGATTTATTTATTTCTCCATTGATGTCAACAACTTGATTACTATGGGAGCGGCTGGAGATCTGCTGGGAACAGGTCAAATTATCAGGGCGCCATTCAATCCAGATCTAACCCTCAATCAGTACTCAACGGATTTCGGAGACATTTACACCGATACCTACGGCTTTGATGTGACCGCAGATGGTTCGTCATTTTCTACGCTAATCGACTCTATCCGAATAAAACACAATGGAACCGTAT
>JAESRW010000149.1 GCA_016764395.1 Flavobacteriales bacterium
TAATGAAAACAATGTAGTTGGTGAGGGTCAATGGGATAGAGTATACAAGTTTAATAAGTCTATCTCTGATGCTGAGTTCTTAGCTTTGGCAGCTGACCCACAAGACCTGTTAGTTAATGACGTTGATAGGGTTGTACCTTACGTACAGATTAGGTATAGGACATTTGAGGATAGGGACTTAGCTACTATAACCTATGTTGATGATGAGATAGCTGAGGTAGTGTTAGGTTCAGGGTTTGCTACTACTGATTATGTAAATGATGAGGTAGCTACTGTTAACACTAACTGGGCTGCTGCTGATACAGCTGGAGATGCTGCTAGTGTGACAAGCGCTAACAACTACACTAACACACAGCTTAACTCTTACTCTAATACCACTCAGATGAATACAGCTATTGCTAACGCTGTAACTAACTCTCACACAGATAGGATTATGAGTGGTCTTCCAACACCTAGTAGCACTAGGGTAACCTTAGTGGGCGGTTGGACGTACAATCTAACAGGCCATGTGAACTTAGGGGATAAGTATGTACAATTCTCTGGTAGTGGTAAGGTTGTAATTAATGGTAATGGGTATAGTATTTACACCGTCAGACCCTACTCCCTYGTGTACACCGACTCCACTGACTCCGGCATTAAGGCAGAGTGGAACAATGTTAAGCTATCTAACACACAAGGTGGTGGAGTAGCTATATACACTGACACAGGYGCCCACACTTGCCATACCTTTAATGATTGYCACATATTAGGTAGTGGTTCAGCAGTTCACGCAAGGGGGTACTTTGAGCTTATCTTCAACAACTGTATTATTGAGAAAAATAATGTAGGCTCTAGTAACACTATGTACTTTGACCCACTAAACACAGGCAACAACTCAACTGTGTCTATGGTGGGGTGTTCTATTCTCGTTAATATTGTAGGTTCAATACCAGAAGCTACAGCTATTTATAGCCAAAAGGGTAGATATAAGAGCTTTTCTATGGTTGGYTGTACTGTTGAATTTCCCTACGTTTATGGGGAGGAGAGTAGTAGTTACCAGTATGCACTCAAGTTTGATGACTTCTATGACTCCTTCAGTTTTGGCAGAGAGTGTRTCATATCTGGTCTTGTAATCAAGCAATCAAACTTAATACTTAAATCTAATGTAATGATAGTAGGTAAGGAAGGAGCAAGGGGGTGGACAGGTTTGTCCGCTAGGGATATATCAGTRTTTGTACAACACTTTAAATACAACACTTTTTGGAAAGGTGAGGCTTTGAATCACCAATCCTTAGACATAATTAAAGTCCCAATAGTAGCTGGCGCAAGCTACTCCACACAGGTGTAATAAAATGGCAGCACATAGAATCATTCGAGCAATAATCAAAAAGAAACGTAAACCAACCAAAAAGAAGAAGTAAACTAATTATGACAAGCAGTGATTTAGATAAAGTATTAGTAGACATTAACCGCGTATTTGCGCTATTAGAGGACAGGATTGAGAAGCTAGAGAAAGCTCCTAAACATGAATGTTCTGACAAAACAACAACTAAGAAGGTAACAGCTAAAAGAGTTACAAATAAAGCTTGACTTTTACAACATAGTATGATACAATCCACCGTTCTTACTATGACTTAACATAGTTTTATATAAATGTCAATACCCTAAAGGGGAAAATATGACACCAGAAACACAAACCCATTATGATACTTACTTTGATATGTTTGCTTCAGAAGGCTGGAAACAGTTCGTAGCATTTGCAGAAGAGAGTAAGGAGCGTATCAACAAGATTGAAGAATTACGAGATGAGAAACACCTGTACGGTGTACAAGGCCAACTTCTTGTCTTAGACCATGTTATTAACTTCCAAACTATGAATGAAAATGCCTATCAATCAGTCCTAGACGATGAGAAGGTTGAATCAGAAGAGGAAGATAATTTCAATGTCTAAACTTAAATCCACAATGCTTACCCAAGTACGGAGTTATAAATATTATGGTTGCTAATGTAATTGAACCAACTGAGGAAGTTGAACTAGAGCTACTAGAAGGTGAAGAGATAGGTACATTTGAAGAGGAAGAGCCTGTAGAGGATAACCTTGAATCTGAGATTGTTGCTGAAGAAGAGCCAGAACCAGAGGATGAACTCCCAGAGAAGTATCGAGGCAAAAGTGTAAGTGAGATTGTTCACATGCACCAAGAAGCTGAGAAGATGATGGGAAGACAGTCTACTGAAGTTGGTGAACTACGCCGTATGGTAGATGACTATGTTAAACCAAACCCAACAATAGAACCTGTACAAGAAGAAGAAATTGACTTCTTTGACGACCCTAACAAGGCAGTTAACCAAGCCATTGCAAACAACCCACAGCTTAAAGAGATTCAACAACTACAGATTAGCATGCGTAAGCAAGAGTTCGATACTAAGCTATCAACTGCTCACCCAGACGCGCTAGATGTAATTGCTGACCCTGACTTTGCTAAGTGGGTAACAGACTCCCCAGTACGTATGGCACAATATACTGCTGCTGATGCTAATGCAGATTTTGCTATGGCTAATGAATTGCTTAGTAACTGGAAGACTAAGAAGAAGATTGTTTCAGAGGCTAAATCCAATGCCAAAGCAGACTTGAAGACTCAGCGTAAGAAAGCTACTTCAGGTTCTTCTAAGGGAACTGCGGAAACTAAGTCTAGGAAAATATACCGTCGTACAGACATAATCAACTTAATGATAAATGACCGTCCTCGATATGACCAACTCTCTGATGAGATTGGCTTGGCATACGCTGAGGGGCGTGTAAAATAACTTAATATAAAGGTAGTAATAAAATGGCTTTAGGTACAGATCACGTAACGAACACCACCGCAGCAGTATTCATCCCAGAAATCTGGTCTGATGAAATCATTGCTGCTTACAAAACAAACTTGGTTTTAGCTAACCTAGTTAACAAAATGCCAATGACTGGTAAGAAGGGTGATACAATTCGTATTCCTCGTCCTACACGTGGCKCAGCTTCTGTTAAGGCTGCAWCAACTCAAGTAACATTGATTGCTGCAACTGAGAATGAAGTAGTAGTAACAATTGACAAGCACTACGAATACTCTCGTTTAATTGAAGACATTACAGAAGTACAAGCTCTTAGCTCTATGCGTAAGTTCTACACTGACGATGCTGGTTTTGCTTTAGCTACTCAAGTAGATACTGACTTGTTTATGTTAGGTCAACAATTAGGTAATGCTGGTACAGCTGGCTCAGATTGGACACATAGTGCTTCTTTCTATGTTGATGCTGCTAACGGTTTAGCTTTGTTTGCTGCTAACACTGTTCAAGCTACTGACTTATTCACAGATAGAGCTTTCCGTGAAGGTGTTAAGAAACTTGATGATAACAACGTGCCACAAGAAGGTCGCTTCTTAGTTATCCCACCAAGTGTACGTTCTACAATCATGGGTATTGACCGTTATGTATCTAGTGACTTTGTAGATGGTAAGGGTGTGGTAAGTGGTAAGATTGGTTCTTTGTATGGTGTAGACATCTTTGTTTCTACCCATTGTCCAGTATCTGACCCAGCAGCTAGTAACAGTACTTCTACTATTGATAACCGYGCTTGTATCCTTGGYCATCGTGATGCGTTCGTATTGGTTGAACAGCAAGSYGTWCGYTCACAGACTCAGTACAAACAAGAGTGGTTATCTAACTTGTTTACTTCTGATACAATCTACGGTGTTGAGGTTCTTCGTCCTGAAGCAGCTATCGTAATCCACGTACCAACCTAGTAGTACTTAGGAAATGATTGGGAGGGGCYTAAYKGCYCTTCCCTTTTTCTACTTGTAAGATAAGGACACAGAATATATGCCTATTTATAGAGGACTAGGGGGTTCAGGAGATGCTGATAATGACGTTACTATCACACAAGTCCGAGTCCTTGTAGATGAAGCAGAAGCAGCCCAAACAGCAGCAGCAGCCAGTGCAGTAACAGCAGCAGCGGCAGCAGCAGATGCAGAGGGTACTAAAGGGGATAAGGGTGACACTGGTGATACAGGTGCYCAAGGCCCAGCAGGTAATAACAGTACAGTAGCAGGCCCACARGGTGATACAGGCGCTACAGGCSCYACAGGAGCCACAGGAGCTMMRGGTGCTCAGGGTATACAAGGTGAGACAGGTACAGGAGGTGGTGGAGGTGTTGAGCTAGGCTCTACTAGCACTACAGCCTATAGGGGTGACTTTGGTACTACAGCCTTGGCCAACAGTGTAGCTTCTAAGACTATTACAGATAACATCACAGTAACACAAGCAGTTAACCTAGATACTATTGAGGCTAACACTAATACTAACAACGCTAAGGTGAGCTACAGTACAGCTGCTTCAGCCGCAGTAGCACTTAACACAGCTAAGCTAACTTACCCAGCAGGAGATGCTACAAAGCTCTTAGGAGTCGCTACAGGCGCTACAGCTAACAGTACTGATGCTACCCTACTAGCTAGGGCTAACCACACAGGCTCACAGGCTATGAGCACTATCTCAGACGCTGCTGGACTGGCTACAGCTAACTCAGCTGGTATAGTAGAGATTGTAAGCTTATCACAAGCAGCATATGATGCACTTACACCAGCCGCTACAACACTTTATTTAATTACAACATAAGGATTAAACGTATGAACTATGTAACACTGAAAGGGCTACTAGATAGCTTAAATGAGGATAATGATTTAGCCTTAGCTGAAGTTAACTTAAGTAACATTGCAGTTAAGGTAAACATTGAGACAGCAGACATTAAGCAATACTTGACAGCAGTTGGTAAACGGGTAGCTATTGATGATAGTAATAATGAAGCTGGTAAAGCGGCTAAGTTAGCCTTAGATGACTTTGAGTTCTTTGTTATGTCAGACCCAACTAATGTAGCAGTCCTATCCAACTCTATTAACGCTCTTACAGAGTTAGGTGCCAGTGAGAAAGCTTACATCTTAGCAATGGGTGATAGCACAGAATCAATCGCAGAACAAGCAGGCTTAGGTCTGGTTGATATTAATCATATTAAACACGCACGTGGAGGT
>JAESRW010000132.1 GCA_016764395.1 Flavobacteriales bacterium
GGAGAGAAATTTCTCCCTGGCGATTACTTTACCCCTCAGTACACCATCGATATCTGTAATCGCGATCTTTACTTTCGCTCCTGGATATTTCTTAACCTTTTTTAGGATTTGATCTTTCGTCATTATTGAAATTTAACGAGCAGTACGGCCTGATGAATTGTCAGATACTCTATGAATTCAAATCTAAGGAAAATCACGGGATCACTAAAGGAAGTGATAACCGACTGAGAAGCGAAAGGTATGATCCAAAGGGTGCCGCGTGGCGTAGGGTAGTATATAAGAAGTATCAAAGGAGAGCGTCTTCCATTGAATGCCAATACCAAATGTCTGATAACGACGGCCGCCTTTGTCAAAATGCTCCAGGAATGAACCGCTTCTTAGTGCGATTTTAAACTCGTCGGCAATCAATCGGAATTCAATTCCGATTTGGTGAATGATTTCTTGCAACTCTTCCTGTGTGCCGTTTGGGGCATCTGAGAAAGAGCTGAGTATCCCTTCAAAGACAGTGAAGTTCTCCGAGTCTACCCCGCTTGCGATACCTATGGGAAGGCCCATGGAGTCAACATCCCAGAGAGGAGGTGTCGGGACAAGAAGCTTTGAAACTTGATACGCCACATCAATCTCCAACGTAATTGGTTTGCCATACTCCTTACCATTATTTGATAAGGTAATCATCGTACCCAGATTTAATGTGGTTGGAATGAAGTCAGAATCATCCAGGTCAGGAAAGTAACTGACTTTAGGGCCAATATTATTGATTGAAAGTCCATTACTCCATCTTGCCGTCCATTCAGAATTGACCCTAAATACGAGACGATGGTCCAGTCCTAAATCGACTGCAATTGACTGAATAGGTTGTAGGTTGAGTATGGTTCCCAATACGCGTGGATTCTTTCCAAGGTCACGCTTAAAATATTTGATCCCTGCCCCTAGAGATATGTTTTTATTGACAGTTCTACCATATCTCAAATCGATGTAGAAGTCGTAAGCTTTATCCAAAGACAGAGGTCGGCTGACTATATTGGTATACAGGAGTTTACCCAAATCAAAATAGTCAACTGTGAGTCCAAGTGTATTGGCACTGTCCAGCGAATAACTTGCGGATAAGTTAAAGTCCTGCATTCCTGGTAACAGAGCTCTTAACCAGGGAGAGTAAGTAAAGTGTAAACTGTTATTTACACTATTACGTGAAAGCAGTGCCGGATTGTTAAATAAGCCTGGTTCATGATTGTAAGCAGATGAAACAACCCCAATTTCTCCCATTCCACCCGCAATAGGGTTTCTGTTGACACTGAGTAACGAAACAGATGTGGTAATGGAATTCACATGGGCGCCAGTTTGAGCGAGCGTTCCTATCGGCACCATAGCTAAACAAGCCAGAACAAGGTGAAGGTAATATTTCATAAGGTGGTTGGGTCAAGGAAGTAAACGACCCGGTGCCTTATTTGTTGCCGCCCAATAAATGATAAAGCCTATAAAATCCTTTACACCTACGCCTCCATTTTATGCATCATAAAAAAATGGAACCACAGATACGCCAAGATCAATATTCCGAAGTAGATGGCCGCTAGAATTGGATTAAAAATGCTAATGGCGATCAGGCATATGCTGGCTATGATCAGAGCCACTGCTGGAAAGATTGGATACATAGGTACCTTGAAAGGACGATCCATATTGGGTTCCTTACTCCTGAGGGCAAAAAGCGAAATCATGGCAATAATGTACAAGCTCAGCGCACCGAAGCAAGCGATGGTAATGATTTCGCCGGTCTTGCCGGTGAGCAGTGCAACGATTCCAATGCCCATGTTGATGATGAGTGCTTTTGAAGGCGTTTTGAACTTTCTATGTACCTGACCCAAAGCCTTTGGAGCGTATCCCGTACGCCCAAATTGATAGGTCACGCGCCCAGCTGCAAGGATGATTCCATGGAACGAAGCGACCAGTCCAAAAAGGGCAATTACAGATATCAGCTTAAACATAATATGGCCCTCTCCTACCACCTTCGCTAAAGCAAGCGGGAGGGGAGAATCTGACGCATCACCACCCGGCTCAGGGTATACAATGCCCTCCCAGCCAGCCACTCCAATAGAGCTGCTAAAAGTGAAAAGACATAGGACCACCAAGGTAAACAAGGCAGAGCCAAATCCTATCAGTACATTGCGTTGGGGATTAACCGTTTCCTCAGCCACATTGGCAACTCCTTCAATTGCCAGGAAAAACCAGATGGCAAAAGGTATAGCTGCGAAGACGCCTTTATAACCATTGGGCAGTGCATTCACCTGCAAATTGCTCATCTCGAAATGCGGTAAGGTGGTACCTGCAAAAAGGATCAGGCCGATGACCGCTACAACAGTTACAAAAAGCTCGAAAATAGCGGCCATCTCCACGCCGAAAATATTGAGCCCGGTGAATATCAAGTACGCGACAATGGCTATAGCAAGGATTGGAATTCCGGGCATTAATAAATTGAAATAAGCACCAATGGCAAAGGCGATGGCGGGTGGCGCAAAAGTGAACTCTATAATTTGAGCCATTCCGCCAATAAATCCCAATTCTTTTCCCAGTGCCCGGGTGGCATAGTCGAACAAACCACCAGCTTTAGGAATGGCGCAAGCCAGTTCAGTATACCCGAAAGTGAATGTAATATACATGATGATCACGAAGAAGGTTGCAATGGCCAATCCTAAGGTGCCTCCCTCGGCCAATCCCAGGTTCCATCCAAAATAATTTCCAGAAATTACATAACCTACTCCCAGCCCCCAGAGCATAAGTGGTCCAAGGGTCCTTTTTAATTCTGATTTGTTCTCAGTCTGATCAGGCATCCAAAAAGCTCAATTACGATTGCGGAAGTGCAAATCGATGATTTACGAATGTACAAATTCAAAGGAGAACCCGTTTTCTTGAATCCATTTGTACCTTCGCAGTAGCTAGTTTTACTACCCATGCCATACACTGTAACAAACATGCCTGTCTTACTCAAACCATTTTTGTGGTTGTATGGTTATTGCTTTGCAATTCTTATCTATGCTGTGTTTTTGATGGTTCATGCAACGGTCAGGATTGAATACAGGAACCGGGAAGTGTTGAAATCCCGGCAGAACCACATTTTCTCTATGTGGCATGAAAATCTCCTTGGACACTTTGTGGTATTCACGCGATACGACCGGGATTTTGTCTGGCTGAATCATCCTTTCTGGTTTATGAAACCCATTCACATTATTTTGTATTGGATGGGGACGAAAAAGCTCATGCTGGGATCCTCAGGCAATTCAGGTAAGAAAGCGCTAGCGGAGGTAATAGCTGCGCTAAAACAAGGAAGTAGTACCATGATCAACCCCGATGGACCCCAAGGTCCAACCCGTAAGATAAAGGATGGGGTGTTAAATATGAGTATTGAAACAGGTATTCCCGTTATTCCCTTGAAGATTACCTCACCTACGGCGCTCACCGTACCCACCTGGGATAAAAAGCGTTTCCCAATTCCATTTTCCAAGGTGATTGTTGAATATGGTGAACCAATTCTAGTTACAGGTGACAATATGGAAGCATCGCGGAAGCTCCTACATGAGTCGATGTGAACGAGTATGCTAACTTAGCAATCGGTACACTAGGCACTTTTTTTCTCACTCATCACGGCCGCAATTGCCAGCGTCAGGATCACTGCGCTGAGTCCCCAGAATGCAATGGTCACTTCATCCTTGAAAAGGGCAAAGTAGAATAAACCTGCGTAGACGCCACCGAGGATGGGACCAACGATCGGTATCCAGGAGTAGCTCCAGTCAGAACCACCTTTATTGGCAATGGGCAATAGAAAGTGCGCTATTCTAGGCCCTAAATCCCTGGCAGGATTGATGGCATAACCTGTGGATCCTCCTAAGGACAGTCCGATACTGAGAACAAGAAATCCAACAATTAAAGGGTTTAAGCCTTCGGTAAACTCGTTGGAGCCGATACCCATGAGACCCAGTACCAACATAAAAGTTCCAATGATCTCAGATAACAAATTAGCAGGCGTGTTRGCAATGGCTGGCGAGGTGGCAAATACACCTAGTTTATCTCCCGCTTCTTCTGTTTGGCGCCAATGTGGCAAGTACTGAAGGTAAACAATGGTCGCTCCAATCATCGCGCCCAATGTTTGCGCCAGGATGTATCCCGGTACTAATTCCCAGTCAAAATCTCCGACAGACGCCAGCCCAAGAGTAACCGCAGGATTGATATGCGCACCGGATATTCCACCGACTACATATACGGCCATGGCAACGGCCATACCCCAACCAAGCGCGATAATGATCCAACCCGAACCCTGAGAATAAGAGCTCTTTAAAGTAACACCGGCGTTCACACCACAACCAAGTATTATCAAGATCATGGTTCCAATAAATTCTCCTAGGTATACTGACATGGTATTTGGGATTTGCGATTAACAATATTTGATTAACTATTAACCATCAACCATCAACCATCAACCAATAACTACTAACTACTAACTACTAACTACTAACTACTAACTACTAACTACTAACTACTAACTACTAACTACTAACTACTAACTACTAACTACTAAAGTTTACCAAGGTACTAATTATGCCTGATATATGAAGGAGACAGGCTTCGCTTAGGTTGTGTTTTCTGTAACATGTTCTTCATCAACTTCTCGGCCTGACTGAATAGACTTGTTGTGACGTCATCTGATATTTAATTGTTGGACAGCACCATGAAAAAAAGAGTGCTTTTAGACAAGTCGTTAGTCGAATTGAGTGATCTCCTTGAGCGCTTGTTTTACACTTTGGATTTCTTGCTCTTTTCGCATTTCATCCCAATTGAGTAAAGTAGTAGCAGCAGTGGCAACAGGTTCAAGCAGATTTTGTATGGAAAGCGGATCAAAGAATAATTTGCCCGTTCTCCTGATAAAAAAGTCCAGCAAGGTATGCACAGATTCGGAACGAACAGCAAAATCCAATTCTGCAATCACGAGTGCTAATTCCCTGTCTTCTCCATTGAGCCTTGCCAGAATTTTCAACGCTTGTGAGC
>JAESRW010000299.1 GCA_016764395.1 Flavobacteriales bacterium
TCCAATGCCTGTCCAACAGCCAACCACCCAAACCATAGGCCCAGATACTCTCTATCACAACAGCGGCACGCTCTAAATATGACGGTTCACTTGTGATCGTGCCCCCCCACTCCACAAAATGACCTTCCGCCTGCAACTGGGCTATCGAAAGCAGTGTATCCAACTCCGTCATCGCCACCATTGGGCCCAACCATATCATTGCGCCGACACCCAAAGCCATTAATTGCTGTATTTTTTTTTCTCCCCGAAAGAAAACCACTAATGAGGGAATAACCACCAAAGGCAGATAGGAAAGTCGTATTCCCGCTAGTATTCCTGTGCAAAACTGTAGGAGGAACGGGTATTGGGTCCGTTTGTTCTCATTGGCCTTCAGGTAAAAGTAAAATATAGCCATAACCATTGCCGCCCCTATGAGATCAGGCATGTATCGATTTCCCATAAGCCATATCATAGGATTCAAAAACAGCAGCAGTGATAAAATCCATTTGTTAATATGAGGAGCATATATTTCAGTAATTTTTATGCTGTAATAGATGATCAGAAATGTAGCAACGCCTCCGATAAATGAAAATGCCAACGAAAACTTACCAAGCATTAAAGTAAATACCTGCATTAAAAAACAAAACACTGGGTATCCCGGGAAATGGGGCTGGGATCTTGCCAGGTCAAAATCTAAAGCAGCCAGTGCAAAACGCAATGAATCAGGGTCTTCCACGTAAAAAATGGCTGTTAACAGGCGAGATACAACGCAAAAAACCGCCAGCAACAGCCAGCGGTTTTTTGTAAGTACTTCCACAATGGATAGCTTATTTACCATCCAGCAATTTGCTCATCTGTAAACCCATAAGCGCTCTTGATAAGGGCCGCCGCGAGGTCAAGATTTACAACTGTTGCATCACCTGGTTTCTTACCAATATAACCATTGATCGTTGCGATATCTGCACCCCCCAACTTGTTGTTGGCATGGTGAGGAATCATATTGAAGTATCCCTTCAACTCACTCCAGTGTTTCTTGAGCCCACTCCAATCAGGTCCGGCACCGAGGTCCGCTTTAGTTTCGTTGATATAGTGAACGGCAGTGGCAGCAATAATTTTCTCCCAATTGTCTTGAATAATCACCACTTGTGCGTCTCTTGTTGCAAAGTCTGTGTTTGAAATAGCCGCTCTTCCCTTTAACCAAGCATCAAAAAGCACTTTGGTATAATTGGTACGACTAGCTGCTGAAAAGTTGGCAGAACCAATATCTCTTTTAGCGGCCGTTTGAGCAAAGTAGAAACACTTTTCACTTGCCGGATCGATATTGCCAGGAAAGCTTGAGAATGGACTCGCTCCACCATCTGAATCTTTTTCACCTGGACTCTTAATCTCAGCATCAGTATAGTTGTTATAATCCCTCGCTGCACCGAAGTACCCGAAACCTTCCTCCCAGTGGTGCTCCATGTCGGTTCCCTTACCTGGTGTAACATTGGAGTTGTTATCGGCGGTTATTCCGGCGAGATAGTCATTGTATGCCTGGTAAAAAAACACGGCACCCATCAGSGTTTTTTCAACCATTTGCTTYAAATCCACGCTGTCACTCCTTATGAATCCACCAYYCATGGCATCTATTTGGCCAAACCAAATCTGAACAGAGTCTTTAAYSGCYTGYGTTCCCACYTTACCTTCCARGTTTTTAGGTGWAGCGATATCAGMATACGCAGTATTTGTATTGAARTAKATTGCATTCAAGCTTGCAGCAGAAGCGKTACCYGAKGCMATTTCYGYAGTTARATCTTKYAACAACAGYAATCKAACRGTTTGRCCYGTGTARGTTACATTGGTAWARTTATAGGTWGTAGGTNNNGYMWMWYMASYAKKTSSMCCACCACCWWYWGTRSYATAKRYACATGATCCATCATCCTTTTCTGCGTCRGAGTCAAAGTTAGTTGCWGTGGGGTCCGTACAACCCTCTTTCCTCTTGCAGGCGCCAAARCCCATCATTAATATTAGYCCCCCGAGGAGAAATAATTTACTGTAGTTTMTCATTTTTATTAANTTWWAGMGATTTKATWGAGTGYGGGAGCTCTTGAGATGTTSACWGGCGATTCGCTTTTCTCAGGGGTTCCCTTTTTTATTATTTTCCGAAATTATAACGAATACCAATATTGATTTGTCTTCTGGCCCCTGGTAAAATACCCGAGCTTATGGCTGCATTGGGCTGCTTCCTATTAGAGTGCAACCGCGAACCGATATAAATATTATCGGTCAGGTTTTTCACAGAACCAAAGAATTTCCAGCTTTTGTTCAGTCGATAATTGACGTTGGCGTTGATAATATAATATGCTGGTACTACGCCCTGGTCACCCCTATTTTCTGTCCAGATGATATTTTCAAAATCGGTAAATACGTCACTTACATATTTAACATTGGCACTTACCCCAAGTCCAAATCCAAAATCCTTGGACAACCCTGCCACCAACGAATGTTCGGGCGCGTATGGAAGGCTATTTCCTGATAAGCTGACGATTTCAGTGGAAAGTGATGAAGGAATTTCTCCTTGTGTTATCGATGCATCCAGGAAGGTGTAGGATATCTGAATATCCGGGGAAAACTTAAGAAACTTCTTCTTCCCTTTTAGCTGATCGAGGTGTATGTGTATACTGCTTTCCAGCCCTCTCATGGTCACTTGTCCAAGGTTTTCAAAAACGGCACCTCTTCCAGCTGCTACCATATCTTCAATAGAAAGCAAAAATCCCGCAATTTCAAAGGTCACGGCTTTTGTATTGCCACGAATTCCTACCTCATAATTCCAACTTTTTTCTGCAGCTACATCAAACCCATCCTTAGAAATATCCTCACCGAAATTCAATACTTTAAGCGTGCCACTCGAAGGAGGGGTAAATCCACGGTGTACGCCTCCAAATAGATTAATTGCCTCCATTTCATAATTGAACCCAAAGCCTGGCAAGACCACCCCTGTTGTTTTATCCCGGTAGGTGCTGTTATCGAGTCGGTCAATGCGCTCCTGTTCAAAAAGCTCATAACGCACACCAGGCAATAAGGTGAAATTTTCACCAAAGAGTAGTTTTTCCTGAACGAAGAAAGCCAGTGCTGTTGTTTCGTAATGGTGGCTCTGCCCTACAATCACCACGTTTCCTGAATCTGGATCACCGGTAAAATAAACGCCCTCCCTGTCTGTGGGGGAATTGCCTTGTTTTTTATCATCAATAAACCGCTCATAATGCAGCCGGGCACCAGTCTCAAGGTTTCCCCTAACCTTACCAATACGATGACTATAATCGTAAGCCTGCTCTACCCCACCTACGTAGAAACTACGTAATATACCCAGATTGCTTTTACCGTCTCCTACCCGAACCAGATCACCAGAAGCATACCATGCAACAGGAACAACGGGATTGTTTACATCATAATCTTCAGCTCTAACAAAGACATCATTCTCACGCCACCAGTCTCGGCTAAAGTGGTTCGCATAAACCTTTGTAGTTGAGAGTAATGAGGCGTTTATTTCATTTTCATAAATAACATCGAGTGAAAGTCGGAAAACCTGGAAGTTATCATCCTTTTTCGGGTTGAAAGTGGGGTTGGTTCTGAAGGTATATTCGGTCAGGCCAGTATACGTTGCATTTGAATTTTCATAATTGGTGTTGAGCTTGATATACAGTGACCTCTTAGAATTGATGATCGCGTTTACCTTAAAAGTAGCGTTGTACTGATCAAAATGATTGTTGTCCCTGTATCCATCTCCGCTCTTGTAGAGTAATTGTAGCTCGGGATGAATCTTATCATTTCCCCATCCACCAACGGATGCAAAAACACTGCGGTAGTTATTTGTTCCGCCAATAATCTGTGCGGTACCACCAAAGTCCTTTCGGGGCCTCTTGCTAATATAATTGATGATTCCACCCATGGTTTGGGGGCCGTGCTTGATCGCACCACTGCCTTTAATCACTTCTATTTCGTCAATGCGCTCCATCGGCGGATTGTAATACATATTGGGGTAGAGATAAATCGCAGGTTGGATGGGGATTCCATCCTCCAGTATCAACACGCGTGAACTTCTGCGGGGATTCAAACCCCGTATACCAATGCTAATGCGTGAATTGCCCATCCCGTCATCTGAAAAGCCATTTATACCAGGCACGTATTCCAATATTTCCTGGGTACCCATGGGCTGAATTTCATTGATCTTTTTGGCGCTGAGCTTGGTATATGTTCCTGTATTTTTTCGGATGCTGCCAGATGAAGTACCGAGGATTTCGATAGCAGAGAGGTCCAACATAGAATTCTCTAATTCAATACTAAGATCGGCATTCCCTTCAGGTGACACACTGATTGTTATAGTCTTTGAAGCAAACCCAAGGTAGCGTACCAACAATTGCTGTTCGCCGGTTTCCATATCCACTAATTGGAAGTGGCCGTCAATATCCGTTACCGTGCCTTTAAGGATCTTCTCATCTGCCCCCAACCAAATTACCGTTGCTCCCGGTACAGGCTCCTTGGTAATCTTGTCCAAAATCTTTCCCTCAACATCACCGGTTGCCGCCAGTGCCACACTGCTAACAATCAACAGACTCATTGAAATGCCTAAAACTCTGCTCAATTTTTGAAAAAATAGATTCAACACCATTTTGAGAGTATTAAAATATGGACGGATTGTTTTTCTCCAAGGTATGCTCATGATCAGTCTTTACTGAATCTCCTGGAAAGATCATTTTTCCGTAGCTGCCACCAGCAGTACTTTGACTCATTTCCTCCAGGATCGGGTCATCTTCACAACCCACAACAGTAATCAACAATAAACAGAATAAGAGAACTGCCCAGGTTCTGTTTAATAGTTGAACGGAATTAGATTGAGTGAATCTCATTTCAAAATGCACTATCGGTGCTTTAGGTTATTGTGTGGCCTCTATTTAGAATCGTTCTAAATGAGCTGCAAAATAACAGACAGTGCTCAATTTAATCAATACCTAAAAGGTGGTATTTTTAAAAGTTCCTGATTTGAAGAGATCCAAAATATTA
>JAESRW010000138.1 GCA_016764395.1 Flavobacteriales bacterium
CAGCGCGAAAAGCATTTGCAGGTCCAGCCGCTCAAGAAGAAGCTTTAGAACTTGGCGAGAGTTTAATCAGAAGCGCCAAAGCAAGAAGAGCACCGGAAGCGGTTGTTGAAACTATTTCTAACATGTCTGCTGATGAATTAGCGGCTTTCCGGGTAGGTGTGGCTAGGTCGGTTGTTAACCAGATGAGAACAGCGCCTTCTCCCATAGTTCGCACTGGTGCCGAGCCTGTTGATTTAGGTACAGACCCAGCTAACCCAATTAGAAGGTTCTTCAACACCGATCAGCAAAGAGATGTTATCAGGGCAGCGTTTGGTAATGATACCGCTTTTAATAGCTTTGCTAAAAGAATGGCGTCGGAGGCGCAGCGGGCTGAAAACTTCCGTGCGGTCAATGTCCGTCAAGGTTCTCCGACTCAAGGCCGTCAACGTGCTGCTGAACGGCTTGGTGAAGTAACAGAAGCCGCCACAGATATAGGTTTGGCTGGTAGCGGTAATCCTATTGCTATGCTTAGGTCTGTTACAAATCTATTAAGGCGTGGTGATTCGCCTTCCAGTCCAGCCGTGCAAGAGGAGATACAACGTATATTGTTCTCAACTCCAGCTGAACAGCGCCCCATTATCGAGCGTGCCTTGCAAGGTGTTCTGGCTCAAGAACAGGGTGGGCCTAACGCGTTAGCGGCTGGGAGACAGATTGTAGGGCCATTATTGGCACCGGCAGCAATCGCAAGTGAGCGTGTTAGGAATTAATCCCAGATGAATACTTGCTTCACCCATACACCAAACGACATCCATCCGTATAGTAACGGTAAGGTTACAATCCAGAAGACAACGTTTTTTACTAATTGTGTGCCAGCGCGTTCGTCCGGCATTTTTCTAAATGGACCCATGAGATGAATATAGCTATGTTTTCTCGTAAGTCACTAGGAGCGCTTTAGATGGCTATATTTTACTCCCCGTTTGTTCAGATTTTGGACACGTCCGGTGTCCCAATTATTGGCGCTAAGCTTGAAAGCTACAAGGCTGGCACCACAGAGCCTTCGAGTACCTTTTCAGATGCTGATAGGACCACACCAAACGCTAACCCGGCAAGTGGTGCTACAATCGGCAATCAGGTCACGGGTTCGGATGGTCGGTTTGGAGCCATATACTTAGCGGATAGTGCTTATAAATTCGTCTTGAAGGATGCGGAGGGAGCCCAAATAGATGAGGCTGATCATGTTAATCCTTTAGGGTCGGGCAGACCATCCTTGGACAACATTGCTCAGCTTACCGCTATATTAAAATCAAATTTGGTGGACGAAGAAAATCGTTATGTGGGTTCCTTCGCAACATCGCTTGATGGTGGCCAAGGTAATTTCGAATGGGATTCTACCTCATCAGCCACGGCTATTACTGGTTTTATTATCGCCTCAGACGAGGGCGGCGACGGTAGATGGTTTAGAATTATTGACCAAGGCATTGTGTTGCCTGAAATGGCGGGTGCTAAGGGCGATGCTATTACTGACGACGAGACGGCATTCTTCATTGCTAGAGATTATGCGCGGGATAACAGTTTAATCCTGCAAGGCAATGGCGGTTCTACATACTTGCTTAATAGTTTGACTGGATACCTTGAACAGACAGTGGGCACGTACAAGTGGCGTGACTTAAAGCTGGCTTGTAATCCGCTGCTCAATACTAGGTTTATATGGTTCGCAGGTCCGGGCTTTACCGATGAGTTACTTTTAACAACCAACGTCGATATTGGCGATACAACCGTAACAGTTACGGCGGACGGTACGGGATATGCTACGGGTGATCTTGCGCTAGTTTATTCTGAGGCTAATTTTCACGGCTCCCAGCAAGCGGGTGTGAATGGCAAGAAGACGTTTTTTTCGAGGGTTACCCTTGGACAAAGCCAGCTAATCACTCTTAACGAGTCTATTCCACGGTCGCTTTTGATGTCTGATAATGCCAGAATCTTCATCTGTCCTGAAACTATGATAGTTGATTGGGATGGGGTTGAGATATCCAACAGCGCCGCCACACCTGTTGCTGGATCGACTGGTGTTAGATTCGACCAAGCTGTCCCGGCTCTTCAGAATTGCTCGGTGATGAATTTTGATAATTCCTCTTATACCTTTGTGTTGTGTTACAATCTCACTGTTCTTAACTGTCTAGGCGAAGATTCTTTTGCTACGGGTACAGGTTACGCGTTTAACGTGGGCGGATGCTACAACCCTTCTTTAAGTCATATTGTCGGTAATAATGTTAGGCATATTGTAACGATAGGCGACGGCGGAACAGGCACGCCGGGCAACCGTTATGATAATGTTTGTGGTCAAGGTGGCCATGCTAGAGGTATTCGGGGCGAACGTATTAGGGCTGCGGCTATTGATTCTCATACGGGTCATATATGTTTTGACTTTGCCGATATTGATGCTGAAGTGATAGCAACATCCGGTGAGGGTGGAGCTGTACTGCAAGGGTATAATATTAATGTGGATGGGTTGCGAATTCGTGGCGCGGCTGGCACTGCCCCTATTGCGCTAGTTCAGTGGTTCGGGGGTCCTATAGACGAGGCGCCCGGCACGTTTAACTTCTTTAATGTCGACGGAACACAGTCGAGGTGTCGTTATGGCTTCTTCATTGATCCTAGAGACGAGGTAAACCAGACAAACTTAACTGTTAACTGTTATGGTTTCTCTGGGGTGTACCAATTCTCTGCTGTTTTGATGGATGCGTCGGCGGGTGAAGCTGCATCAGGCGGCAACGCTACTTTTAACTGCTATGGCGGCGACGTTACAGCTGTTGAGCGCGACGGTCTTAAGATCGATACACGCACATTTAGATCTAGACTTAATATTACTTACCAAGGTGTTATTAATACTCTCAGCCCAGCCGGTAATTATAGCGCGACAGCTATTTCGTTAAGTGGGGCTTTGTCCTTCACAGTTGCGCAGACATTAACTCTTTCCGCTACATCTGGGGCGGCTGTTCTAGTCACGGCGGGTGCTGGCACGTTCCAACCTGAACATGTCGGTGACTTCATTGATGAGCAAACATCCGGCTCTGGTGTCGGCGAAATTATCGAAGTTCAATCGGCAACAGTTGCGGTTATTGACACGACGGTTGGTGGCGGCGCTGCATTTTCGAGCACTTCCATTAGCTCATCAAATTGGCGCGTTGACGCAGTAGACCCAGCCGCTTCGATACTTTGGACTGCCGGAAAATCAATCCGGTCTGCCACGGCGGCAAGCGAGGCGCATTTCAGAACAACATCCGGTAGAATTGTTCTCGGTAGTGAGGTTAAGATTTATGGCTCATCCGTGTTTAAGGACGCTGCATCAGGTATCGGTGAAGTCTACCGAGATGCGGCGCCATCGGTGGCTACGTCATGATTACAACTGTAGCTGGTTGGAGTTTAGCCCTAACGATAGCGACTCTTTTCGGTGGTTTTGCTCTAATGGTGGTTAAGAAATTGACCACTTCTGAAACACAGATAACGTTTATCAAAGAGACCCAAACGCTTATACTTAAAAAGATTGACGGGTTAGCTGGACAAGGCCAAGATATCGCTGTTTTACAAAACGACGTAAAAACATTGTACAAACTCACTGAAAGGAATTCAGATAATGCTAACCAACGAACAGAAAAACGCGGCGGTAGCTGAAAGCGCTTCACCTCTACACGCTATCGAGGCTGATTTTTCTGCTACACAAGCTAACCTTACCGAATTATCAAACGCGGCTCTTACGGTCCAAGCCGCGCTAGATCTGACAAACTGTAAGTGCGCAAGAATTGATAGACGTTTGAATCGTGTAATGACTTCTTTTGACATGTTTAAAGGCGCGGTTGAAGATTTGCACGAAGACGCGACGCGTATGCTGAACGAAGAGGGGATGCCTGTTCCTCTCGCTGGCGGGGGTAATAAGCCTCCAGCGGCGGAATAAAATGTTACACCCTGAGGCTCAAGTTTTTCTATTCACACTTATCTGCGTAATCTTGTTTTCGCTTTACCGGCTAATGAAAGCCGATGACTACTTGAGATTGTCGACAAGTCTTGTTATGCTCCTAGCGTGGACAGCGACCATGACGGCTCAACTTTCTCTTGGAGAGTTTGCGCCTGTAGGCACGTTTGTTTTCATTGATTTCGTGACCGTCGTCACGTTCACATGGTTAGCGAATGCTTACAACAAGATATGGATTTGGTGGATAGCTGCGTTTCACACATTGAGCCTCGGGGTGAATTTTGCTTTTGTTTTGAACGGACAAGAGAGCACGTACCTGTACTTATCTCTGATGACAGGGTTGAGCTACTTAAGTCTTCTTTGGATCTTCACGGGCGAGAAGTTGTCTCAGCTTATAGGGAAGGGTGTTAAAAGTGGCTTTGCTAGTATTAACCCCTCTTCTGTTCGCTCTAGCCGTGATACTAATCACGAAAGCTAGAAGTGGGATCTTACGGAGAGCAAAGAAATGCAAAAAGCAAAACTAGGCGAAACATCGATTAAGAAGCTATCGACCTGCCATAAGGACCTAATCAAGCTTATTAGATTAGTTGAAAAGCGAGTTCCTTTTGACTTCACTGTGCTTGAAGGCGCTAGAACAATTGAACGCCAAAAAGAGCTATTCGACCAAGGTAAGTCAAAGATTGACGGTGTCACTCATTTAGGTAGACACAATTACACCCCTTCACACGCTATAGACCTTTCCCCTTATCCGATTGATTGGGGCGATTTGAGGCGCTTTATGGTGCTTGGTGGTGTCGTTCTATCATGTGCTAATGAACTAGGGCTTACAGTACGCTGGGGCGCTGACTGGGATATGGACGGGGATTATAGAGACCAAAACTTTAATGACCTTCCGCATTTTGAATTGAGAGGATAGAGTTATGGACGCGATTTCAATAGGACTGAGTTTAGCAACTAAGTATGCCCCCGGCCTTATTAGGCGCTTTGGTGGTGATACGGCTGGTGATGTGGCAGACAGCTTATTTTCTATAGGTAAGCGTGTGACAGGCCTTACAAATCATGAGGATATTCAGCGGGAGTTAGATCAAAACGTTGCCTTGAGAGCCGAGTTTCAAAAGCAAGCCGCGCAATTGGATGTGGATCTTGAAAAGGCTTATTTAGCAGACCGCCAGAACGCACGACAGCGTGATATTGCTATGATGAATTCAGGCAAGCATAACTGGAGAGGCGATATTCTAGCTTTTGCGTCTATTGCTGGCCTTATAGCCGCGCTAGCCTTTGCATTCTTTATCCCTATGGAATCTGGACCAGCACGGGACTTAATCCTCATTCTTGGCGGCGCTCTTATCACCATCGTTAAAGATGTGTACGGTTTTGAGTTTGGCTCATCACGGGGCTCTAAAGAAAAAGACGCGCAACTATCTCGCAGGGATTAAGAGCTTTGGTAGCTCCTTAACGCTCTAGCTAAATCTTGAACGGCTAAATCTGTTTCGTCGCTAAGGATCACCACCATTTCGGCGGCTTTAATTAACTCGTCAAACGGTTTGCCTTGGGTGGCGTCCTTCGTAACCGACATCATAAGCAGCGCTTCCTCGTGAGCGTTCATTTCATCGTATCCGTGAACCAGAAGCAGAGCTTTTAACTGGCGCTCTAACATACTCATATCACTCTCCTTCACTTGGTTGAATTAATTGCTCGCCGCGCAACTTTCTAAGGGCTTTCAAAATCCGTGAGTTTTCAGCGAGTAGATGGCGGGCGAAATCAGCGCCGTGATTATAAAAAGCTAAGACCGCGGTTGATTTAGCGAAGTTGATATTTGTGGCTAGTTTTACGTCAACTTTATCGTCGCAATCTTCCGCGTTTAAAGCTTCAATGTGGGCCCTGATTTGTTGAGTTAAGGTCATGACGCCTCCAGTTCATCTGGTTGATTGGGTAGGGACTGCTCAAGCGCCCCCATGCATGATCCAATCCACATCATTAAATCATCGTCGACCCATGCGGCTCTTAGATGTGGCGGCTTTTTATTCTCATCCAAGAGGATGTTAAATAGCCGTAGCGCCTCACGCGCAGTCTTCACTAGCTCTTCTTGTTCATCTATCTGTTTCATTGTTAGCCTCCTTAACTTTCATAAATGCAACGCATAGAGCTATTGCTGGCGTAGGTGCGTCATGAAATGAAATCCACCCAATATATTCTCCATTGGTGCAAACTTGACATGAGTACAGGTTTTTGCCGCCTTGCTCTAATACCCACATATGCCCCCCCTTCTCTATCAGCTGTGTTATAGCGTCTAGTGAGGAAGTGAACGAGGGTGTTGGTATAGCTCCGTAGCCTGTAGTTGTGACGCGCTCAATCTCCGCATCAATCTCTCTACAAGGCCCTGTCAAAGCTGCAATACGTTCGCTAAGTTTACTCATAACACGATCCCAGACAGTATGCGTTGCTCGTAGTCGGACTGACATGCGGCGATTACGGAGCTCTTTGTGTACTCAGCCGCTTCAAAACCATCGACATTTTCGTTCCAAGCGCTCCATTCGCCAGCAATATCTTGCTGAATAAGATAATCCCCAGACTTTGTAATGGCCCTAGCCCCCGCTGGTCCATAATCATCCCAAACCAACCGCTTCACCTGAACTAGGCTGGTGGTTGTTTGATCTGGGGCTGCGTCATACATGGCTTGATATCGAAATGCGCGCCTATCCTGCCCCAGCGGGCATGTTGATTGCGCCTCGCTGTAAGCCTGCAACATAGCTAAAAGTGGAACTCGCGGCATCATTTTACTATCACTCATTGGGTTCTCCTAGTGTTGCTTTGAGCGCGCCTCGCGCAGTCTTAATCATTGCGCGGTCGTCTTTAACAAGCCATTCACGCATAGACATCGAACACTCAATTCCATAGCCCGACTCATATTTGTCGGGATTGTCGTGCCATTCCAAAAAACCTTCAAGAACGGTCATAGCAGCAAGCAATCCTTCTCGCGTCATAGCCTCTTCTTTCAGCATGTATTCACGTACAGCTTTAGCGATAAACGCGCCGTCACTATCTAAAATCGGAGCGACCCCGGTCTCCCTTAAAGCGCCCTCGATTACTTTTGTTAGCTCGTCACTCATCTTATTCTCCTTTAATTTGGCGGGGAGTGCTAAGGAGGGAACAAAGCACTCAACCCGCCGTCTAGTGACAGTTAGCCACCAGATTCCTTTACCTTCTGATTCGGAAGCTCTATTCCTTCACGGCCTGCGAATGCGTCGATACTATCCATAAACAAACTAAACTCTGCTTTACCCAGCGATGATGTACTTTTACCGATAGGCACCATCCCCCCATCCGTTCCCGGCATAAACTGACCACCAGCAAAAGCATGCATTAGGCAATCCTTCCATGCTGTATCTGGCCAGTATTGACCACACCAAAGCAGTTCCTTGGATATAATCCCTAACCATTTCCACATTAAGTTATTTTGGGCATCGGACCGGCGACGGGTGAATGTCACCCACCACCCTTGGCCAATCTTATCTTTTAGCCAACCCATGCCCTCAAAAGCCTTTGAAAGCTGCTCTTGGTTGTAGATTGATATAACGTGTCTATCTGACATTCTACCACCTAATAAACGGAATTTGGTCGTCTAAGTCTGCGTTGTGGAATTCCTTTTGGCGCCCCTCATTGCTAGCTGTAGTCTGTGGAGCCTCTCCACCACCGCCTTTGCTATCAAGCATAACAAGCGTACCCCGGAATTTCTGCAAAACAACTTCAGTGCTGTATTTCTCTACACCGCTTTGGTCTGTCCATTTGCGTGTTTGCAAGGCACCCTCAAGATAGACTTTAGAACCCTTCTTAAGATAATTCTCACACACCTTCACGATATTCTCATCGAAGATAACGACGCGGTGAAACTCGGATTTCTCCTTACGCTCCCCGGTATTTTTATCTTTCCAGCGCTCAGATGTAGCCACAGTCAGATTGCACAGAGAATCCCCTGAGGTCATTCTTCTAACTTCCGGGTCGCGCACAATGTTTCCGACTAAAATTATTTTGTTGATACTACTCATTTTAGTGAGTCCTTCTCTAAGTTGACCCGTGTTAGCGCTTCCGCTTTTGCTTGCTGAACCAACATATATAACTTTCCCTGCTCTACCCCGGTTAGGGTAGCGTCCGGCCCCAACTCTCTAACCCACGCCTTAGCCCATAAATCACTAATGCGTTCTGCGACTGTTGTTGTTTGGGTCATGACATTTTATCCTTTAATTCGTCTCGTTTGTTTGCGTATTTATCCATTAGCGGCTGCTCCCAGCCCTTAGGAATTAAACTCATGTATTCGTCTACAATCTCTGTCCAATTAAGGTCGAGCTGCTCCACGGTAACACTTTCGTTTATCAATTTATTTATCTTATCCGCGATAGGTTTTGCTTTTGCATTAGGCAAGCGACCATCCTCAGCCCTCACATTTGCTTGCGTCTTATCGTAAAGAGCCAAGCCGAACTTATTCCCAAAAGTCATAAGCGCGCGCTTCATAGCGTCGGTTTCAGCTTCCTTGATAGCGCTCTCGTGTGCTTGACCTAAATCCCTGTCGATCCCGTGGCCAGCACCACAACCCTCTCGCGTCGTCTCTGTAGAGCCAAATCTAACAAGAATGCGGACGCGGGCGATATAAGTTACACCCCAACCATCATTCTTTGCGGCTCCTATTTTGCGTTCCTTTTGGTTGACACACTCACACGTGGTTAAAGTTCTATCCCATCCGTCAAACCCAAACACTCGATTAGCTTCCGCGATGGCGTGCCAGCCTTCAATATAAGACAAAGAACGTCCAGATTGGTTTCTTTGGCTTACGTGCTTAGGGTCTAGAGGCCCGTTTAGTATTTTAGTTGTTGTTGGCGTTATTCCACTCATTACATTCCTGCCTTTTTCATTAATTCAATCTCATCTCTACCGTCTAATGCCTCGTTGAACACATCACATCTAAGCATAATACCCATTGATAGCTTATTAATTGCATCAATCTTATCGTAAATATATTGGACTGTTTCAATCGGGGCTTTGTCGAGAGAATGCTTTAAATTACTCAAGCTTATAAAAATGCGAGCCGCATTCTCTTCAAATTCTTCTTTGGTTTCCATAATATCTCTCCTGTAAATTATTACCCAGCGTATGGGATATTTAAAACAACGACGGCAATTGCAAATATAACTAGGGCTACTGTTGCGTCGCCTAATGCCCTCTTAAATCTTCTCATCATTCTCTCCTATTGAGCCCAAGGATTCCAAGTTTTTTGACGCCTCATGAACTCTTTTTCGTGTTCGGCTCTATTTTCTAATAACGTCTTAGTTTTAGGATTCATTTTTGAAAGCTGTCTGCAAACTCTAAATATGTGCATTGCTTGTGCAACACCCCTGCTAGAGTTGACGTCATAAAGCGCCCTCGCGTCTTTTAATGCATTCCAAGCGCCTGCACGATAGTACTCTTTAGTGCCGACCATGTATTTGCTAGACATATCATTTCACCTTTTGGTTGGACGCGTGAATTCTCTCGACTTCCATAAATACGCTAGCAAGGTGCCTCATCTGGCTAATTGTTAGACTTAATGTTGCTCCGTCAGTACCCCAAATAAGCACGTCAGCGCCGTCACCTTGAAAGCTAGCGCTTACAGTTCCAACGTTTCCGCTTAACTTCCCATCGTCATCGTCTGTGTTATCGTCCGTGTGTGTAATGTATCTGATAGACGCTTCGTCTTGAAAATATGGCATACCAATCTCTCCTTTGATGACCCCACACTGACACACCCTTAAAACAAGGTCAACCCATAAAAGGCGTTGCGCAATAATAATATTTACGCTAACATAATCTCATGAATAAAAATGTATTAGAGATAATTGGCCTGTTCAGGTCACGTCATCAGGTGGCTCAAGCTGCTGGAATGACTAGCTCATCAAGTGTTGATGGTTGGGTTGCGCGCGGAAGTATCCCGCATGAAAAAAGATTGGAACTGCTACATAATTGCGAGAAATTTGGGGTGGAGAGTCACACCCTTTACGGGTTGCTTATCACTGATTATTTCAACATTTTAACGGGAGAGAGCGATGAGTGATTTCACTACATGGGCGCAAAAGGCCACACGCGACATTATCAAATCCGTGAATAAGTTTGATACCCGCCTCGTCGCATCACAGCGCAAACACATCCACGCGGTTAGAATATCGATATCTAAAAAGAAGCTATCAGAGCTTAACGGCACAAGAAGCATTGCGGCTGAACTTGATTTACAGTCGTGGAATGAGCTAGGGCGGAAGATATGAGCCGCAAGGAATTCCCTATATCTGTGAAGCGTGAAGCATTAAAGCGGTCTGGTGGTTTCTGCGAGGTGCATCTTATGTCAGCCGATATTAAAGACCGCTTCCCTGATGCCTGTGACCAAGTAGCTAAAGAGCTGGATCATGTCCGAGCATGCGGATTAGAGGGCGGCGCTACACTAGAGAACGCTGCTTATCTTTGCCGGGAACACCATTTAGAAAAGACACGTTCGGACCAAGAATATATGTCGAAAAACCGTCGTTTCGAGGTGAACCGAGATCGTCCTAAGAAGAATAATCCTAAACAGAAAATGAAATCTCGCCCATTCAATAAGGAATTCAAGAAGAAATTTGACGGAACAGTTGAGAGGAAAATGAAATGACCATGCCTAATTTCTACGCAAAGGCTCACAAGGCCTATCAGTTCAGATATCATGGAAACACACGTAAAGTCACAAGAGAGCTACGTGACGCCATGACTAGAATTTTGAGAGGTGAAACATGATTGTTATTGATACATGGTGGAAGGTTTACCTTCTGTTTTTAGTAGTTTTTTGGTATACCTCGTTCATTGGAAGGGTTATTGATATTGTTTTCAATAAATCAAGGGGCACCAAAAAAATAGGCGCTACAAAATTTTCGTTGTTAACATGGATGCCTATTCTATTAGGTGCCGCTTGGCCGTTAATACCCATGGTTTTGATCGCAGGTTTTTTCAAAAAAACAAAGGAGGAGAGTTATGACTGAGTGGAATAAAGAATTTGCATGGCTCCCTACCCAGATTGGTAATCGTAAGGTCTGGTTTGGCTGGTATGCTTGGCGCAAGCTAGATAGATGGGAGCATGAGGAGCCTGAAAAGCCTCTTGAAATGCCCGCCTACAGATCCGGTGACACCGCTAATGACATAGTTAGGCGCGAAACTCTTAGTCTCCACTTCACAATGAGTATGATTAAATTAAATTCATCTATTCTCGGTATAACCGAGTGGCGTGAGTACTCGCTTCCTGATGGTTATCTAGTTTGGGGTAACAGGCTTTGCACTCCTTATGGGTGTTGTACTTGGAAATGGGTTGGTTGCGATGATTAAAATTCAATTACCTTACCCAAACCCTAAACTGTCCCCTAACCAGTATAAAAGAAGCTGGGCGGGAAAGGCGCGGTTAGCCAAGGCATATCGATTTGATTGCTGCATGATTGCAAATAGCATTGTTGGCCCTAAAGGTGGGTTTATATGGGCTAAAACCGTAAAACTACCAGTCAAGATAACATTTCACCCGCCGGATAAGCGCCGTAGAGATCGCGATAATATGATCGCCGCGTTTAAAAGTGGTCAAGACGGTATTGTTGATGCGATTGGTGTGGATGATGCCGACTGGATTCCCTCTTACGAGGTTGGCGATGTCATCAAGGGTGGAGCTGTAATACTAGAAATTGGAATTTAAAGGAGAGAATTATGTACGATATAACAACAACAAGCAGCGTTCAAATTGATGGGAAAGCGCTTACTTACAAAAATTCCCGTGAAGAACGTTATAAATTAATGGCAATCGAGCGATTTAAAAAGAGAACAGTTAGGAGCTTGATGAGGGAGGCGTCAAAAATCTATGACGTGAGTGTTGAGGAAATTAAATGCCCTAGCCGGATTCAAAAATTCGTTGGCCCTAGACATTGGGTAATGTACCACGCTAGTAGAATTGGTAGAGCATCCATCTCTGAAATAGGACGGATTTTAGGGGGGCGTAGTCACGCTACTGTAATTTATGGTTCCGAGGCGCACGCTGTACGGCATGATCTTAAAAGCGTTTTGTTTGTCAACAACCCGTGTCGATCTCGAAAGAAATTTAGCAAGCTTAAGTACGCAGGCCCAGAACCGAGGTTGCCGCAATGCCCCTCATTTTAAAAAAGAACGGGAGTTAAAGTAATGGTTGGATCAACACAAAAGCGTGGTGACTGCTATTATGAATGCAAGCAGTCTTGCTCCAAGATCGAGGAGTATTGGGAGGATCGGGGTTATTATGGCGTTGTAGCCACTCCTTTAAAGGTGGATGTTCCTCAACACCCAGACGCGTTTTATTTCATTATCGAATCAAATCTTGTTAACTGTGTTCCTGTAGGATACAAAACACCTATACCAATTTCGGTATGAGCGTACATTGCGAATAAACTAACAAGCCCGGCCCCCCACCGGGTTTTCTTTTGTCTATCAAAAATCACCATTTGTGCTTAATGCACGATTCTTACACGCCTATATTAGCGGCAATTTAAAGATAATAACCTATCATTACAAATGCATGACATACGATTCGTATATTTCCCTAATTAGCTATTGACTGTATGACCTAGTCATATAGAGTGAGGTTATCAAAGGAGATAATGATGAAAATGTTTAACGATAAATATCAGAAAGATATTGATGATGCCCAGCAGCTTTGTCTACAGTTAAAGGATATTTCTGTTCGGCTTAATAAAGTAGGGATTGAATTGTCTTTTACAGAAAAGCGCGAGAGCATGATGATGCTTATAAGTTCAGCACGGTTACACAAATCTGAGCTTAAAATTTACATGTCTGACAAGCTAAATATCGGATAAGGAGAGAATGATGAACAATAAAGAGAGAGAAGCAATTGCTAGGGCAGCGAAGTTTTTAGATCGTTGCTCGCATATTTCCTCAAATCTGGACCTGATAGACGCTGAGAATATTGCGCATAGCCTACGGGAGATAATCAACCCTAAGCGTGACAGCTACTTAATGAGCCCTGAACAGTTCAAGAAGAACTTGGATGAGATATCAACCACAGCGGCACTATTTACCATTGGACCCATCAAGGAGAGAAATTATGAGTGACAAAGAAGAAACGGCTCGGAACGAAGCGAAAGCAACGTCGCTAACGGACGATCAATGCCGCCATATCCTAATGACTATCAAGAAAGGTTACGGCGGCGGATTCCCAATGGACCCAAAGACTGGCGAAATGATCAGTTGGTACGATTGGCTAAGATCAACAATCAGAAACGACATGTTAAAGAATGGAGGAGAGTGAATAATGGAACTACTCGTCACGATATCAACATATATTGCTACGTTTCATGTTGGTTTTTTGTTAGTTATTTTATGTACGGAGCACTCAATGAGGGGGCAAAGATGACACCTAAAGAAGTTAAAGACATTCGGTTAGATCTAGGACTAACACAGAAAGCATTTGCAGAGTCTCTAGGTTATAAAACCAATACCATTAGCGCATGGGAGCAAGGCGTAAGAAACATCAATAACGGTGCTATAGCCGCTATCAATAAGATGACAGAGTTCAGAGGGCATTTAGTGTCCATATGCAACGACATTATTAAAGGAGAGAGTGATGAGTAGCTGGCATTATAAAGCCAGCAAAGGGCGCAACCAATGCTGGCTTAGAATTTTTACTTCCTGAATCTTAGATGTCGGGACCAGGTTGCTACTCACTTCGAATAGGTAAAATGCCTTATGAGAACCGTAAAGTCAACATGAAAGAATCAAACAATGAGCAGTCCAACACCAGCGGAAGTTAAATACAACGGCCTAGTTTACAAAGCCCTAGAGCTACATGGAGCCGGTCCAGAGATATTAAGCCTTATCGGGTCATGGAAAGAGACATTGGACGATGACGAGGTTGTGGACCTACTGAGTGAGTTGTTATCATTCGGGGATACGTTACAGGGCGAAATTCAATAATAGAAATTATTAAAGGAGAGAGTGATGAGTAAATCAATCGGCTGGCCTTTTGGTTGCGCAATATGCGGCGAATTTGGGAAAAAAACCTGTACTGTATTAGAGTGGGAATCTTGTGATGGGTACAAGGCCAAAAGACAGCGCGACAACGAGCTATCCCAAAACAAAACGGCTCAGCGTTTTATGGTAGAGTGTGACGAGCGGGCTCTTGTGAAGAGCGGCGGTTTAGCATCAGACAAATCTCTCAGGGATTATTTCGCTGGGCAAGCTATAGGGACGGGAGAGCTTGAAGAGCACAGTCACCATCAACACGACCGGGCAAAATGGGCCTACCAACAAGCCGACGCCATGTTGAAAGCTAGAGGAGAGAGCGATGCCTGATTATTCAATATGGTTCAAGATGAGTATGTCGGTATGGTTTTCGTTAGTTCCTTTCAGCGTGTATTTGGTTCTAGAGTTGCCGGTGTTGTTTTATCATTTTGTGGTGTGGACTATTTACGGTGGCTTTGAATGGCATAGATTTGAAATCATTGGGTTATTCATGATAGTACCCATCATAGGAGTACTGTTAACGATAGGGCTTATCGGTTTCATAGGGTCATTTTTAGAGAATAGGTTTAGCAATAAAGGAGAACCTAATGAGTAACATCCCCAGTGTAAGCCTTACAGCAGACATTTCGATTTTAGATTGCCCCGCAGTATGTGGGGAGGTTGAATACTGGGTGGAGGCCTGTCGCCCTAAAGCAACGTTGATCAGGACAGGCGGCATTGTTAGATTGGTTTTACCTAGAGAGAATGATTGCAACCAACGTGATTGTATTCTTGTACCTCAGGGTGAAGTTATGAGGCTTATCGATAAAGGATGGATTGATCATGGGACCCACATTCTACCAAAAAACAAAGGAGAGAATCATGAGTAACCCGCACGGTGTAAGCCTTACAGCCGCAACAGGTAAGCCAGTTAAAAGCAAAAGCGGCATTCGTGGCGTGACATACTACGAGAACAGCAAGAAGAAGAATTGGCGGTCAAAGTTCATGAATAAATGGATCGATTACCACGAGACGGCTGAAGAGGCTGAACAGCATGTGTTACTTGCAGAGCTTGAATACGTAAGGCGTCGTGAAGGTGTAATTATTTCTAGACTAAAAGAGCTTGCCAAAGACGATTGAGTGTGCTTAATATGTCCACATGAAGACTTCACAGGGAGAGAGAAATGAGCCAATATACGATAGATAAAAACATTCCCATTCCAGACTTCACTACGGGAACCCATAAGCGCAAAGGCACATTTACAGCAAAATACCCATTCGTTGAGATGGAGATTGGTGATTCAATATTCTTCGAGAGGACCGACAAAGAGCATATACTACGGCTCTGTAAGGGCGCTAACGCGGCTTACACATACGCCTCGAATCGTCTTGGGTGGAATTTCATGTCGAGGTGCGTACCCGGTGGCTTTCGCGTATGGCGGGTTGCTATCGAAGACTGAACGTGCGTACATAATAAAGCCCCGGCGATGCGTTAAACATCCCGAGGCTCAAAGACGACTGATATGGTATTTGGAAACGCCGTATCGCCCTTGGTGGGGCAAACGTAACCCATACTACTCACCAAGCCAAGTTAAATGTTTTCCCACGAGTTTTGCAGCTTTCTCCCCAAGAAGCTGATTGAGTACGGGAGAACTTTTACGCAGGGATGCAAGCTTCCGATCCGCCGACTGAGTTTCAACGCTCTGAGGCAAAGCAGACAGAACGAACCCCTAATTGGCTTCTTCGGCTTTATAATAGAAGGGGGAGGCGTGGTGATGCACGATAAAACATATGTCTGGTATACGTACTCTTGATAGTTGACCTAATGATCCTCTTAACGGCACCGGCTGTGGGAGGGGAGGTGACCCGGAAGCTTTCGTATGCGCGTAAGAAACGAAGAACGGTAACTAGGTACAAAAGGAGATTGAAATGGAAGATGCAGTTATAGTGAATGTTGATGGTGTAAAATTCAGTTGCACACACGCAGGGCAGAAGCGCCGATATGGCGATTGTCATTATGAATATACCGCTAACAGCGACAAGGGCGCTGACCACGTTAAAGCCGTGATGCTGGAGCATGCATATAAATGCTCATTAACACGCGAGCAGTGGAAAAATGAAGAACGCGCATCTATGGATAAGCATTTTCGCTCATCTTATGAGTTCGAGGATAAGGGCAACGGCGAGTATTTTTACCGTGTGACGCTTCCATCCACGCATTAGCGGACCTACTGGACACGCCCCTCGCTAGAGGCACAACAACAATTAAAGGACAACGACTATGAAAACGGACAACGAACCAAAGCAAACAGCAATTTGTGTAACATCTGAAGCAATGACCGCAGAGGTAATGGCTGAGGCACGAAAGGGGATTATAGAGATTATCACCGCGAATGTAGATGTTTGTCTGCGTGAGAAGGCACTTACTGCCTTGGTAGGTTTAACGCAGGTGTGCGCTCCTGAAAGCACGACAATCATGAACTGTAATGTGTCATTTAAGAACGGCGCAATCGAAGACGAGCCCCCAACAATTACAGGAGAGTAAGATGGTTAAAAAGCAACCGCTAGAGTGGAGTTTACATATTATACCTTGGAGGTACGGGAATGGTACTCTACCGGCAGGCCCTAAATGGGTTTGGGGTTTTGGTAAGATGCTTCACACAAAGATACAAACTTGGGAAAAAGTGAGCCTATGGCCTAATGAAGGTGACAAATGGGCGCGAACTTATGGTGTATGGGAATGCTACGAGTTTCCTTGTGGCTGGAAGGCTTACAAATGCACGGAGCGCCTTGACATTGAGATAATAGAAGAGACTTGGCACGCTGAATTACCTAAGGGCCTTAAATGGCGGTGACGCTGTGGAAGAACGATAACTAGGTATTAAAGGAGAATGAGATGAGTAAAGAGGCTAAGTGCGAAGCTACTGTGGAGACGTTAGAAAAAGAGCTTAAACATTTAAACGCTCTTATGCTTCCCACACAGCAAAAGATTAGCAAGATCGCTATTCAATTAAAGGAAGCTAGGCAGCTACTAATTGATGCCCGCAAGAAGCCAAGAGTAAGCGACCACGCGGTGATTAGGTTTTTAGAGAGGCATTACGGCTTCGACTTCGAAAAACAGCGTGACGAGCTTATGACAGGCACAGTTAAAGCGGCCATGCAGTTAGGCGCAACACGCGTTAAATGCCATGGTTATAAATTAGTTCTTGAAGGTAACACTGTCGTTACAATTATAGATTAAGGAAAAGAAAATGAATAAGTTTAAAGAAATTAAAATCCATTACATATTAACAGACATCCCAGCACTACTAATGGTAATAGCATTGGTTGCGATAATTGTTGTGGGGCTTGTTATCTCGGTAAGCGGCTTAATAAGCGCAGTGGTGTCGCTATTTTAGAAACAAAGGAGAGAGTGATGAAAGATGATTTAAGATTTAGAGATGTTGTCTGGAAAATGAAGGACGGCGACACTATCAAAGTCCGTGACATGAAGGATTCACACCTAGCCAACACGGTAAGCATGATCGACCGAAAGCTTACCCGGATGGGTGGCAAGGTTGCTGACGTTTGCAGCTATATGGACGGTAATGCGCTTTTAGGTATCGAAATTAACGACGCACTTGACCGAGCTTCGGATAAGATGGCGGCTTATAGCCACGCAACCAAAGCAATGAAGAGCGAAATTAAACACAGAGAGAGCAATGACATTGTACCAACTAGCCCGCATATTCGCTAAACGCCGAGCTATTTATGAGAGACGAGTTAGAGTTTTAAATAGGAGTGCTTACAGTCAAAAAACTACCGACGAGCAAATTGCACGATTAGACCAAGCTGAAAAATTTCAGCTTACGGTAGAGGCTGTAAACATCCTTTGGAATGAAATATCGCAAAAACATAAAGGAGAATGAGATGAATAACACGGGAGAGTATTTGATTTTAAAGTGGGGTACGCTGGAGGGTTGGGATATCAAAGACGGTACCACGCTCGGTTTAATGAAAGCGTATTTTAGCCTTGGCGCGTCAACCAGCGCAATGACCCAACAAGATACAGCCGATCAAAAGGTAGTACTTTTGCCAGATGATCGACCGCGTTGATGGGCCTATTCACAACGATTGGAGCGGCGAAGAGCTGACCAAAGATGAGGCCAAAAAGTATGTGACGGAGCACCGAACTTAGCGGCCCGTAGGACACGCACCTCGTTAGAGGCATAAAGGAGAGAGATTATGAGTGTAATTAAAAGAATTGCAGACTGCGTTCTAACGATTTTAAATTTCAAGCCACCAGTAGAGGCGCTAACAGAGCCGCCAGAGGCGGATGATGTAATGGGCGGATATTGGGGAAATGCAATATACTGGGATAAATGCGACATGGAGAGCAATGTTTATAATGTCCACGGATTCAAACCATTTGATCAAATGCCAGAAGTAGGCTGGTTTATTGAAGCTGCAATGAAAACTAGTACAGTCTGGTTCCGAATTACAAGTATAGAAGGGTGTCGCGACCCTCACGACATGTTTTTTGCTAATGTTGTGCCTGTATGGCAAGAGATGAATACTTAGCGGCCCGAAGTGAAACGAAGGATACGCACCTCGCTAGAGGGAACTATATTATAGGAGAGAGTAATGAACAAAGATAAAGACAATACTGATGCATTAGCTGAAGTGATCAATGACGCCCTTGAGGCTCAAGATAAACATCATGTGATGGATGTTAAGGACATAGCCGACGCTGTACGGATTCATATACTGAGTGACGAGGCAATTAACAGAGGCCGTCTTGCCGCGATCAAAGCAGATGTCGCATTCAGATATGAAGACGCTGAAGATTATATCGTCGAAACAGCGCTTAATATCAAAGCAATAAACCTTCTTCTAGAAGACATAAGAGCGCGAATAGAAAAAGGCGAACCAAATATAGGGCGAATTTTCCTATCAGCAGCTATGGGGAAACAGTCATGACCATCTCAAAAGATAAGACATATAAAACCCGAGACGGTAGAGAAGTTAGAATTTACGCCACTGACGGATGCCCCGGATACGCAATACATGGAGCTGTCCGCATTGAAGCTGGATGGACTTCTGAGGAATGGTATCACGACGGCCAATACTCAACATCAATACACGGTAGCGGCAATGACCTCATAGAAGTAAAACCCCGTATTAAGCGCACTGTCTGGATTAATGTAAGAGATTGCGATTTAAGCCTGCACGATTCGTTTAGAAATGCGGAAACATATCACCAAGCGCATCAAGATAAAGTTCTGGCCTGCGTTAAGATTGAAATAGACTGTGACCACGGAGAGGGATTAGACGATGAGTAAGGTATTAGGAAGAGCATTGAGGCAGCAAGAAGAGTTAAGGGCGACAAAACAGCAAAAGAAGATTGATTCCTATCAGGCAGCCCGCGCTGATCTGGCTATGAAAAATGCAATATTCGGGTTTTATTTCGCCGTCGCACTTCTGGTGGCATTTTTAGGTGGAGGATTGTACTTAATTTGGAGGGTGCTCGGATGAGTAAGTTAGACGAAATAAAAGACCGCCTAGCAAAAGCAACCCCGGGACCTTGGGCGACTGATACTGTAGATTATAGTGAGGGTGTAACGATACGCACCGTTAAAACGCATCGGATGGAGGGGGGTGTATACTCCGGTATAGAGTTTCCCGAGGTTATAATATCACACGGCGGACGGATCGACGAGACTTATGTGGAAATAAGCAAGGACAACGCCACCTTCATAACCAATTCACCCTCTGACATTCAATACCTACTTGATGAGGTGGATAGACTGCGCGAGGAACTGGAATGCATCACGTATATTCACACTGGAAACCCCTCTCTAGCAACCGCTGATATGCCCGAAGCGGATTATGCGAATTATATGCTGGGTGAAGCAAGACAAGTGGCCCGCCAAGCTTTATTGCCGCAAGAGGATGATTAGATGTCTAAATACATAACCCTCATCGATAGCATGAGAACCGCTCAAATCCCTGATCATCAGATTGTTGATTGCATTTATAACATGGAGCCAGCAACCAAGACGAAAGCAACCAAGGTAGTCCGCAAGGAATACTCTGAGAGCTTTGAGGTGTTTTGGAAGAGTTATCCGCCCGGTCCTAAAGGTACAAAGTCAGCGGCCTTTAATTACTGGGAGGAATTAGACACTCCTGAGAAGCTCGCAGCTATGCAAGGCCTAATACCTTACGCAAAAGAGTTAAGGGACCTCAAGGACCGCTCCTGCCTCCATGTAGAGCGATATATAAACCGGAAGCGCTGGGAAAGCTTTGACGAGCCGGGTTTAGCTTTAGCAGTTGATGTTGTTAAGCTTGATAAATGCACTGAAACACATGCTTTCTTGAAAGAGTGCCGAAAGGATGGTGCTAGTGAGAGGGATATTAAATATTGGAGCTGCGGCAGATTAATTTGCTCTTTTGTTGGCGGTAAAAAGATTTGCGCTGTTGATCGTGAAATGGGTGATTTCGATCAATCTTTCGGTGAGACAATTAAGCGTTTAGGTTATAGTATTTGGACGAAAGAAATGTTTGAGAGGAAAACAGCATGACAGATTCAATAGAGCAATTAGGTAATGACGCAGTTAAGCCCGCAACAGGTAACATAATGACGGATGTCGATTATATTGACGAGTGGTCGAGAATGACGCCACGGCAACGAAAGTTGTGTCAGTTTTTGTTTACTGTTGGTAGAGTTATAACTTTGGGAGGTGTAACCGCTTCCGAAGCGCATGCTTTGTGCTTGTCTTGTGAGGGTACCGGTTTTGAATCTGATGAGTGGGATGGTTTAAATTTGCCATTCAAAATCGGCTCAACAGAACAACCTTGGACGCTCTTAGAGGCTGAAGAGCTATCAAAGCTAGATCATGCTGATAAACTCAAGGCACGTCTGGATATCTCATTGACCAAATAATATAACTCAAATATATAATATGTGTGCCCCTGTATCGTTGTGATTGGCGAAACTGCGCGGCCTCGGCTGGTTTTGATCTCTCTCTCCCCAGTCGACAAAGTAGGGCGGTGTTAATGCTTTGTGGCACCGCCCTACCATAATCCAAGGGGTACCAAATGACGGATGTAGTAATTTATACGGTGGATTCTACGGGTGCACGTGTTCTTGTTAGCGATTCTAACCCGCTCCCAACGAGCCCCGGCACCGGCTCAATCAACAGCACTGATATCACCACTAGCACCACAACAGGCTCCACGACGTCGGGCGCGCTAGGGTATGAGATATTAAACATAGGTGCGTCTAACGGCACTATTGACGGCGTTACGTTTGCACCGAATGAAGGGTTTATGGAAGAGGGGTACGGTTCAACGTTAAGCTCTATATCTTTCAACGCGACAGGTACAACTTTTAGGATCACGGAGCGCACCTCCTAATGGCTAGGTTTACTAAACGGATACAAACGCCGGATATTGAGATTCTCATCAGGAGTGCTTCGGATTTCCCAGCCACGCTTGACAGCGCTAAACGGTATGTTGTTGATGCTTTTATTGATATGGGCACAACACAAATAACGATACCTCAAGCTGGTGCTACAATTAGTGGTGAGGGGGCTAATGTAACCGGCCTATTCAGCACTGAGAACAATTACACAATGTTTATTGATGATGGTGTTTTCAGTGGTCCGTTCCTGTTGTCCAGCCTAGATATAAAAGTAACGGGCACAAGCTCACAAGTCTTTGATCTTGATAACGCTGAGAACAATAATGCCCTTGAAATGGACAAAGTTAATTTCACTCAATGTGTCGATTTAGGCTTAGTGGATAGTTATCGCCAGATACTCATGACAGGGGTCGGGTTTGTCTATTTCGGCGCGACAGGTGTGGTTAAAGGCTTGACCATTGACGGCACTATGGCGGGCGGTATGACTGTTCTGACAACCATCACGCTGGGCCAGCAATCGGGTGTAACCCTCTTTCAGGGTGGCGCTAGTCTTTCCATCGCTGGCTCATTAAGATCAGATATGAACGCGCTCAGTATCGACAACGCGTCGGTTGTGTTTGATTTCGCAGAAGCAGATTTTGTTAATGACAATGCATTTTTCTTAGCGAATTTCAGGACAAACCCGTCCGCATCGGGCGCTATTACAGGTATATCGGCATCTAACCGCAAAGCATTGTTTAGGAATTGTACGGGTATTCCTAACACCCATATCGGCGGCGTCTGGACCGTATCAACGTCATCAGCAACAGTAATCAGTACAATCAACACGCCTGTAAAAATGGCCGGTACAACAACATATTCTTTACTGGAGCATTTCACACAGAGTGCCAGTAACGCGATTGAGAGCCAAACAGCGGAAACCATCACAATGGATGTTGCTGGCTCTGTGACATTGGTAGGTACGGATGCGGATGATATTTCTGTTGTGTTAAGGCATTGGGATGATAGCGCGTCTGCTTACGTAGATTTAGAAACGTATATAGCTACATTTACCGATACGGTAGGCTCAAGACCGCCGGGCACTCAAAACATCACAATTTTCGCTGAAGTGGTCATGGATATAAGTGATCGAGTTGAAGTCTGGTTGGAGAATAACACCGGCACAGATAACATTACGGCTTCTGTTGGTAGTAGATTAAAACTTAGTAGACGCCCAAGCTAAACTACACATTTGATATTAACTCAGGTATGATGTGCCAATCATTGTGCCAGCCCTAACAGATATTTGGCTGGATGCTAAAGGTAATGGAGCGACTACGGCTGTGGTGGCTGATTATGATATATTCATCGTTAAAGATGAGGCACCAACCTCACCGCAATAAATGATGTAAGGAAAGGGAGGGCGGTTAAACCCTCTCCACCTTATTGGTTTGAGTTAGATGTTAGAATAATAAAAGGTGCACCATCAGCCATATCACCGGCCATGGTAGACGCTCTCGAACCAAGTTTTTTTACTTCGTCGTGGGTAAATCCTTCACCACGCAAAGCACTCTCGCAGCATTCATTATTACGGAATGTAAGTTCAATAATCTTTAAAGCCATATCCTTGACGCGGTCTAGTTCGTGGGTGGTTTTATGAGCTAACCATTGACGAGTGCAATCTTCACACGCTTCTTTAAATGTTGGGGCTGTGGCTGTAATTCTAAGGTCGGGGGTGCCGCATACCCCGAATGGATGAAAATGAACTTCTGCTAAGGGTATTCCGTCTGATAATTTGGTGTATATATAACCGTTGCCATTCTTACTATAGCCGTCACCGGTGCCTGTAGCCTTCATAGTTTCAATTGCTTCGTGGATTTCCTGTAGTGTTTCAGTCATATCAATTCTCTCCTTTGATGGGTCCACTATATGTATGACTATGTCATATGTCAAATGGATAATTGATATTAATTCACATGAGGTGTAGTGTCGTTACATGGTTAGGAGTGATACTCATGACAGTTGAACAAGATGCAATCGAAGCAGCTATGCTAGGCATAGAAGAATCAATAAACAGGGGAGAGTATTTAGACTTAAGTCCTGAGGTGAATTTAACGCTGGTGGATGCTCCATTGTTTGAAGCATTGGATAGCGTGAAAACAATACAAACAATCATTGAAGACGAAGAGAGATTATAATACCTATGGGACGCCCTAGCGACTACAACGAAGAGATAACAAGCCGTATCTGTGTACGTATAACTGAAGGCGTAAGCCTTAGAAAGATATGCGCCGAGGACGGATACCCTAATATCTCCACTGTTTTCAGATGGTTAGATGCACATAAGCTTTTCCAAGAACAATACGCTCGCGCAAGAGAGGCTCAAGGAGAGGGCTTTGCTGATGAAATCATTGATATTGCAGACAATACTACTGATGACCCGATAAGACTTAAGCTTCGTATCGACGCTCGCAAGTGGGTAGCCTCTAAGTTCCATGGGACAAGGTATGGTGATAAAGTCGCTGTTAATCATGGTGGCCAAGCAGATAACCCTATACAGGTAACTCAGATAGAGCTTGTAGCCCCTAAGAGTGACGATGAAGGTTAAGGTCGAGCTTCCCCCCAAGCTAATACCAGTGTTTACAGGTGAGGCTAGATACCGTGGGGCTAGAGGTGGTCGAGGGTCGGCCAAAACAATGTCTTTTGCCAAGATGACCGCCGTGTTCGCTGTGAGGGCAGCTGCTGCTGGTAGATCAGGTATTGTTGTATGTGGCCGTGAGTACATGAATTCGCTTGATGAAAGCTCTATGGCGGAAGTTAAGGCGGCTATCAGGTCCGAGCAGTGGCTTGATGATCTATTTGATATCGGTGAGAAGTATATTCGCACCAAATGCGGTAAGGTATCGTATAAGTTTGTGGGGCTTGTTAGAAACCTTGCTAGCTTGAAATCTAAAGCTAAAATCCTGTTATTATGGATTGATGAGGCTGAAGGCGTGTTAGAATCGTCATGGCGTATCATCACCCCTACGGTACGTGAGCATGATTCAGAGATTTGGGTCACATGGAATCCAGAGATAGAGAGCAGCGCTACACACAAGCGGTTTGTGCTCAACCCACCTAAAGATTCAAAGATTATCGAGCTAAACTTCCAAGACAACCCATTCTTTCCCGAAGTACTTGAAAAAGAACGCTTAGAAGACCTTGAGAAGCGTCCTGATGATTACGATCATGTATGGGGTGGAGCGTTCAAGACGAGCTATGAGGGCGCATACTTCTCCAAGCATATAACTAAGGCCAGACAAGAGCGTAGAATAGGTGTGGTTGCTGCCGATCCTCTTATGACCTTGAGAGCATTTTGGGATATTGGCGGAACTGGCAACAAAGCAGACGCATGCACCATTTGGATAGCTCAGTTTATAGGTAGTCAAATCAAGGTGTTAGACTACTATGAGGCACAAGGTCAACCTCTCGCTACTCATGTTCAATGGTTGAGAAAGAACGGGTACGGTGATGTTTTGTGCATTCTCCCTCATGATGGTGTGCAGGGTGATAAGGTATATAGTGTGAGTTTTGAGAGTGCATTGAAGACGGCAGGTTTTGACGTTGAAGTGGTTAAGAACCAAGGTACAGGTGCCGCTATGCTGCGTGTGGAGGCTGTTAGGCGGTTATTTCCCAACATCTGGATCAATGAAGAAACTACTAAGGGTGGAATGGCTGCATTGTCGGCTTACCACGAGAAGAGGGACGAAGCACGGAATATAGGGCTAGGACCTAACCATAACTGGGCTTCTCACGGTGCTGATAGTTTTGGGCTAATGTGTATTAGCTTTGAATTGCCTAAAAAGCAGTATAATGGTAGTTTTTATGGGAATGAGCGGTCAAGAGGCGGTTCTGGCTGGATGGGTGGCTAACACCTAAACGTGTAAGACGAATTAAGATGCCTCAATATACGGGGTTTGTACCTACTTTAAGTTGATTAAGGCGAGTAAATGCCACATCAGGACGAAAATACCGATACTAATAGAGATAATGACGGTTCTGGCTTCATGCAGAAGGTGCGAGAGCGGGCAGAAACCGCTTGGGAGAGCGACCGAGAGAACCGGGAAGCCGCTAGAGATGACCTAAAGAACCTAGCGGGTGATCAATGGCCAGAGCTTGAACGTCAAAAGCGTGACCAAGAGAAGCGCCCTTATCTTACCTTCAATAAGTTGTCGGCTTCTGTACGCCAAGTTACAGGTGATCTGAGAAGTAATAGACCGTCCATTAAAGTTAAACCTGTTGATGGCGGTGCTGACAAAGACATTGCAGATACGTATTCGGGAATCATCCGTAATATCGAGATGAGGTCAAAGCCCGGCAAGCCATATATCACAGCAGGCATTCAGGCAGCATCATGTGGTATTGGTAATTTTCGTATTGAGACAGATTACGTTCACAGCAACACGTTTGACCAAGACGCTATCATTCGCCCTATTCATAATCCATTTGCTGTTGTCTGGGACCCTCTCGCTAGACTAAGCACAAGGGCAGATGCCCGGTTCTGTTTTGTAAACGAACGAATGGGGCGCGAAGAGTTTAAATCACGCTGGCCTAAAGCTCAGATCGTCGACTGGGATAAGTTTGAGAATGAAGACACTGTTGACCAATGGTTTGACGAGAAGACTGTTAGAGTTGCTGAATATTGGGAAAAGACGCCGGTTACCAAAACTATTGCCAGACTAGCTAATGGTGAGATGGTTACGCTTGAAGATTTGAGTGAAGAAGAGCGTGAAGAGGTAGAGCCATTTATTAAAGAGCAAAGGGAGCGTGAATCCCATAAGGTTCAGATGTGGACTGTTTCAGGGTTAGAAATTCTTGACGGGCCTGAAGAGTGGGCAACACCAGATATCCCTATTATTGCTGTTGCTGGCGAAGAGATTGTATCAGACGACAAGGTCACAAGGGTTGGCGTAATTCGTCATGCTAAAGATGCTCAGCGCATGTATAACTACTGGAATACGGCCAACACTGAGTTTGTAGCGCTTGCGCCTAAGCAGCCATATATAGCTACAGTGGACCAGATCGCCGGGTTTGCGGACGATTGGAAAAATGCCAACTCGGACAATAAGGCTCTTCTTGTATATAATGCTGATCCAAGAGCGCCGGGTGCTCCTCAAAGACAAACTCCTCCTATGCCTAGCTCTGGTATGATTTCGGCTATGCAATTTGCGTCTGATGATATTAAGGCGACCACAGGTATTCATGACGCTTCATTGGGGGCAAGATCAAATGAGACATCAGGCATTGCTATTCGTGAACGTAAAGTCGAAAGCGACATCAGTAATAACTTTATCTCGGATAATTTAAGTTCCGCCGTGCAGCACGCGGGGCGTATCTTGGTAGACCTTATTCCTATCATTTATGATACTCAGCGTACTATCCGCATTTTACATGAAGATGGCTCCGAAGAGTTCACAGATATTAACACGCCGAATATGGATATGGATGGGCCAGAGCTTATTAATGATCTAAGTGTCGGTAAGTATGATGTTGATGTCCAGACGGGACCAAGCTTCGGAACCAAGCGTCAAGAGTCTGCCGAAACACTTATGCAGTTTGGTGCCGCATTCCCACAAGCCTCGCCGTTTATTGCTGACCTTGTCGCTATGAATATGGACTGGCCCGGTGCTGAGGAGATTGCTGAGCGTCTTCGTAAGATGTTACCCGAAGGACTTGTGGAAGGTGATGACGAAGATTCCAGCCCTGAGGAGCTACAAGCTAAACAAGCGCAAGCTGAAGCGGCTCAACAACAGCAACAACTACAACAAGCCGGTATCGCTCTCCAAATGGCCGAAATGCAGGCAAAAGTAGAGAAACTTCAAAGCGAGGCACAAGAAAATTCAGCTGACACGGCTAACAAACAAGCCGATACAGCCCAGAAAGTATTAGATATGGCCATGCAGACAGGCCAGTTTGAGCAAATGGTGAGGTCGCACATCGCACAACAGCTGGTCGATGTGTTGAATCAACAGTCCATAGCCCCCGCACCGGGGAACGGTGTTATCCCGCAAGGATTTAATAATGTCTGACATTGAAGCCATGGAAACAGCAAGTGCTCCCCTCCCTGATGAGGCTATTATTGCCGCGTCTCAAGACGAGAGTGAACAGGTAGAACAGGAAGCAGAAACGCCTGAAGAAACGGAAGCTACAGCAGAGGTTTCGGCAGAAGCTGAAGACGTAGACGAAGATATTCAAGTTGATGAGCCTGAAGCACCTAAAGAGACTAAAAACCAACGTAAACGCCGGATGAGGCGTGAGCGAGAGCTAAAAACTGAAGGCAAATTACAAGATGCTCAACAGGAGATTACACGCCTTAATCAAGAAATAGGGGGTTTAAAAATCCCTAACTACAACGATTTTGAAAACCCTGATGACTATGTAGCTGAAAGAGCTGCGCACGCTACCCAACGTACGATGTTGCAGGCAGACGCGGCGCGCGCAAGTGGCTCTGTTCAAGCTGCACAAGCACAGGTACAGGCTGAACGGCAGACAGCTATCAGCGATACATTTGATGAAGGTAACGGGAGTTATAAGGATTTTAACAAGATTGTTCGAAACGAAAGTCTACAGCTTTCGGGCAATATGCTTTCTGCGTCTCTTGAAGCAGAGAACACGTCTGATGTCCTTTATTTCCTTGGTAAGAATCTAGATGAGGCAGCTCGTATTAGTTCTTTGACGGATATCGCGCAGGTGATTGAAATCGGGAAGATGTCGGCTAATTTAAGCTCTAAAAAGAATAGAACCACTAAGGCCAAGCCACCTATTAAAACTCTGAAAGGGTCCTCTGGTTCCGTGGATAAAAACCCGGAAGAAATGACAAATGATGAGTATCGTAAGTGGCGTAATAACGGCCAGTAGTAAATGTTAACGTCGTGAGAACGACAATGGAGTAAGTAAAATGGCTAATACGCTAATCACTCCAACAATCATTGCAAAAGAAGCATTGATGCAGTTGGAAAATAACCTTGTGATGGGTAACAATGTCCATCGAACATATAAGAAGGAATTCGTCAAAGTCGGCGATTCTGTCAATATCCGTCGCCCTGTTAAGTTTGTTGCCTCAGATGGTTCAACTCGCGTCGACCAAGATGTTGAAGAGAAGAACACTTCTATCACTGTTGACTCGCGCAAGCACGTCTCTTGGGGTTTCTCAACTGAAGACCTCACGCTGACTATTGAGGACTATTCAGAGCGGTACATCAAACCAGCTGCTATTGCTCTTGCAAATATCGTCGATCTTGATCTATGTACTTTGTATGATGATGTATGGAATTGGGTTGGTACGCCGGGCCAGACTATTAATTCTTACACTGATTTCTCTAAGGCTCCTGAACGTCTTGACGAGATGGCTGTACCGACTGACATGCGTCGGGCAGTTATGTCTCCTAAGGATAATTGGGGTTTGCTCGGTAATCAGACTGGTCTATTCATCCAAGATGCTGCAAAGGGCGCTTATCGCAAGGGCTCTCTCGGTATGATTGGCGGGATTCAAACCTTCCAAGACCAAAACATACGCACACATACAGTTGGTGTTGCCACAGGTACGCCCGTTGTTAATGGCGCTACACAAAACACCACGTATTCTACATCTGGTGATTTGAACGCTCAGTCATTAATTACTGATGGTTGGACCAATGACACGGCGGGCATTTTACTCGCTGGTGACGTGTTCACTATTGCTGGGGTATTCGCTATTAACCCAGTGAGTAAAGATGACACCGATTTCCTACAGCAGTTCGTTGTGAATGCTGATGCGGCATCTGGTTCTTCAACGGGGCCAGCAACGCTTAATATTAGCCCTGCTATCATTACTTCTGGCCCATACCAGACTGTGAGTGCGGCTCCTGCCGACAACGCGGTTATTACCGTTCTCGGTACTGGTGCGGCTAAGTATAAGCAAAATCTTGTGTTCCATCGTAATGCTTTTGCATTGGTCACTATCCCGCTTGCAATGCCAGACGGTGCCACATTTAAAGCGCGTGAAAGCAAGAATGGCCTGTCCATTCGTGTGATTAAAGCGTACGATATCAATTCGGATGAAGATGTTATCCGCTTGGATATCTTGTACGGTAAGAAGACTTTGTTCCCTGATTTGGCTACCCGCCTATCCGGTACAGCTTAATAACTGAGGGGAGGGGCTAGCGTCCTTCCCCACTTTTATAAATGGAGTATAATATGCCAAATCAAGATAAAGTGCCTACATGGGTATACCCCAAAGACAAGAGTGAACCTGAAATTAGGTTGCTGCCGGTTGGGTGTAAGCCACCACAAGGGTTTGCGTTCTCTCCAGTAAAGCGGGCGAGTAATAAGGCTAAAAAATGACCTCATTAACAACCATCATGACGGAAGCTTATGCGAGGATTGGCAATAAACCATCAGGCAATCCTATACCGGATGAAAAAGCCGCTAGGGGAATAAGGGTATTAAACTCTATTCTTGATGGGCTACCCTCGCGCGGTGTTGGTGATATCCTCACGACACGTCGTATTGATTCGTCATTTGCGGTATTAAACCCTTCTATCATTCATGTGATCGCTACAGGCGCGGTTACCTTAACTATGCCTAAAAAACCTCATGATGGTTATAGAGTAAAAATCCTAGACGTAGGTACGAATTTCTCCACTAACAATCTAACCGTTGATAGGAATGGTTGGTTGATCGCAGGCGCTGCCTCTAATGTTGTTTTAAGCACCAATGGTCAATCTAAAGAATATTTCTTTAGGGCTGACCTAGGAGACTGGAAAGACATCACTCAGCCTTTGTTGGGTGGCAACGAGATACCTTACCCGGTTGAGCACGATGACGGGTTAGAGGCTATTTTAGCTCTTCGCCTTGCTGAGAATACGGGCTCAGAGGTCACGCCTCTTTTAGTGAATGCTGCCTCGGTTGGTTTAAGTCGATTACGCGCTAGATACCTTCCCGACCTTACAGTTAATCTAGACTATGCGTTATACAGAACACCATCTCATATTCCTCTAGATATCACGGGGCCAGTGGATTAATGGCCGGTAAATATATTCCACTTGGTGCTAATACTTATAATGGCAACGCTTACGGCTTCCCGTCTGTCCTTTTGGAAAATTGGTTCGCAGAAGAGGCGGGGGACCGTAACGACCGCCCATATAGGTTACTCCCTACACCGGGGCTGACTAGTTTTGCTAGCGGCCTAAATGGCGCTATCAGGGGCATGATTCAATCTGACGGGTTGTTAGACAGTAAAGCTGTTATTGCGGCAGGTTCACGCGTTTATTCCATGACAAGCGCGGGTGCTACGGTAGAAATTGGAACAATAACCGGAACAGATGAGGCGCGGTTCGCCGGAAGCCAATCTGATATGGTTATGACGGCGGGTGGTGTTGCTTTTGTTGTCACGACAGGTTTAGCACCAATTAGCATTCCCGGTGCTACGGGTAATATTGTTGATTGCGCAGAGCTGGCTCAGAGACATTTATTTATTGAAGAGGGTTCGGGGCGTTTTTGGTACTCGGACACTGCGCAGCCTGCGAGCGTTCCCGCGACTAATTTCGCAACGACAGAGAGTGAATCTGATCAGCTTGTAGGCATTCGTGTTGTTGGCGATGTTGTTTATTTGATAGGCACACGCACCACTGAGTTATGGGAATATACAGGTTCTAAAGATATTCCATTCCGTCCAATTCAGGGTGCTGTTGCTAAGATCGGTATATTCGCCAAAGGCGCTGTGACTGAAGCGGATGGAGGGTTGTTCGCCCTTGGGAGGGATCAGGACGGCAATGAGGTTGTTTACCGTATTCAAAACGCCCAGCCTGTAAGGATTTCGACCTACCCTATTGATAGATTAATCGCAGAAGTCACAGAAGAGAATAGACCTAGCATTAGATTGTCGGCGCACGGATGGGGCGGGCATAGTTTTATTGGCCTACATCTACCAAGTGTGGGTGATTACTTTTATGATATCTCGAATGGAACTTGGCATAGGCGCAAAGAATTGGCTGAAAGCCGCTACCTAGTGCAACATTTCTTTGCTGCCTTTGGGGAGAAATTTGCCGGTGATGTTACGGTCGGGACGGTTTATAGACTCGATTTGGATGTTTACACACACAATTTGAAGACAGTTAGGCGTGTTGCGAGCACGATTATACCTGTGACGGATAGCCGCCCAACGATTAATAATCTGACTGTTGAAATGCAGGGTGGTGTTGGCTTGGTTACTGGGCAAGGTCAAAACCCTAAAGTGATGTTGAGATGGGCGGTCAACGGTAGAACATTTAGTAATGAGTTAACGACGACTTTCGGGCTTGAAGGTGAATTCGGGCACAGGGCGGTGTTTGATAGCTTGGGAGAATTATACCCACCAGCCGTTGCTATAAATATAGCCGTGACCGACCCGGTTAACGCTACCGTTACCGGATTGGTTATCAATAGGGATAGGTTATGACCACTCTTAGACCACAGTTAGGCGCAACGCTTCCTTCTGCTACATCCCCTATTGTTGATAAAGATGGTGTTGCTTCCCTTGGTTTCTGGCGGGTTATTGAACGCCTTGTTGCTATGAATTCGAATGATGAAATCTTCATGCAGGAGGTTAATCAGGAATTCAAAAACGGTGAAATTGACGATTTAAGGGCTCAAATTGCCGTTTTAGTCGCAGCCACACAAGAAGCATTAGACGCGGCAAGTGCGGCAGCGGCAGCGGCAGAAGATGCAACAGCTCTTCTTGTCTCGACAGCTAGTGATGCAGAGGCACAATCCCCCAGAGGGGCGCTAGCATTCATTGATGAGGCAGCACGCACGGATATGGTTACAGGCACTTTAGGAGCTTCTGCCACGTCTGGTACTCCTGTAACTACTAAATGGTATACGGCGGGTGGAACACCTACCAAAGCTAAAGCTGATTACGACACAATCACATTCGAATCAGAGGATTTTGTTGTCCTCCAAGGTTCTCGGTTAGAAATTTCATGGAGTTACACCCAGCGCGGTCTGCTTAATATGTTTGAGACATTTGCTTGGCAAGAGATCGTTGAAATACAGACGCCGGGCGGCACAACAATTGTAACGCTAATAACGGATAATCAGAATTTTGGGTGCGCTGTTAGCAATAACAGTATACCGGGTGGATATGATCCAGCATTAGATTTTGGGCCCACGCACTCAAACACAACTGAAATAGATATCCCAGCTTTAACAGGGTTATGGCCATCGGATGGTGTTGTGAAGGTGGTTTGTGACCTTGTGCCACTAGGCGCATATAATGGCGGGAACGATTGTATAATTGGCGGAACGTTTACCGCGTCTTTGATTAAAAGTGACTACCAAGTCCAGAATGGCCGAATAAAGGCAGAGTTAGTCAACGGTGGGCCAACCACTATTGTAATATAGGGAAATAAAATGGCGTTACTTCTAAAGAATGCGAAGGGCCAACTAGCTGCGACAGCAACAACAATACTTGATGTATCTGTTAACCAAACGTGGATTATTCAGAATATCACAATCCACAATGGCGATGCAGCAGCACAATCGAATATTAAATTCTACATCTTTCCTGATGGTGGGTCGGCCAGCGCGTCAACAATCTTTATTAATATCGGCTCGCTAAACCCCGGTGAAACACGGCAAATAAATCTAAAGCATAATCTGAATAGTAAAGACATCTTATCGGCGGAAGCGGGTACGGCGTCTAAGGTTAATTATATCGTTTCCTATGCTGAGCGGACTGATTAAATGCTAGCCACATTGGATGATATTACGCCACTAGAGTTTGAAGTTCCTCCGTCTATATTTGACGGGGTTATGAGCCCTTGTGTGGATGTGGACCACCTAAACAGCATAATGAATGCCGATGGTGTTAAAGAGTTCATGAAGCTTCCAGACGGCGCTAGCGACCTATCTTGCTTAATAGGAAAACTTCTATTCCTAGCAAATGATCATGGCTTTCTCGCTATTGAGCAAAAAGCCCGACAATGTTATATGTTCCACACCGCTATATTGCCGGAACACAGGGGCAGGAGCGGCTATAAACTTACAAGAGCGGCTTGTGAATATATGTTTCTAAATACGGATGCTGTTGAGCTTCACACCTTTACCCCGTTCGATAATCCTAACGCCAAGCCACCTAAAACGTTTGGCTTTAAACACTGGTTCGATAATAAAGACGGGGAATTTTACCGGGTTAACATTATGGATTGGGCTAGAAATGCACCAAATCTAGTAAAATGGGGCGAGTTCTTTCATAATTCACTAGAGTCAGCTAAAAACGTGCTAGGATCTAAAGTCGAACACCATAACGACGACGAGAGTAACAATAGGTATGCTGGGTTAGCTTGTGGGTTAATAAAGAATGGTAATGTCGGTAAGGGTGTTTGGGCTTATAATCATTGGGCAATAACAGCCGGTTACGAGCCAATTGAATTAATATCGAGCAATCCGACTGTTGTATTTACAGGTGATGCTATGATTAGAGTTAACGGTAATAAAATGGAGTTTTTGTCATGCCTGTAGGAGCAACATTAGCAGTAGCTGGCGTTGGAGCGGTTAGTTCGGTTGCCGGTAGTCGGGCAACAAGTAGCGCGGCACGTCATGCGCAAGCCTCAGCTGAAGATATATCTGATCGGCAAATTGCTCTTTACCGTGATATTTTCAACAAGCAGCAAGCCAATTTTGAACCATTTAGACGGTTGGAGTTACAGCGTGCTAATCTACTTGGCAGCTTCTTTGGTTTAACGCCAGAGGGTGGACAGGCGGGCCAGCAAACACAACAACAGCAATTGTTATCGAGCGCTTCACCTCAGGCAATATCAGCCGGGCAAAACTTTATTAACCAGCCCGCAAATAATGACGTTTTGAACGCATTTAACAACATTAGTAACAGGGACAGGCAATTTGTGATGGATCAAGGATTCGATAGCAATAGAGATGGCCAGTTATCGGCGGGAGAGTTTGGCAACTTCCATTTTGATAGGCATGGACGCGCTGAAGGTAGAACAGGTTTCGAGGCTGTAACTCAGGCACAACCGCAAGGTCAACCTAGCCCTGTCGCAACGCCAGTTTCCGAAGCACCGGGATTTAATAACCTACCAGCCCCGGAAGTTATTCAAGATCCACGCAATGCTCTAGCGGGGCAAGGTGGTCCTCGACCATTGTTTGATCCTAGTATTGCAGGGGCGAACGCAATTAACAATTCTGTCTTTGCCGCGCAAGGCCAAACAGGCTTTAACAGGGAAAAAGATGCTATAGACGCTAATCTTGCAAAGCAGGGTGTAGTCTTTTCTGGTGCCCGATTGCAAGCTGTAGAGGATGCCCAGCAGCGTGCCGGTGGTAATGTCTTGTCGCAGTTCTTTAACGTCCTTGCAGGATTCCCAACGGCTGGCCCAGCTACACAAGCTCAAGCCCAATCGGGCAGTCAGTTCGCATCAGGTGTTGGTAACTCTCTAGGAAATTTAGGGTTAGCACAGCAGCAGTCCGCGTTCCAACAGGGTAAAGCTAAATCTGATATGTTTGGTAATCTGGCAACAAGTGCTGGAAGCGCTATCGGCGCGTTTAACTTAGGAGGGTAATTAGATGCCACACCAAAACCCAGCGGCTAACGCAATTAATGCTTTCCAGTCATCAACCAATTTCAGGCAACAACAGAATGACAGGCGTAGAGATTTATCAGACAGAGAGTCGAAAGCAAATATAGCGGGGCTTTTAGGACAGCGCTCTTCTAATGCTCTGACAGCTCAACCACAAGGGCAAACGCCTACCCAGCCGCAAGGTCAAGCTTTTACCCAGCAACCAAACAATAGGCAGCAAGCCGTTGATATTGCTCAACAGTCTGGCAATGCGGATATCATTAACCAAACTCGTCAACGGATCGCGGGTATGGATCAAGCTCAACGTGTCCAAGCATTGGAGCGCTCTGAAGCTCTTGGCGGGTTATCTATTCAACTTCAAAACATGCCTTACGAGCAACGAATTCAAGCTTTGAGGTCACCACAGATTCGTGACTTCTTGATTGGCAGCGGCTTTTCTGAAGAGCAAATTAACTCATTTGACCCTACTGATGTAAATATCCAAGCTCAGATGGGCACGGTTGCGGGCGTTCAAGAAGCTCTAACGACAGGTTTCGAGGCTGTAACTCTTGGTGAGCAACAGTCACGTGTCCAGCGTAACCAAGCGCCAATCGTTAACCCTAACGCAGCACCACAGAGACGAATTGCACAGCAAGGTGCCGACACGGCTAGAATTACAGCTGAAGCTCAGAGGACGACAGCAGGCGCTAGACGGTTAGGCGCTCAAACAGCAGCTAGAGCTGAAACTAGGGAAGCTCAAAAAGCCCGGTCTGGTGATGATAGAATATTCAACCAAAACCAGACAAATGCAGCAACATTTGCATCACGCATGCGAGAAGCTGATAAAATTATTTCAGAACTTGCTGAGGATGGTTTTTTAGGTTCTGAGCTTAGACGGGGCAACATTCCTTTAATTGGTGCCGCTATCTCTGGACAGGTTGAAAGACAGTTCGAGCAAGCTAAAGAAAACTTTGTTAGCGCGGCGCTGAGAAAAGAATCAGGCGCGGCTATTAACGATCAAGAGCGGGAATCGGCGGCAAAGCTATACTTCCCTGTATTTGGTGATGGTGAAGACGTTATAGCTAATAAAAGATCATTGCGTAGCCAAGCTGTAAGATTAATGATTTCAAGCTCTCAAGGTGCACTTGAAGCATTTGAGGGAGCCCAACAAAATCAAGGGGGCGAACCTTCTTTGACAACTGAAGAGCAAGCAGAACTAGAACAGTTAGAGCGTCAGTTCGGAGGCCAGTAGGGTGCCACATCAAGGTAATACACATCAGCCAATACAACAAACTCCAAGGCAACGCCTAGAGGAATTGCGTTCGCGACAAGCTCAATCAGGGCCTATAGGCGGTCCTGTTTTGGAGGCTCCAGCGCCACAGGTTCCGACTGGACAGCCGTCCCCTTCACTTGTCTTGCCAAGAGAGAGGGAGGAAGCAGGAGAACGTGTACAATTTGCTAGGCTTGAAGAGCTTCGCGAGAAGAAAAGACGGGCAGAAGTTCGCGGCGAGCTATCACAAAGTATCTCCAGATTTACAGACCCGGCTGCGTTGCCTACGGCTATTTTTGGCGTGTCAGCTCAGTTATCTGGCCTTGCTGGTGATGAGCCTAGACCGTTATTAGGGCGTGCTAGTCAGCTTGCCGCGCAAGGTGCGACATTGGGGTTTGCTGATGAAATTGAAGCCGGTATTGTAGGCGCCACGCAACCCTTACGGAATCTTACAAGTTTTGGTTCTGGTAGAACTATGGGTGAAGCAGCTCAGCAACAAAGAGATGTAACACGGCAACAATTAAAAGAAAGCCGTGAAGCGGCTCCTGTGACTAGCTTTGGTTTGGAAGCGGCTGGAGGTGGTGTCATTGGTGGTGCCCCTGCTGCAAGGTTCTTAGGCCAAGCTACAAGTCGAGGAAGTTTAGCGGCGCGTAGTTCTGGACTTGGTGCCACAACTGGCGGTGTTGTTGGTTTTGGCGAATCTGAAGGTGATTTCGGGGAGCGTTTACCAAGTGCTGGTGTTGGTGCTGTCACTGGCGGGCTTCTGGGTGGGGCCTCTCCCTTAGTTATTGAAGGTATTACTAGAGCGGGCAGTGTGATCAGCAGGAGTGCTGGTAGGGCTTTCAACAACATTCGAACAGGACGTAACGTCACAAAAGATCAGCGCCGGGCTATGAATAAGATCATGCAGCGAGTTGAACAGGATGGTTTTACAGCTGAACAGTTTCAAGCGCGGTTAGACCGGGCAAAAGAGCTAGGCATTGAGTCTGATTTCATTTTCGAAATGGCTGGGCCTCAGCTACTTGATTTAGCAAAAGGTGGCGCGGCAACAGGTAGCGAGGCAGCTATCAAGGGCTTGGCAAAGGTTAGGATTAGACAGTCTAATGTTGAATCTCGCGTTGCTGAGGATTTGCGCGCCGCTATAGGTTCTGATGGTTCTGATTTTCTTTCCAGATCGCAGAGTATTGAGAAAGCTAAAATTGCCGCAGCGCCGCTTTATGCACAATTTAGATCACTGCCACCTATCCCGCGATCTTCAAATGTTACAGGCAGGGCGGGGGGTGAAGCTGGTAGAGCAGCACCTTCCGAACAGACATTAAAGTTGGAATCGTTTTTTGATAATCCTTTATTTACGAGAGCCGCTAAACAATCTGCGTCGTCGGCTTTAAGCCGTGATGGTGTTGTTATTGATATAGAAAAGAATTTAACACCAGACGTTTTAGACAGAATAAAAAGAACTATTGACGAGCTGATAAACACTGCGCAAAGCCGAACAGACGCGACAGCTGTAGGTGATTTAACGGCATTGAAAAGCCGATATGTGTCATTTCTTGACGACCAATATCCGGGTATATACTCATCAGCGCGAAAAGCATTTGCAGGTCCAGCCGCTCAAGAAGAAGCTTTAGAACTTGGCGAGAGTTTAATCAGAAGCGCCAAAGCAAGAAGAGCACCGGAAG
>JAESRW010000322.1 GCA_016764395.1 Flavobacteriales bacterium
CCAGAAGTTTCATCATCTTTTTCTTTACCGTTAAACCCACAACGGTAATCACTGTTAAACGCCCCACTTCTCTGTGGCATAATAGAACCAAATGCGTAATAATCCTGTGCCGAGGTAATATCAGCGGTGAAGTAATCAATCACCCCATCACCTCCCGGTATCCTATCATGGGTCCCGAGTAAGGGCGGGGTGAATGTGAATTTACCGTTTACCTGGGTCCAATTTCCTCCTCCAGAATTAAAGTCATAACTAAAATCATCATGTGATTCTTTCCTGTCAGACACCACTGTAAGCACATTGCCTAAATGATTGCTCAATTCAAATTGTCTTTTGCCCAGTGTGTGGGTATATGTATCCGTAACCGCTGGATCCGAAAGTCTGGCAACAGGAAGGTCTACATTCTTAACACCCAATCGGCTGCTGCCATAAAGCATCCACGCATCTAAGTAGAAATCTTCGTCCGATTCTTTTAATTTATAAGTGGCCATCGTATTACCACTTGCATCAAGGGCATAGTAGGTATTGTTCCACAAGCTAGGGTCTTTTAGTATGCCATTCGAATCTTTGGTCTTTTCAATCTTAGCTATCCTATTGCCATTGGCATCATACCTGAATTCCAAGTCCGAGAAATCCACGGTTTTGATGACCTCGCTTACCTTTCCATAAACGGTCCAGTTGATATTCACAATGTTCTCCTGTACGTCTTTGGTCAAATTACCTATCTCGTCATAACGGTAATTGTTTACATCATTAATGGTTTGGGGGTCATCTACAAATGTGCCCTGGTCATCAATATCGGTATTGTAAGCAGAGGTTATATCATCCACATGGTACAGCTTATTACTTCTTTTACCTTTGGAATGGTTCAAAGGATCTATCCAGTCGTATTGGTAGCTCATGTCATCCATCGCCAAAGCGGTACCGGTACCCAATAGACCATTGCGTTTCAGGGTCAGGATATTCCCATTGGCGTCGTAGGTGAAAACGCTCTCATAACTCTCATCATAAGTACTGCCGTTCCCCCACGCATTACCGACTATGTCTCTATGGGCTTTCATTTGCTTGATACGGTTTAATTGGTCGTACTTATACGCGGTGAGTTGGGGTATGGCCTCCCCGAAAGTTCCTGAACCTGCGTCAATATCTATTATGCTGGTTACCATATGACTGATATTGCCATTGTACAGATCTGGCCCATCTGTGCCCACTACTCCCAGGTAGGAGCCCATTGGGCTAGCAATACTGGCCAAAAAGTCCTGAGTGCCACCGATCGCGGTATAATCGTTTCCAAAATAACCCAAGCTGTACCCAAAGGCATCTCTTGCCGAATACACACGTAAAGGATCCGCCAATAAAAGATCGCCATCTTCTCCCATATCCACAGTCTCATTCAGGATATTGGAGTTCACCCCCTTAAGCCAACCTTGAATGGTATAGGCATAGTCCAACCCTTGTACTTTTTGATCGCCAATTTCTGTTCTGGCCAAGGGACCATGCTGATAATATTGGTACTTGGCATCCTGCTCCCAAGCGGCATCCCCGTTCATCGTTACCATTTCGCTCAAAGAACTGCCCTTGGCACTGGTGTGTACATTGGTGATGCGGTTGTCTGCGTCATATTCATATTTATGAAAGAACTGGTCCCGCTCCCCATCCTGGTATTTGACCACATTCACATTACCGCTTACCAAGTCGTACTCATAATCTGTTCGTTTGTACTGATGGCCATAGCTAATCAAGGATGGGTTGTCCTGTACCAAGGTTGTCACATTTCCATGGATATCATAACTATAGTGTGTGGCGTGGCTAAAGGTCAACAAATTGTTATCATCGGTTTCCTCGAAGGTAACACTCGCTACCCTGGTACGCAAATTCTCCTGGGTGAAAATAAGCACCGTGAAAGCGGGCACATCATAATGCGTATGGGTAATCTCAGTTTTGGCACCCGTTGTTAGCCATGTGGAGAACCGGGTATCATCTAACACGCCATTTACATATTGGTCTCCAATAGCATTTGTGGCTAAAATCTCTCCCACCTCAATGATCCTGCCCAAAGCATCGTATTGAGTATAGCTATAGGTTAGCGGGTTCTTCACATGTTGCTTGGTATTCTGTGATACCACCAAACGGCCAAGACGGTCATACCAGAAACGTGTAGAAATGTCATCATTGAGCACATTTAGTTGTGTAATATTGCCACCCGTACCAGTAAAGTAAGCATTGTTGTTATCGGTAAACTCTACAGAAAGGATGTCATAAGAAGCACTGCTCAGCGTCTTTAGCTCCCACGTGTTTCCACCATCGATTGTTGTCAGAATCACATTGCCATCCCCGGTTATATAACCGATGTTATGGTCCAGGAAGTGGACACTTCTAAGCGTACTGGAAGTAAGTATCTGTGTCTGTGAAACATTCGCCCAAGTCGTTCCGTTCAAGGTAATTTTAAGCACCCTGCCATTTGCCCCTACGGCAAATCCCAGGGTTTCATCCACGAAATATAGGGCATGAAGGTTGTCTGTGATGGCAGGGAACGGTCCTGTCGGCTGATTCCACGCACCGGGAAGTCCTGTAGTATTGATCTTCATGAGTCCAACATCACCCACTAAAACTCCCAGTGTAGCACTCACCATAAATACATCATTCAGGTTAGCACCTCCCATGCTCTGAGGATTCCATAAGGTACCCCCATTGCTAGTATAAGTCCATTCGCCCAGGTCACCTACTGCTACCCCATTTGAGGCATCGTAAAAAGATACGGCGTTCAGATCTTGAGAAATGCCTGAGCTTTGGGTGTTCCAGGAAGCACCACCATCTGTAGTGGTCAGGATATTCCCCCCAACTCCTACAGCAAAGCCGGTGGTACTGTTTATCATTTGCGCATCATACAGCACTGGCATAGAAACGGTGTTTACTGCTTGCCATGTAACGCCGTCATCCGTGCTGTTCCATATGGTTCCCACATCTCCAACCGCCAGCAATTGATCAGGGCCAGTAAATAGCCCAGCATCCATGCCCCTCACAGACTCAATTGACGTTAGCGGAGATTGAACCGTCCAAGTATTAAGATCAGGATCGGCTTTTAGCATCGTTGTATTGGGGCTACCACCACCAATATATCCTGTTGTAGGACCTGTTAGGCTAACCGCATTTAAGTCTTCTGCTGTAACCCTAAACGGTGCCGTCCAAAGGGATCCATCACCTTCGAGGACCCGCCCCATTGAGCCAACTACAATGCCGGAAGTGGGACTGCTGAAATAAACATCTTTGAAATTTTCCGTGAACATGCCCGGAAATAGATCAACATCCCACGTCATGCCACTGTTGCCTGTCTTCAAAATGGTACCATTATCGCCAACCGCATAACCTACATTGGCATCAACTTGAAATACGCCGTGCAGTGGACCCGCACCGGTGGTCAAAGTACCTGGATTCCAACTGCCACCCCCGTCAGAGGTATAGACAATCTCTCCAACTGCAGCATCCGAGACCGCAATTCCGTCACTAGTATTCAAAAAGTGCACATCAGTAATATTGCCGGTCAGGCCGGTAATGCCGGCGACTACCAACCAAGAAGCCCCTCCATTAGCCGTGGCCCATGTACTTCCATCCTTAGCAAATACCCTCCCCAGGTCATCATCAAGAAAATAGAGTTGTACCAAATCCTTGGTAGTGGGCACTGAAAGCAGATCCCATGTTTGTCCGGCATCTATAGACTTTAATAGTATGCCCTTATCCCCTACCGCCCAGGCGATGGCGGGGGTTAAGCCAGTCGAGTACTGTACCGCGTTGAGATTGGTGGTTCCAACGGTTGTGATTTCTGTCCAGGTTGTCCCACCATCTGCTGTTGTGTACATATGTCCATTGCCGGATGGATCATCGGTCATTACAAAACCATTGGTTCCCGAAGTAAATTCAGATCCAAAAATAGTGTTGCCGACCGGGATGCCACTTCCCGGGCTTTCATCCCAAGCGCGTAGCGCCTCATGGTCCGGCACCGTTTGCGACACCAGCTGGTTGAGCGAATTATATGAATAGGTGGTGGTAAGCGTGTGTTGGGTAAGGTGTTCCCTGGTCCCATAAGTCCTGTCAGCATTAATTTGTGCGAAGTCAGTAGAGAGTACAACTCCCTCTGGTGGAACAGTCCTAATGAGATTTCCAGCTTGATCGTAATAATACAAGGTATAGTGATGCTCAAGGTCATTGTAGTCTACGGTAAAAATCTCCGCCGCTTCCAAACATTTGGTAATATAGTCTTCTTCAAAAGTGGCTTTAATAGACTCAATATATGCATTGTACTCATTGGTCGCATTGAAAGTAGCGATATCCAACAGGTAATCTACACAGGGGTTGACATAAGCCTGGCTTTGGGGTTCAACATAGACCGGTGGAGAAGCGCTACAAGATTTCTTAAAACTGATATCGTCAAGGCCAATCAACGTCTTTTCAGCATTGTTGCGTGTTACCTGAATACTAATGTCCGCAGTACTTGCATAACCAGAGTTCCAGGTACCAGTTATTTGATACCAAAACCCCTCCGCTTTGGTGCCAAAACTCAAAACTGAGGACACCACCGTACCGTTGATGTCCAGATCAATCTTTGGAGCTGCTGCTCCGCCCGGAATATTATTAAGTGCATACCAAGCCGAAAATGTGTAGTCTGCATGCTTCGTTACCGTAATAGGCGTTGTTTCTTGCCATATCAGGTCGCGTGTTGGCGTGGCCAATTGCCCAACATTGACCAGCATGAAGTATCCGTTACCGGGGTCAGTATGATCCAGGCCTATTGCCGTTACATCACACGGGGTCGCATCTGTAACCAAGCCATACTCACTTGTATTGTTCTGAGGACAGGCACCAAAAGTATAACTTGAATTGAATTGAATAGTACCTGGTGGAGTGGCAGAAGAAAGTTCAAAATCTGGATCTGCGACCAGTTCAACTCCCGGCACCCCATACCGACAGGTTACACAGTTTCGTATGGCGAAGCAAGAAGTTCCGGTTAAGATTTCTTCTACGTCGTTTCCGTCCTTTGCAAGAATAGTAAAACTATAATCATATCCTCCTACCGGATTTCCTTCTATGACGTGAATTTCGCTCAAACTGGTTATATCCTTAAAATCATACGGATGGCCGCTATTTTGAAAGGTAAGTGTAAAATCACAGCTAGTGAGCCTAACATTGCTGCCGTTCACTAAATGCAACCCAGAGATCGTTGCTGTTAATTCCATCCCATCATCACTCTGATATTCCCAATGCGGATCTTGAACTGCTCCTGAAAGTCCTTCAAGTGGGATAAACTCCGGTACATATGCTAAATCCAGGTCAGCGCCTGACAAAAACGGATGTGTGGTTTCTCCAAGTAACGCATCCAGAAAAACCTCCAGATCGTCGGTAGTTTGGTGCTCCTTTGTAGCACAGAGCAGGGAATTCGGAGGGCCGCATTTGCCCACATTAAACGCAGTTGTCACCCCGTCAATAATGTTAATAGTCCCGGTCAGAGGCCAACTGTTGGTTCCATCGCCGAACGTAACAATGAAATTATTGTTATTGGGGCCAGCAGGGTCAGGGCCCAGATTACTCACGGAAGTAATAATGGAGAAGTTAAAAGACGGATCGTCAAACTGAATTACCATGTCGGGACCTGTACTAGCCAATATTGTAAATAGTCCTGTACCTGCCCCTGCATACAACCATTTCCAGTCGTTAGCCGGGCTCAAATATGGCTGAAGTGGTGAAAAGAGATTATTGTAATTCGAGGTGCTAAGATCCATGCCAGGATTACCGGTGGTCAAATCAGTTCCGTTTACGCCATCCTCATCCAATGTAGCAAGAGCATTCATTAATACTTCTAAGTCACTTGCGGCTCCGTTGGCTTTACATACATCGTTGAATGTACAGGTTGAGATATCAATATCAATACAGGTTGTTCCGGTCAATGTTTCAGTTATTGGAAGTGTTAGCGGGTCTGCATCATCATCTATTAACGCTACTATGGTAAACTGATGGTCCGTACCTGTTCCAGTATAGACCAATTGATTGAAACCCTCTATATCGAAGGTGAAATCGTAAGCACTGGCCGGATCAAACGTGAGTATAATATCGGTATTACATAGATCGGCCCCAGAAGCACCGAGAATGTCAATAGTCAATTGCTTGTTAGTTCCACTAAGCGGCGCAGTAACCCAAGAGTATCCTATAAAAGACATTGCAGCTGGGTCAACCACCTCATTGTAAAAGTCTTCTGTAAATTGCGGATAACCAATAAGACTGGTACCAGGAGAGATCGCGATCAATCCGTCTCTATCTGCAAGAGCATCCAGCAGATGCTGTACATCCCTTGTAAGTGGGCATTGGCCTGTTTGTAAAAACAGGTCAAAGTCAATAGTGTTTTGCATTTCGTCCAACAAGGCCTGATTGGTGCTAGACGTCTTGCCACCGGGGAGGCTGCTCCGGTCTGCAAACCGCCTTATTTTGTTGGCATATAAAGCATACGTCCCGTTAGAACAAGGTTGGCCCGCATCAAAATAGGGTAAACTCAAGAATGAAGATAAATCCACCATCGTGATAAATATATCATCAAAATACTCCGCGTGCGTTTCACCAATACAGCCGTTCCACTTTCCGCAAATATCCCGAGCATCTATATCGGCCGCCTCTTGCTGTAGTTCCTGCTTGACAGAGAGGTACATGCTCACCAGACGCTCCCAGGCATCATCATCATTGATATAACAACTTACCGTTGAACAGGCATTCATGCAAGTAGCCGTTTGAGTTGGGTCATTGTATATCGTTCCACACTGCGTACTATAGTACACCATCTGGTAAATAGAATAAGGGGAAGAAGGGTCATTGAAGTTGAGCATCAGATCGGACATACGCTGGTTGTAACCGGTACCTTGGCCAACGGTAAAATAAGGATCCTGAACCCGAATATCCAGCCCAGTTCCAAAGTATGCTTGTGCTTCACTCAGATTCATGTTAAGGATGGTGTAATCAAAGTCATCGCTGCTATAATCCTGATTGGCCAGCCGTATGTCATTTCGACTGCACCATTCATAGTAGCAATACTCAGGGTGGTATTCAACCAGTGAGATTGCCCAACTGGGCTCCCAAAAAGTGATAAAGTCTTCCAGGTTCAATAAATCATGGGGCGCAACAGTTATCCCATCACAAGAAATACAGTTGGTAACCACAGCAGGGAAACCACTTGTATAATCAATTCTCGCTTCACTGCCATCTGCATTGAAGTACAAATTAGTGCCTCCAGTAATGATAGGGTATCTCCACCAACTGTTTGTTTCTGGAAATTGGTTATTCGAATTTAATACAGAGAGCGGATAGGGATGAGCCGTGACAACACCGGTGTTGAGATCCTCATTGTAAAGGGCATACTGCCCGCCCGGATTCATGTCAATAAGCATCATTTCATAGGTAGCACGACAAAGATTAATCGTGTCGCAGAGATCATCGCAAGCAGTCTTTGCAAGTTCAAACTCTTCAGGAGTCTCATAGTCTGCTACTACACCTAATTCGGCCAAACAATCCACACAGGTAATATCACATCCAGAATTGTCAATGGCAGCGACTGCAGAATCAATAAATGTCTGTAACTCTTTGCCGCAGGTACCGTTGGTTCCCAATACGTATTCGTCCTTATAAAAGTTAATGGCTTCCCTGTTGACAGTCAATTTTTTAGTAATGGTATATGCACCAACACTCAAAGGCACGGTAAAAGCAGGTTGCGTAACCTCGAATGCAAGGGTCAGGGGGGCATCGCAATCAGTATCCAGAATAACAGATCCGACATACTGTGAGATAGGTCCGGCGGTAATCATTTCGTTAAAGCACTCATCGGTGATGCTGATTTCGAGGTCGTAAGCACAATCGAAACATATCGTACCCAGCAAGCAAGCATCTGTATAAACGGCAGGTGTAATCTTATATGTAAAGTCATAGTTGCCAGCAGTTGTGACCATTAACTCAGAGGAATAAATAAGTGCATCCCCTTCAATGGATACTTGGTTGTTTGTTGAAATGCCGTCTGCATCCTTGGCAAACAAGTCATCCGTTACATCGGTGCCAAGCGGATCATAACTGGCCAGTTCCGTCAAGTTACCCGGAGCAGCGCCAGCAAGTGCCGTCGCAATGACTCTACCGCTTAAGTCCAAATAAGACACGCTTTTTTGGCCATTGGCATCAATTACCATGTTTTTCTTATAATGGCTCTCGATTCCAACTTCGGAGCCAAACAAACGATCCAATTGCTTTTGGGAAGGCTTACTGTAATAATATTTCGTTTCGCGGCCACTGCCCATTTTATGATCCGCACCTACCCCACTTTGCCTTCTTACACGACCTGTATTATCAGGGGTGTATTCTATTTGGGTGAATGGAAATCCTTGGGCATCCGGCAAGAAAGCTTGATGTTGCTCCTGCTGCAAATTAAATGAGGAGTAATAATGTGACGCACCTGTAATATCTGCTTTCATTATACCCAGGTCAGGATTACAAGGAGTTGTGAAATCTATATCAAAGTCGTCGCGGTCATAAGGCAAGTCGATAGTATTCTGATTAAAAGCTTCGTAGTACTTTATCTTTGAATCCGCGACTGGAACAGGCAGTACTTGAATCGCCGCTCTACCTTGATAATCATAGATATTCTCTCCTACTATCGCTTTTTCTTCAGTATTGAGCTTGCTAACAGATTGTCGGCTTCTCAGGCTTCCGTCAAAATAATTAACGCCTCCTCTACTCTTTCCATCTTCAGCAAAAACTACCGTATACTGCCAGTTCTTATCCACTTCATGCCCCGACGGAATTGGGTAATTATCCGGATAATTGCTGACCACCTTTTGTCCCTGATAATTGTCGGATGACCAGGGACCAATCACCATTTTATCGAAGGAGGCTGTGCCCCTTGCTGTTCCTCTCAACCTGTAAAGAATATATCCGCGTTCGAACACCAACGGCATGCTATATGTGTTGAAAGAAGTAGTGATCCTTGTCGCATCATTTTTAAAGTCATATTCAATATCTGCCTTGTTCTTTGGGGTTCCATCTACGGCATAATCATCCACATGCAGCCATTCCAGATCATACTCTTCAGCTCCGCTGATGTAGTCCCAAGAAAGTTCCAACTCGTCTGATAAAACGTTATAAGCTTGTGAAATAATGCCCGGCACCGGAATAGCATTGGCAACGAAGAGCGGGTATCGCTCTATCTCTATTTCGACCTCCAGAAAAATATTCCCGGGAATTGGTGAAACCGGAGTTTTAGTCGCATCACCGGTCACATACACTTTGTCAACATCTATGGTTACCTTATGCCCACCACTTAATTCATAAATAGATTTGTCGACATAAGGTCCGGAATCGTCATACGCTACATCCAAAGTTTTACTTATCGTACTCAAAGCACCAGTGGCATCGATCGAAGTAATAATCAGATCAAATGAAAGATCATACGTGCCAGTGATGTGCACCAAACTACCAGGATCCACACCCAATATAACGCGGTTAGTGACTATCAAATCAGAAAACGCCACAGACCCAGCCAACACCTGCACCAACTTGTCATCCGTTACAGAAAATTGCGTAGTACTTGCGTTGTATTGTGCTGCAGATAGTCGCTCGGTAAACACTTCCACCCCGGCCAGTGCGGGTAAACCCAACAAGCTCAAGATCAAGACTAGCTGTATTTTCCTTATCAGATAAATTCTGCTTTTGTTGGGTTGATGCTCACTCATCAGTATTTATTTGATATTAGGTTGATAACTTCGTAATCTGGATAATTAGCAGAGGCGACATACGCACCATTCTTATCTTTGACATATCGATGCTCAGAAAAGAGCGCCGAACGGAATTTCGGTCTTTGATTTACATTGGAATATACGATTTGCACCATTGGAATTTGCTTTGCTGAGCTGAGGTCATTGGGGTCAATATTGATGGCATCTCCAAAGTAAATATTGATCTGATCTAATAGGTATGACTTAGGGTTGATGAAAATTTCCAGCGACTGAAAATCGAAGACACCTTTATCAAAATTTAAGGTGTAAATTTTCTGCCCATTCGCTGATTCCCTGTAGCTAATAGCGCTACACTGACGAAGCGCCGAATCAATTTTAACGGGAGTAACCATTGCGATAGTCGGCAGCACCTCTGAAACCACCAGAAGCTTGGCCGCCTCATCAGTAACAATTCTGTATTTTTCGTTTTGCATTGTTTCCACCCCCATTATAGATGATTGAAACATGTCCCCTTGCTTTTTGTAAAAACCCTTGGATATATCTGTTGGTGCAGGGCTGAAATAACTCGGGTAAAGGCTATATGTAACGTCCATTGACAATTTATCGATACTGGTGTAAGTCGCATTGACTTTACCCATATCTTCCTGAGCCAATGCCGCATAGTCCGAGATGGTATCCTGAGCAATCAGGACTTCAGGTAGCATGGTTGACAAAAGCAAATACAGTATAAATCTTACGGTGTCCACTTTGTGCATTTTGATTTTTTTCGCATTATCACCTTTCTGTTTATTTTACGGTATTGTTTCTAGATTCCTGAATGGACCTTATCCCCCTATGAGTTTCTTTTTTAACCCTGATCAACGCTCCGGACCCATCGTATTCATAGAAGGTTGCGTAGTTGTTCTCGTCCAACTCTGCCATGAGTCTTAAGGTTGTAGGATGGTAAACAAAGGACTTCATGTTCGCCTGGAAAGGGTGTATTCGAATATCATCAAAAAAGGCAACCTGCGATCCTGTATTGTTCAAGGTTACCGTAATATCTCCTGCAACCGAATTAGCGGCTATTTCAAAAATGACCTCTATCCGCTGCCATCCGTCAATGATATCGTCGCTCAATGTAGTGGTAGTCGTTATTCCCGGGCCTGATACAGAAATACTGCTTGTATAATCAAATACCGGTGGCGTGGTTACCTTTTCTTTTACCCAAGCACTAAGCACATACTTCTGAAGTACAGCTGAGTTTTCATCCGGGGCAAAACGCCCAATACAATCACAATCCTGCAACAAGTATGATGGTGTACCGCCACCGGTTCCCGAACATGGCAGTTCCATTTTTCGGGCCACCGAAAGACTCTGCCCAGCCCGTAACCTCATACTGTACAAACCAGTATGGGCTTCAGTTTTAGTCAGAGAAGCCTTATCATTAAAGTAGCTAAAATGGGAACGGTAACAGGTACCCTGCCCTAACATATAAACGTAATCCTCGAACCCGTCAAAGGCGATGTATCGGTACGCTGAATTGTCCGCTACGGCAATTGGTAACAAACCACCATAGCCGAACAATGCGGAGGAATAACTATCAAGGGCATCTTTGTTCTCTAATTCAAACCCATCCACACTGAACCGAGTTACCTCAGACGTAAATGTCCAATCATTGTCATCCTTCAGCCAATCATCCGACGGATTTGAAGTATTCACCTTCCAGAAAGGACTAAATTGGCTATAGGTCCCATCGTGACGGATGTTGGTATTGTTATCGAAACGGTTTTGCTGCCTTTCTGTTAAATATAAATGTGCCCTCTCTGGCCTCCAATTTCCTATAATTCCTTTTACAAAAGGGTTGACTACATCCCCGGCGAGTTCGCCACATTGAGTTGTGCCGGCCGGAACGTCATTGCAATCAACACTCATATTCCAGCAGGTCGTTTGTCCCGTCATCGTGACTATTCCTCCCTCTACCAAGATGGCATCTATGGTGAAATCCCCAGTGTTAGTGGACGTTGAACAAGCAGCGGATACCGGTTGAAGATTACCGAAACCAATGATTTCAGAAATACAATTCACTGATCCGATAGGGAAATCAAGAGTAATGGGACAGGCTTGCGGAAAGCCTTGGGAATCACTACCGCCTAAAACCGTCGCATCTAGAGTTGGACTACAACAAAGCTCTTCAGTCACGATGCTATTGGCAAATTTGGTGATGACAACATTGCTTATGGTAATGGCCGGCACAGCAACCGTCCAGAGAGTACTTGTAACGGCAACTGTAGGAGAAGCTTCGCTAAAAGTGGCACCCGAATTACAAGGAGTGCTTCCTGTATTGTCTGTCTTAGCAAAGAAAACATCCAGGTCACTCGCATTAACTATATTATTCACACCCGTCAGCGCAAAATTTTGATCCCATACGTTGGTCAGATGATTAAATTTCCTACTCTCCACTATAGATTTGCCAAAGCCACCCGGAAATACTTTTGAAACACCAAGTGTTCCGCTCCCATCAGTCTTGATCAACACCGCTTTGTTATTGGTCATTAGCAGTGGATCCTGATCGCTTACCACTCCAGTAATAACGAAGTCACCATCGTTGGTTTCCACTACAGAATTGCCACAATCCCGGATATCAGAACCAAACCGTTTTGCAAAGTCACCTGGCCCAATCTCTCCATTCGGATCCGTTTTGATCAACATAATATCAGACTCTTGCGTAGTTGAGTTATCCCTGAACAGTCCGGTCATGGCAAACCCTCCATCCGAAGTAGCCGTCATACCGCCTGCGACCAGCACCTCGGTATTGGTTACATTACCTGCGGTGAGTTGGTTCGCGGCCCCATAGGTCTTGGCAAACATCAGGGCACCCGTATTGTCCGTCTTCATCAAGAAAGTTGCGTCATAACCTGGTGCGTTTGTCAGTCCGCTTACAAATATATCGGTCCCGACCTCCTGAATGGAATGGGCGATTTCAAAACTTCCGCCAGTTGCATTGAAGTCAATTACTTTGTGCCACACGACACTCGCTAGATCCGCACTCAATCTGACTAGAAGTACATCCTCCTGGTTACTAACATCTTTACGAACATTTCCACAAATCACAATTTCTTTGTTAGCTGCTTGAATGACACGGATACCCTTCGCCTTATCCGTTCCAGAGGTTACAACCTGAACTCCAATGCTTTTGGAAATCAGTATATTCCCATTGAGATCGATCTTTAATACAATTAGATCGTCAGCAGACTGTGCTACGATGACATATCCATCTATGACATTGCTCGAGTTGAGTATTTCGGTAATGGACATCCCAAAGAGCTCATTTTGAATAGTTGAGTTATATGAATTCGACCATTCTTTTTTTCCGTTGCAATCAGTTTTTACAACCAGTATTCTTTTGTCTATTGCTCCGGAAGGAAGGGTTACCAGATCATATCCAACCTGTATAAAACCATCCTCATTGGTGACTTTCAATTCTACACCCACCTCTGAAACAAGGGGGTCTCCATAACCCTTTTCAAAGATTCTATTACTGGTGAAACGGTTCTCGATGTGAGGCGTTGTGGGAGGTTGAGGTATCCTTAGCTCGGAGTTATAATAGGTAGACGCATAGTTAGAAGTTGGTCCGAGGTCTATAAAACAGCCCTCAAGTTCACCTTCAACTGCAAGAGCGTTTAAGAATGCCTCAAGCCCAAAAGCCTCCGAGGAAGGAGGACATACGCATCCGCCTGCAAACCCTTCGGTAAATCCACACTCTGTACCCCATTTATCTGAAAACTCCACTGCACCTGCATCCACCACCTCTTCAAATTGACTGGTACTCAAATTGTTCAAAGGATTGGTAAGCGAGGTGATCGTTGCAATTGGTGTAGCTTGCAAGTTTCTTCTACCAGATCTTATAACCTTGATATTTTTGGCCCCAATCGTTTCGATCGCGTTGCCATTTTTATCAATCACAGTAATCGAACCAGGAACCACATCCAGTACCCAACCCCTTAAAGGTGGCGATTCATCTACTCTTAGTTCGTCACCAACAGTGAAATAATCTTCCGCGTTAGTTATACTCGCCACTCCAACATTAAAGTCAGCATACATACTGACGCCAATATTTTGGTAAGCCGGTCCCATCCCATCATAGGACCAGTGGGCAGGATATGTCATCTCATAAATGGGATCTTCATACTCATTAGTAGTTTTGGTGAGAAGAACGTCACCTGTTTGAGCGTCGTAGGCTAGATTTTGCACAGACACTTCGGAACCAAGATCATAGGCAATAACTTCCTCTAAAATGCCATACCTTCTAATCGTCTTAGTAAGAACAGCCGACCTAAATCGCGTATCTTCCCTGCTATACGAAGGCCATATTGTGGGAAAATAAAATGGAAGTATGCCAGCTAAAAAGGCCGCGCCATTAATCGTTAACCCAGCGCTTGTAATTCTGGTCTTGGACTCCCTCATATCCCCAATCAAGTCGAATTCAAGACCTACCTGAAGATTTTCTGTAGAGGCATCCTTATTGATAACTGTGACCGAATTGTTCAGCTGGTTTCCATTGGCTTTGTACCTGTACTCTACCGCTGAAATAGGGGACTTTATACCTTCAGCATATATCCTTTTGCCTTTAAGTTTTCCATGCATATCATTCAGCTCAATGGCGTAACCCTGGCTGACTGTCATATTGTCCGTCATGGTAAGCTTGAACAATTTCTTAAGCGGTTTTGTTCTTCTGGGTTGCGCTTCCAGGGAAGTTTCACTTATTTTGACCGGAAAGTCATACGCAGTGTAGAATTCATGCACCACTTTCCCGGTAGCATTTCGATTTACAATCACGTTACCACTACCATCTTTTCTCACCAAATTCCTGACTGTCACCTGCCGATAGCCTACAACCGGTGCCGGAAAGAAAGATTCGCCCATTGGGCCAGTGAGAAAATGCTTATCATCCGGTATTAGAAATTTCTCTCTTTTATCCCCGAAGGCTATGGGCTGGTTCCATGGATTCTCCTCGCCGCCAATCTGGGGCTCATAGGCTGCCACACCGGAACTAATTGTCCTTGGAGTGGCATTTTTTCCTTCTGCTTCCTGCATGGTATAATCATATTCCTGTCCATAGCTAAATCCTGATCCAATAGTAACCATGTCGTTCCAGTTGTCATCAATAGTTAAGCGTTTTACCCTTAAGCCACCACCTTCTTTCATTTTATTGGGGTTGAGTAAACGGACCCAACATTTTTCTGTTTTGATTTCCTTTCCAAAATCCTGGCCGTTTAAAGATCCATTGGGGCCCTGGAAGAGATTAGCAATATTGCTTATTATGGTGCCCACTAGGGCCTGAACAGTCTGAACAATCGCATTCGTATTGCCAACATTGGGCTGGCGCCATACCAGGGTTGGAGTATGCAACCTGCCAAACTGCCAGGCCGCTTTTGTGATGGGGTTCACATCGATAAGAGATCCATCCCCTTGAAAAGTCTCAGCAAGCTTAATCCAGCCAAAATCATAGTTGGTTCCATTTTTTATTACGCCATAGTCATCAACCCCCACGTAACCTGATACATACTCGTAGTTCTTTCCTCCATTAAACGATAGAGATGCGTTACCCGCAGTTTCACTTGTCATGTTGACCAGGAATTTGAAATACATGTTTTCCACACCGTCCATGTAATCCGTCTTGAATATCTTATCCGCATTGACTTGAGATAAAGTGCCGCTAATCTGATCTTGTGTCTCAAGTCTAAAAAACAAATGATTATAATTGTCACCCCCCCCTACTACCCCTATCTCCATTAGCGAGTTGGTGTTTATGGGCATTTCTGTTTCATCTAATCCAGTACCCGTTAATTTAAACATCTGCATGGCCCTTTTATCCTGTACATAGGCATAGTCATCGGATTCGTATTCAATATTTATCGTACCTCCTGAAGGTAAATCAATCTTATTCAGGTTCCACGTTCTTGCATATATATCCGCGTTTGTTCCGCCTTGATCCACGTAGGGGTATTCAGCGTTTGGAAGTGGATCATCTGCTCCATATCCAGCGCCCGCCAGCGGTGCCATGTAATTCCCCCATCTGTCGTATGCCTTATTATTATATGGATAATCATTGTGATAGTCAAATTCGTATGGGCTTAGCCTCCCTTTTTCCGATTTCCCATGGGTAAAGAAGACTTTCTTCAACGTCAATTTACCCCCCAGATTGGTGCCTTGCTCATAAGGTGGCTGAATACCTCTGCTATTATTATTCGGGATTCCCGGACATAGATCATATTCATATACAAAATGTACTACCTTAATAGGAACGGCATTGAGATTCGTACCAGCCGCATAGTCCGACTTAGAGTAAAGCCTAATCTCTTTAAGTAATTTCATAGGTACCGTTCCACGGGCTCCTCCACTATTGTCCACACCAAAACCATCTGCCCTATCCGCAATATCAAAGATTGCTATGAAGTTCTTCGATTCAATTGATTCTAAATAGCGAAGGTCTTTTTTTCCGTAAATGTAATGTCCCTTATTATCAAACTCAGTCCATTTAAGTCCTTCGTCATAGTTCGCGCGATCTGTGGCACTTTCAAAGGGTACCCGCCACTCATAGTCAAAGGCTTCCTGGTAGTTGAATTTCGTATAAGTTCCAGGGTCTTTGTCGGAAGGACCGGGTATCCCATCGGCATCTACATAATCAGGTGAAACTACCGCAGTAAGTAAATAGGAATGCGCATAGGCAGGTAGTTGAACACTGCTAAAATATTCGTCAATGCCCCTACCGTTTTCTGTCTTATCATCCACTCCAGTGGTATATGCCACTGGTCCTAGCGGACCATCCAATCCCAATCCCTCAACGTTGAATGTTACCTCCTTCTGAAAGTGGTTATACAGCGGTAATCCATAAATATATCTAGCCCCGTCATTTTTAAGAATGGTCACTTCAGCTATGCGGTGGCCAAGCGCCTCGGGATTCTGGCTTAGATTGGGTTGTAAAGCGTAGTCCAACGCCTCACTCTTGTTAAGGAATGTCATTACCTGGTTTCTACGCACCCTTTCCTGCCGGTAATTAATGAGAGGGAAAGGGTTAGGATTTAATTCATTGCCATACCCTCGGTTGAATGCATATTCGGCTCGGACATCCATTTTCCCAGCATCCGTAAGATCCACTTTTATCGGATATGCGCCATCAATATTTCCGAACAACAGATCGCGGTCAACAGATTTTTCTCCTACCTGCTTAAAGTAATACGGTTCATATAATTTGTCGCTAGACACATCACTTTTACTCTTGAACGTTAGGGAGGATCCCGCTGAATTAAAATCAGTCCATTTGCCACTTTGCGTGTTCACCAGCACAGCATCCATATCAACGCCATTATGAAGTACATTCCCCCCTGCTATCTCCATACCAAGGGAATAACTTTCCCCGATATTTTTAGACTGACTATCATAAACATGCCCCACATCACTTCTAAATGGCCTGAAAGTACCGCTAATTCCCTGTCCTGATACTCCATATATATCATATGTATAATTGGTAAGGGGCAACTTGGGCGTATTTAAGGTGAAGGCCCCATCTTTTTCGCGATTAAAGTCATGAAGCACTTTATCCAAGTTCTGACCTTGTTCACTATAAAGATACCCGTACGCCGGGACAGAATCCGAAGTATGGGTAAGACGCTCAATGGAATAAGCTGCCCCCACATTCACCGTGCCATCCAACCCAAAGGCAGATCCACCCGTTTTGAATGATATAGTAACAGCGGTAGTTCTTAAGGGCATTGGCACCTGAGGTATAAATGTTTGCACGCCGAAGTTGATGGTAGAAGAAATCTCAGTTCTATGCAGTGTAGAGTTGGATGACAACGCCCCAAACGTTAGGGCCTTCATTCCGGCTCTTGAATTAAAAGGTGCGGACCCTGAGAGTTCTGCACCGAATAATGACGCTAAACCCAATTCAGGAGTAATTGTTATTCCATCCGCCCCTGATTTAATTCCCAATGCACCCGTTAAAGGGGATTTGCTACCCTCCCCTGCACTCATGCCTAAATTTGCGCTTAGATCAACACCTACACCTGCGTAGGTATTATAGGAAATCCCCACACCATAGGTCATAGTACTCTTCACAACATTAATATCAAGGCCAAAAAGCTCACCAGGTTTCTTCTTCTGGCTAGCAAACACGCGGTAAGTTTCGTTGGGCTTTGTATAGAACTCTTTCACAATTTCATCGCCTTTAAAGTCATCTGGAACCCCCCTCATGGTTCTGTTAATTGCGCCCGGATTGATGTTCCATCCCAAGCCAACCCAAGAGGCCTCTTGGTCAATTTTAACACCTGAATTGTAAATTAGATTTATCGGATACCCACCTACGTCCAAGAGAGGAATATTATAGTTGAAATCCCCAGTGAACAGATCTACCATCTCCGAGGATCCAATTGGAGTAAAGCTTTGAACTTCTGGTTGGCTGGGACCACCTGTTAGCGCAAGTGCAACAGTCGGACTCAACAACTGATTCAGAAAAGTAAGGGCCATAAAGACCGATAGGGTTTTAAAAGACTTTCTTTTCACAGGTGATTTTATCATAATTAACCTCTTATATATCTGATAGCTTGACAGGAATATTTGCTAAGTCCTCTCCACGGATAGTTAATCTTACCATCCCGGTTCCAAATAATTTATCCTCGAAAACCAAGGATTTATCGGAGTATGCAAAGGGTACCTCATTCAATATTGCTTCCTTCTCGTCCGCAGTTATTTCAAACCCCAACGACACATTTAGGTAAGGAGCAATACCAAAGTTTCTTTCAAAATGATGCAGCACACAGCTTAACGTATCACCGCCATCTAACAGAAAAATATCTTTATTGATATGGCCGTTCAGGTAGGCTATACGCTCTTCATATTCACCCTCTCCATATAATCCTGACCTTAAAACATCCCCTTCATCTTTTCTAAGCGCTATACGTAAACTGAAGTACTGTAACTCATCCATTTCATGAATTTTCTTCTTCATTTTAGTTTCATCATAACTCTCATCTCTTAACTCCCTCTTGGCGATGTAACTCCAGGGTCTGTATTGAATCGAATACTGATAATTGCCTACCGGTTTGCTCTTTCGCAGCCCATTCTCCTCGCTTTCAACCCAAGTCTCATAACTGTACTGAACGGATTGATCCGAACAGCCGAGCACTAAGACTGCGATAATCGTCAATGCGAATACAGTTACACATTTATAGGTATTGCTCTGAACGTTCATCTTCCTTCATACCTTTTGTTGATGTATGCAATGACATCATCGGTTATATCTAGGGTTTCACTCGCGGCCATAACATTGCCGCTGCCGGTATTACCCAGAATACAATCAAACCCGGTTATTTTTCTGTATTCCTCAACGTATTGGTTGATTTGCTCAATTATTTGCTGATTGTACCTTTTCTCCTCGTTCTTGTTAGCTTCTGCAAACTCTTCATGTTTCCTATAATATTCATCTTCTATCGCTCTAAGCTCTAAGTTCACTTGCGCAAGTTCAGCCCCTTTAACTGTTTGAGATCTTAGTTTCCCTACCCGTAGTTCCGCTTTAATTTTCAAACTATCCAATACGTTTTTCCGTATCCTTTGAGAATTGTCAGCCTTGGAATTCATTTCTTCTGTTAGCTGAAATTTGCCGAAGACTTCTGTAATATCAATATAGGCTAGTGATGGCGTTTGGGATTCTACCCAAAAAGCTCCAGCTAACAATAAAGCCAGATTTATGGATAAGGTTATCAGTATAGCTTTCATCGATCAGTTTGTTTTTACAGTATATCTCGTTTCTTATAATGCGATAAATCTTAAGTACCACTTTTCTTTCATCATATTTTCTACTTCCAAAAGGTAGAAATCGCCAATCGTCAGAGTTTTCATAATATTTGAAAAATTCAAAGTGACACGGTTATCACCATATGCCACCGCATGAGGCAGCTCAATTTGATCTACCATAGGATCTCCAGTCTTGTCATATACCCGATACTTCAAGCCCTGAGCATCTAGGTCATTGTATTCTTCAAAATATGTAAAGCGAATAGTCTTGTTCTTTGCATTATAGAAGCCGCTATTCGGTTTCCTAAACAACTTTACATATGCAGGATCTGGAGGAGGACAACCAAATGTGGTCCTTGCATCATCTATTGCCGCATTGAGACTATTCAGCGTGGCATCAACTACCATGGCTGGGCTTGTGGTAATGGTCGAAATATGGAGGAGCCGTTTGTTTTTATAGTATTTCATTTCACCATTCGCAACATCTCGCTCTACCACGAATTTATCGCCAACATTGTAAACGTCAGTAGTTATTCCACCGTTCACCTGGTTAAATCCCGGAGAAATGCCCCTTTCCCAGATCTTATACGAGATGCTTGGGGTGGTGATAAATTTG
>JAESRW010000139.1 GCA_016764395.1 Flavobacteriales bacterium
CCACAGCCCCGTATCAACCTAGCAACCGCCCCAAAATTCTACCTTTGCCGAATTCTTTTTGGATCACAAAATTAACGCTAATCAACCCATCCTCCCCAATCCCTCTTTAAAACCTTTTAACAATACCCTAAAAAGAAAAAGAAGTTCGAGAAGCTTAAAACAGCCTCTCGAACTTCATTCCTGGTGCTTTGTTTTGTCGATTAGTGGTCTGGATGATTTTTTTAGTGTATCAACATTCAACACCCTTTTGGTTTTTTCGAAGAAAGAATGAAAGAAAGGAAAAGAACTCTTTTCAATCTTTTCCCTCTTACCCACCCCACAAAACAACCCACTACCACCCACAAACCCACTCCCACAAACAACCCACCCCCAACGAGAAAAAGGCCGCACCCTTCCAAAGAAGAGCACAGCCTTAAATTCTCTCCCAGAAACGTCGAGTAAATACTCAAATCATCTCACTCAATAATTTCTTTCTTTCTTTTAATAAAAAAAAATCTACTTTTCTTTTACCTAAAACTAAAAAAAATCCCAAGAAAATCGCAACTACAGGCTAACACTCAGTGACTCGAGACTCAAGGTCTCTCAAACACTCACATGCCCTGCAGGACTCCCGATGGTCTGTCGGAGATTGCGCAGAGGTCCAATGGCGTCTTTGTTGATTGGATTATCAAGCCACAGCCGTACCGTAGTACAGCCGTCGAACCTGACATCATAATACGGTTTCCGAGTGTCCCCCGAAAGAAACACCCTACTCTTCCCTTCTCCCATCAATCCTCCACCTGCAAACACAACCCGAAGGCCATGCCACAGCCCTCACTAATATCGCAGCCTCGATTGCGGCTTAGAGGCCTTCAGCCGTTATCGAACACGGGGTAGCGGGACGGCCATGCTTTCTCAAGCAGCCGTGCGACCAGTGCCGTGAATTAACGGTTCCTCTCGTACTGGGTTAAATTACTGCCTTAGCAAGATCTCTTCCGCAGTAGGGTAAAACCAACCTGTCTCGCGACGGTCTAAACCCAGCTCACGTTCCCTTTTCACGGGTGAACAATCCGACCATTTGCGAATTCTGCTTCGCAAGGATAGGAAGAGCCGACATCGACTTGTAGAACCGTGCTTTGATGGGTATTTGTGACCACCATTCTCCTCTCTTTTATTAAAGGGAGGAATGCACCTGAATACTTCGCTACTATGAATCCTGAGGGAATCAATAGATATGCTTGGAATTCAACATCTTTGGCAGATGGGAATAGACTGTACCTTAAGCATTGGTCTCCCGAAAGAGAACAACACCCACACCTTTGCAGTCGTTGAAGCGGTTTAGCGGATAAAAACAATGCTAAACTCACCTGCGGATCACCTCCAACACAAGATTATGACCATTGGGTACGGCAATTAACCGTGTTCTCTCTTGAAATGTAATTGTTTTTCTTTCAAGAGATGGTACTTGTATTGTTTGGTCAGGATTCCCGCAACCAGGTATGTCGCGCTCTATGATGGTATTCCTTCCTAGGGGAACGCCTCTCCACCATAAAACACTAGGGAAATGCCTTTTAAGCACCCCTATCCCTGCCTTTTCCTGCTGTTTATTGCTAAACACCAGGGAAAAGGCACAACATTTTGCCATGTTGCATTCGTAATCGTCTTTTTGAGTTGATTTGTTAAGGATCAAAAAGCGACGTCGCTACGAACGCTTGGCCGCCACAAGCCAGTTATCCCTGTGGTAACTTTTCTGACACCTCTAGCTTCGAAGATTGAACGGCAGGAGGATCGATAGGCCCCACTTTCGTGGCGTGCACCCACACTGAAGGTGCTACGTCTAGTCAGCTTTTGCCCTTTTGCTCTACGAGAGGTTTCCGTCCTACTCGGAGCTGACATTCGGACACCTGCGTTATCGTTTAGCAGATGAGCCGCCCCAGCCAAACTGCCGGCCTGGAAGGGTTGTGGAGGGTACTCACTTCCAAAAGAGGAAGCTTCAAACTTGAAGCAGCGTATCGCTACGCCGTTGCACCACAATCCACGGAGGGTAGAGAAAATCGCGGTAGAGGTGTTTCACTTTCGGAGCAAGCTCCTCCCTCCTACGCTACACCCACAATCTCTCCACCCGGATCCAAGCCCCAGTCAAGCTCAACAGGGTCTTCTTGCCCCGCTGCGCATGCGACGCCCGTTCCCGTCGCTGTGGTTTCGCCAAGCCGAGAGTAGGGACAGTGGGAACCTCATTGATCCATTCGTGCACGTCACCAATTAAATGACGAGGCATTTGGCTACCTTAAGAGAGTCATAGTTACTCCCGCCGTTTACCCGCGCTTCAGAGAATCTCTTCACTTTGACATTCGTAGCACTGGGCAGAAATCACAGAGCGTACACATCCACTCGGAGTTGCGCTCTGCTTTGTTTTAATTATACAGTCGGGTTCCCCCGGTCCGTACCAGTTCTGGATCAAAGGCATGAATGAGAGGCACTTGCAAGAAAGGAGGGGTGCCCGGGGAATCCCCCGAAGGGGTTTCTCCTGCAACACCAGAACTCATTACCCACAAGAAATCCCCTCGCCTTCTCCAGAGCCAATCCTTATTCCAAAGTTACGGATCCATTTTGCCGACTTCCCTTACTCTGGGTCGCTTGCCGCCTCAGAGGCTACTGACCTAGGAGACCTGTTGCGGTTATGGGTACGGCCTCTATATTGATGGATTGAGCCTTGACAACCGTTTCATGGATCAACCCCCGCGCATCGGACACCCACAGGAACCGAGGTTCCCTGGTGCTCTGCCCTCAGGTCAGCCCGTTCGCCGCTCAACGCGATTCCGGGGCCGGCACTGTAGGTTAAAAAGAAAAGACGCGTCTTTCCGAGGCGGGGTGTGACGAGGATTGTCAAGGATATGCGTTGCCGCCAGTGGTGCTCTCCCTTTAACAGGAGAACCCCACACAATATAAGAGGTACAGGAATATGAACCTGTTTGCCTTTCAGAGCGGGGAGACAAGCTCCCCAAATTACAGAACATGCGTTCACCTCTTTAGCGCCGACTCACTCTGCGCGGAATGCCCTGCCGCAGAAACCCTTCTCCACTTCGAGGCACCGGGGTCGTCGCCAGTGTACTCGCTACTACCACCAAGATCTGCACTATCGGAGGCTCCATGCAGCCGCAAGGCTCACACTTCCACGCCACCGACACGTTCGCCTACTAGTTGATTAAAAATTCGTTGAAATAATCAACTGCGCGGCCTAGGTTTACCGTTGAAGCGCCATCCATTTTCAGGGCATCCGGATTCGGCAGGTGAGTTGTTACACACTCCTTAGCGGGTTCCAACTTCCATGGCCACCGTCCTGCTGTCTGGATCCGAACACACCTTTTTTGGGATCTACGTAAACGGTAATTGGGCACCTTGGCCGCCGCGTTCGGTTCATTCCGCTTCGCCGGTTCTGCTTACCAAAACGAGCCCACTAGCCACGCACAGATTCTGCGAGCGGGTTGTCACTTAAGCACACCTACGCTCCGCTCACCCATTTGGAGTTTGAGGACAGGGTAAGGTCACTGAAGGACCCCAGCACCTGTGATCATTAGCCCTACCGGATGAAATTCTGTTTGCACGCGTGACAGCTATCCTAAGAGAAACTTTGGCGAAAACCAGCTACCAGATGCTTCGATGAGTCTTTCGCCCCTATACCCAGGTCGGACGAACGATTTGCACGTCAGCACCGCTTCGGCCCTCCCCCGGCGTTTCCGCCGGCTTGAGCCTGCCCAGGCATAGCTCACACATCTTTCGGGTCCCAACAACATGGCTTTGTAAGGCGGGAGTCAGGGATCCTGAACTCCACCCATTGATAGGCAGGAAAGCAACTTTTGTGGGCTTTCCGTGTATCCGTGTTCCCTGACCGTAGCCAGAGACCTTTACTTTCATTACGCACATAAGCTTCACACTCACGTACTCGCCATGGTGGTGGACTCCTTGGTCCGTGTTTCAAGACGGGTGGGTTCCTGCCATTTTGTCACATGCGGCGGATACTCGGCTGAAGGTTTTGACTGCAGAATCACAGCTTAAAGAGAGAAGCAAGTGCCCGTAAGCCTTGTTTCAGTCTTAAAGTTGTCCTCTACAGCCAGCCCCTCCCCCCTTGGATATCACAACCGTCCTCACTCGCGTAGATAAGTGCTGCATCCTGAGCTATAAGTTGTCTGCCCCCCGAGTAAACTTGGGGAACCTACATACCTTCTCATGACCGCCGTCAAATCTTAGCGCGAGCCCATGTGACGCGGGTGTAGGACAATTGCAGGACCCGTAAAGGTACTACAAAGCGTCTCTACACTCCCACCACTAGCAGGAATCCGTTCCCTCTATACAGTTTCAGGTGCTTTTCACTCTCTCTTCAGAGTGCTTTTCATCGTTCCCTCACGGTACTTAGCTTCGCTATCGGTCATTTCGCTGTATTTAGCCTTAGAAGATCTTCACCTCCTGATTAGCACTACACTCCCAAGTAGTACGACTCTCATGCACGTAAAGTTGATGATCCGAAAGGGGAAAGGTACGGGGCTGTCACCCTCCTTGGCAGTGTTTTCCAACACACTTGCTTTCCTCTTTCTTCTCGCCTTACGGCAGAACGGAGCAACGAAAAAACTAATGTTTCTTCCTTTCTCCCTGGGCTGATTCCGCTTCACTCGCCGTTACTACGGAAATCCCGGTTGGTTTCTTTTCCTCCCCTTAATGATATGCTTAAGTTCAGGGGGTGGTCAAGGTTGATTTGAGGTCAAGATCATTTGTGGTTGCGGTGGGGATTTGAGTCCTTTTGCTTCACAGGTTTGTTCTTGTGGAGTTGCTTCCGTTGGGGGACTTCTAAAAATATGATGTTTCTTTTCTCCTTTGATTGCTCATTGTTAAAAAGTAACTATTTCTAAAAGACACAAGGTCCCTTCAAAAACAGCCACACAAACCAGGTATTTTGTTCAACCCATGCAGGGAAGCTCATTATCGGTCGCGCAAATCAGGAGCCTTCACTACAAGAGAGAAGGCAACGTGCGGACTATTCCTTTGGTTTGAATGACCCTCAAACAGCCTTACCATAAATTACTTTATGGTGCAGGTTGCGTTCAAAGATTTCATGAATCACGTTCGACATGTCACATGACGTATCGCAGACTGTTGCGTTCTTCATCGTTCGAAATGCCCAGACATCCCCTGTATAGAGTTGTAATGGGTTTGTTGCTTATCATAAGAGACAAGCTACGTTGTTGTTTGTGATTTGGTTGTTTATTTTGTTGGTTAATAGGTAGTTTTTTTTGTTGAAAGTGGAACCCTCGCTCCACGTAGTTCAAGTTCAAGATTTGTTGAAGTTGTTGATTTTACTAGTAAAATAAATAAATAAATACTCTGTAAATTCCAATGATCCAACCGCAGGTTCACCTACGGTTACCTTGTTACGACTTCTGCAATCTCTAGAGTGCAGGGTTCAGACAGCTTTGGACGCAGAGAGCAGCAAGCTACTAACGCATCCTCCGGAAGCCTTCACCACGCAATCCAATCGGTCGCAGCGACGGGCGGTGTGTACAAAGGGCAGGGACATATTCCAGGCGGTTTGATGAACCGCCTGTACAAGAAATTCCTCGTTGATGGGGGACAATTCCAACCCCCAATCCCCAGCACGATGCACGTTGGCAAGAGTTCCAAGGCCTTCCGGCCATGGTTAGGAACACCACCCCTAGAGGTGGCATTACACTAGATTAACTCGCTGCATGCATCAGTGTAGCGCGCGTGCGGCCCAGAACATCTGAGGGCGTACAGACCTGTTTTAGCCATCAACTTCCCCGGTATTGTCTACCGTAGTCGAGCAGAGAACTTTGAAAATAAACCTACAAGAGGTTTACCAAAGTATTCTACTCCGATGGTCTCGTTCGTTATCGCAATTAAGCAGACACTCCACAGCACCAACTAAGAACGGCCATGCACCACCACCCCCAAAATCAAGAAAGCCCCGCTATGCTGTCAATCCTCGCTGAGTCTGGCCCTGGTGAGTTTTCCCGTGTTGAGTCAAATTAAGCCGCAGGCTCCACTTCTGGTGGTGCCCTTCCGTCAATTCCTTTAAGTTTCATCCTTGCGAACGTACTACCCCCGAAACCAATCTTTGATTTCTCGAGAGCTCCTACAGCGAGGCACACGACCCGGAGGTCTTCAACCAACGCTGTAAGAGCCTGATGGCATAGTTTACCGTTAGGACTACAGAGGTGTCTAATCTCCTTGGCTCCCCTAACCTTCGCTCTTGATCAATGGAAACGTCCTTGGCCAACGCTTTCGCACCGGTTATTCATGCGGGGGTCATAGAATTTCACCTCTATCCCCGCAGTAATAAGGCCCCCGACCGTTCCTATCAGTCATTACCCGAGCTCGCACCCAACCGGCGAAATTGGAGCCCACGGTCCTATTTCGTCATTCCATGCTGAGGTATCCAGGCGTGAAGCCTGCTATAAACACTCTAATTTCCTCAAAGTGAGCGGGAAACGCCTACCATAAATGGCAGAAGTTTCCATAAGTGACAGCTGAGCTCTGGGGGACACTTAGTATCCCCTGGAACTGCAGCAAGTCATAACACCGACTACGAGCTTTTCAATCGCAGCAACGTCAAAGTTCGCTCTTGGAGCTGGAATTACCGCGGCTGCTGGCACCAGACTTGCCCTCCAATGCGTCACGGCGTCTTTTCAGACCGTTCATTCCGCGGAAAGAGAAGCGAAGCTTCCTTCCCAAGCGGTATCCCTCGTCGCTCCCTCAGACACATGTCTATTGGGGAAGTTGCGCGCCTGCTGCTGCTCCTTAGAAATGGTCGCTGATGCTCGCGCGGCCTCTCCAGAATCGAACCCTGATTCTCTGTAGCTGTGGCTTGCACGCTAGGCCACTACCCTAGCGTCTACATGATAGCTCCAAATTTGTTTCTTTGCATGACTAACCCCAAAGGGCACAGTCATTAGCACGAAGCTCGTGAGTCACCACGGGAAATAAATTTCCACCGGTTGAAATCCAAGCTGCGCAACCTACCCCCGAAGGCATAGGCTTTTTTAGCGCGGTCTTAGCTCTGAGTTATCACAGTTATCCGTGTGAGTGGAAGATCAAAGAGGACATTAAAAATGGGCTCCTGAGCTGTTCGCAGTTCCAGTATAAAAAGTTCCTTCCACTGACACTTGCATGGCTTATGTCCTTGAGTGTAGCAAACCGTGCTGGCAGGATCAACCAGGTAAGTGTTTCTAGGGGGCTGGTCGGGGTCCCGAGGAGGCCGTTAAAGCCTCTCCAAAACCCACCGTTCACCCCGCACAACATCGTACAATGGATTTTTAAGATTATTTCCTCACCTACATCGATAAATTTGATTACGTATTATCAAGTTTTGTTTGTGGTTGAATACCTCCCTTGGATATGAGAAGAATTCACCCCCAACCAAAGTCTCTCTAACCCGCTCATCACATTTAGTAATGCAGGGCAATTCTTGATTGCTTGTGAAGTGTTTTGGTGATTGAAAGATAAAAGGATGGTTTGCTCTTCGCAGAGCAAGTCTTCCTTAAATCAGTCGCACGCTCCCACACGTCCTTCGCGGAATTACCCCAGGGTGAAAGAGGTCTCCACAGACCCCCCGTACCCCGATGGCAACGAAGAACACCTGAAATGGCGTTCAACATTTGTTATTAATGTTTGATTGATGGTTCGTCCATTATTTTCCAACAAGTTGAAAAAGTAAGTTTCTTAAGAAACCAAGCCCCGCGAGTTATGAAGAGGGAAAGAATGGTTGGCTGACAACTGAACCCAGGAGGTCCAACGGCAACTGCTTTCCCTAATGATCTCTCAAGGCTTGATCCCCTAATGTTTGAGACCGCATAAAAGCAGGCAGAGAATGAAGGGCAACCTTCACTCCACCACCTGTTCCTACAAACAGTCATCGGGTTTTCCACGGAGTTAGTGGGTTGACGTACACTCGTAAAGAGAATTCGTACAAGAACAACAATTAATGATCCTTGGCTCGGGTTCCGTCGTTAAACGGGACCCACAGCTTCGTATTAAAGCAAGTCTTCTGCTCGGGGTTGATCGGACCAGACCGTACGGGCCTGTGTTGCCATCAAAGCCGCTACAGCTTTGACTTTCCCTGGGGTTTCGATTTCGACCCCCAGAAAATAACAACACAAACCCCACAATGGCCTGCCAAACACCACCCAAGCCCTCGGTTTTAAACCAAGCCACCCCAAACATCCCTCCAGTTCGTTCCAAGTTCACACCCAGATCCTCCTCAATCGTCCACCCCTCAACCTCCACGAATCGGTATGGCTTTAACACCACCTTTTAGTAGGTCAAGAAGCTTTCAAAGGAAAGTCTCTCTGTTTATGTTCTCGGTGATTCATAACATGACGGGCATATGGCACTCCCCTCAGTAAAAGGGTCTCCTACTCCACAAATCTAACATGCTATGGTCATTCCTCTGAAAGGACACGTGAAGTGTCTTGATCCGCTGCCGAAAGCCCAAGCGACTCCACACCGAAATGTGGATTTTTCGCAAGAAGGAAAGAAACTCTTGTGGCTTGGATTACTACACCAAACCACTCCTTTTTCCCCCCCCTTACACTAGTGTTTCAAGGTAGGTAACTGGGGCAATAGTTTAGGTGGGTGTAGGCAAGGTGCACAAGGATGTACCTCCAGTTTTGGGCGGGGCAAGGGCTCGTAGAGGGAGTGTCCAAAATCCAGATACTCAACCCAAAAAGCCCAAAAAGCCCAAAATGTATCATCAACAACACAAAGGTCATTTTGGAGATTTTGATATCGAATGGGGGAAAAAAAGGAGGGTTCGTAGATTATATTGTCCGCTACACGGGTTTAATTGAAAATGGGTGTAGCGGTTTTCTGGTGGTAATTGGGAGCTTTTCTCACAACGATCACGAATACATTGGTTTTAAATCGAGAAATGGCTGGAAAGTGGTGTTTTGGGGCTCGGATCTCCTGATTTTAGGGGTGGAGAGTGGTCTGGGAGAAAAAGGTGGTTTTTGGGGGATAAAAACTCCCTCGAGCACTGTCGCGGGCGGGATTTTGTACCAACTGGGGGTTCGTAGATTGTGATGACGTGACGGGCGGAGATTTTAGTGTGGGCGGCCGTGGGAGACCTTCCCGGGGATCTTTCTGCCGGTTCCATGGTGACTAACGGCTGTATTCAGCCCGTTGTATGGTGACTACGAGTGGTTGAATGGTGGAAACGGGTGGTTGAATGGTGATTACGAGATCGGGGTTGGGAAGAAAGTGGTGAGGGAGCAAAAAAGGTGGTGGGGGAGCAAAAAAGTGGTTTTTGGGGAAGAAAAACTCCCTCGGGAACTGTCGCGGGCGGGAATTTGTACCAGCTGGGGGTTCGTAGGCTCTGATGACGTGACGGGTGGAGATTTTACTCTGGGCGATCATGGGAGAGCTTCCCGGGGATTTTTGTAGGCGGAAGTGACAGGTGGCTGGGTGACAACGAGATTCGAGGGGCGGAATGGAAGGGAAAAATTGAAACTGAAAGGTGACTACGAAATCTGGAAATTTCTATCTCGCGACTCAACACGCCAATCCCTCTTAAAACACCTCCAATAATTACCACATACCCTAAAACCTAGATAGCGGGTGGTCCCGGGGCCTAGAACGGAAGGGCTGAAAATGGTTTTCGAGAAACTGGTTTTCGAGAAACTGATTTTCGAGGCAGCTCAACCCCCAAACCTGAAACACCGCCCGCCCAAACCTAAAATCCAAAAAACTGATTTCACACGGCCAGAAGGGTACTGTAAGGTGTGTGGGGTGGGTTTCGTGGTTCTGGGTTTTCGATTTCGCCCCCAACTGCTACCAACTGCCCTCCATTTCCCCTACAGATCTGTCGCACCTGCAGCCTTGAATCCAAGAAACCAGCAGCCGAGGGGCAAGAACCCGTCCACAGCCACCGCAAAGTCACCCAGACATGCTCACATGGATATTCTCCTTGTTTCTGGGGTCCCGCCGGCTCAGGGTCCTCCTCTCCAAGGCACGAGGGGGGATTCCTTCCTTCAGAGGTTTCCACCCAAATACCTTTCCTCTCTCCTTTTTTCTTTTTCAAAACCTATTTCCTTCTCTCCATTTTTCTCTCAGACACACCAGGGCTCCCAAACTGACTAGTAGCATCCACCGAATGGCAAGAAAATGGTCAGCGGTGGTTACCCAACCCCAACCCTAGCCCTCAGGACCAGACTCCACCTCAGATCACTTGCTTCTGGGGCTCAGGGGGGGATTTACTTTACTAGAGCGGGGTTGTTTTGGGATATACTCTCTCTTTTTCTTCAACTATCTATTTCAGAAGTCTTCACTTTGCTCTCAGGAACACCCCACTTCCAACAAACAAAGGGGGCTACCAAACCACAAGAAAACGGTCGCAAAGTAATTATCTAACCCCAGCCCGAGCCCTAAGGGACAGACCCCGCCGCCGATCCCTTGCTCACGGGGCCCATGGGGGAGTTTTCTGGAGCGGTGTTGCTTTGGGCTCTGCTCCCTCTCTTTTTACTTCAACTATTTCAGGAAATCGTTTTTCTCTCTCGAATACACCACACAGGGGAAAGCCTTCCCCAAAAAGGCATCCAATATCCCCCACACATTAAGCAAAAGACCGTTGGTAGGTCCCAACCCTAACCCGAGCCCCAAGGGCCAGACATCACCTCAGATCACATGCACCTGGGGCTCAAGGGGTAAGTTTCTGATACTGCTCCGATTTGGGCTCTGCTGCCTCGTTTCCTTCGAAACCATTTCAGGAAATCCATTTTCTCTCTTGAATACACCACACACGGAAATTCATTCCACAAAACAAAAAAGAAAGACACCCAACGCCCTCCAAACAGCAAGCAAATGGCAATTTGGTGGATCCCCAACCCCAACCCGAGCCCTAAGACCAAAGTCACAAAGAATCCTCTCCCCACAGGGACCCAGGGGGGCTATTTTCTGGAGTGGGTATGCTTTGGGCTCTGCTCTCTCTTTTCTTCAACTATTCTTTTTTAGAATTCTCCTTTTTTCCTGCAAGCAAGCAAATACAGCTCTCCGCTCAACCCTAACCCACACAAAACAGCAAAAGGCACATCCTCGAGTCATCCAGCAGTCGAGAGCCATCAGAACTGCAGCCAACTAACACCCTGCCACGTCCTAGCACCGGAAATCACAGAGGGCTCCATCCAATGGGGCTCAGGGGGCTGTTTCTGGATTTCCAGTGCTTTAAAGCTGGCTCGCTATTTTTCTTGAAAAGGTTCTGAAAATGGTTTCTCTTTCTTCCCCTCCGAATCCTCTCCAAATCACCAACAGCAGCAGCTGCCTCTTAGAATACAACCACCAGGACCCACCGCACAGCAAGCAAATCACCGGTAAAGCATTCCCCCAACCCCAACCCGAGCCCTCACGGCCAGAACCGCCCCCGGGTCCTCTGCCATGGAGGCTGGGGGTCACTTTTCTGGAGGTTCAACGACTAGGGCCTTGCTTGCTTTCTTTCTTTCTCTGCTTTTTTCTCTCTTTTTCTCACACAACTCAAACAACCAAAGAAATCCACCCCAGAACCAGAAATGCAGGAAAAGGACCGGGATCCAGGGATCCAAGAGCCATGAAGCCACCAGTAGAGCATCCCCAACCCCAACCCGAGCCCTAAGAGTCCAGGCAGCCACACCAGCCCCTTTTCTCTGGGGCAGGGGGGGGGTGTTTTCTAGAGGTTCAATGGCCTGGGGAGGAGGCTGCTGTTTCTTCCTTCTAGTAGATTGCCCTCTCCTCCCCTTCCACAAGAAATGGCCTTGGATGTGCCCTCCAAATAATGCAGCTGGAACCCCGAAACAAGTGTCCATGGGTTCTCCGAGGCCTCTTTCATTATCCAATGGGCCTGAAATTACTCCAAGCAAGGAAATTCCCTCTCCAGAAAACTGCCAGAGTCTTCTGCCCTTTTGCTCCCTTCTCTCTCTTCTCCCCTCGATTCCTCTCCCCTCGATTTCCAGGAGGGCATGTAAAGATCATTGATTTTGGCCTCGAATAATGCAGCTAGAAGCCCCAACCAAGGGTCATTTTGGTCATTGGGATTGCCTAAACAACAGCAAGGAGGTGCCCTTCCTTGGAGCGAGAATTATTGCAAGAGGGGGGGGCCCCAAGGCCGAGTACATTTCCTTTTCCGCTTTTCACCCTCTCCTCCATTCCTCCCTCGAGTTCCAGCACAGCTAGAAAAGTGCATTGCCTCCAGCCTCAAATCCTGAAGCTTTTACCACCAAACAAGTCCCAGGTGTCCCTTGGGGCTACCAGAACCCCATACACCTGCCATCTCCCCTTGCAGCGGGGAACATCCCAGAGAACTTTCTCTGCTGCAGTTCACTCCCTTGCCCCTGCTGTTTTCTCCATTTTTCCCCTCGCTCCCCAGGGAACGACGATTCCGCCTTCACTATTTTCCTGAAATGCCAAAAACATTAGACCCTGCCCCAAGAAATGCAGCTAAACCCCCAAACAAAGGCTCTCCTAGGTCTCAGAGAGGGCTACAGTTGTACAGGGGGCTCAGGCTTGACTCTTGAAAAAACGGGTCCTCTCCATTCTCTCTCTCTGCCCTCGCTGCAGCCAGGAGCCATCACCAAACCACAATCTCCGGTCACCCACAACAATCCCCACCACCACCACTCAGTTCCCTAACCCTAGCCCGAGCCCCAAACCAGGAAGCAAGGGCCTACCCCCTCCCAGCAAAACAGGGAGACATGTCTCCTGGAGAGGGGGCTGTTTTGGGCTGATTTTGACACTTTTTCCACAACACCCCTCTCTCCCCCACCCCCGTTCTCCTCAGAAAAGATGGGCAGAACCCCCGCACAAGTACTGACTGGTACCTGGGCGGGTATCCAACAACCTCTAGGGGATGGCTTCACTTGCCTCTCTGGATACCGTGGATGCCATCAACCGCGCCGGTGATGGTCAGCTTTTGACCCATTTTTTCCCTCACAACCCCCTGGTTGACTGATTTCCCTATCGATATTTTTCCCTCCATTTTTTACTCCCCCCACCACCATCCACCAAGGCAATCCACTCCCCCGAAACCTCCACAGATGCTGCGTTTGGAACCCTCAAACACCCCCAAGAGCGGCGGTACACTTAGCATCAAGACCTGGAAGAGGACCCCAGAAATACTGGCTAAAAAAAAGAAGTCGACCCTTAAGTGCCCAAATCAATGGAGAAAAAAGAGAGAAATATTCCGACATCCATTTTTGAAGACCAACTTACCCTGAAAGTCCATACAACTACCCACAAACCTCAGATTATATCCCAAAGCACAAGCCTCTCTTGAGACACTTGTAAAATAGGTAGCAGGACTGTTGTTAGGGGGGTACATAGTGTGGTCAGTGATTTTTGGGGTGATTGGAGAAAGTGACTTTTCTGATGGTGGAGGCTGATGGGGGCCTCTGGATTTTATGTTGGTTCTCCTCTTGTATGCAAGAGACGTAGACCCCCGAAACTCAAGGTACTATATAATGGGTCGCTCACAATCACCCCCAGGGCAGCGGGAGATGAGCTTCCGAAATGGGTTTGGATTTTCGATGGAGGCCAAGGAGAGGTCGCATGGTCCGTTGCATGGTGACTACGAGATTGGAGGGGGCTCCTCAGCTTTGGGGCTGTAACTCGCAAACCAAGCCCTCCAGTGGGCTAAAAGTGGAGCATCAGGACCAGAACATCCCAGAGAAGCCCGCTAGGGTGGTGGCAGCCCCTGTAAAATTTTAAAAAACTCTGCACTTGGGAGGCTCTGGTTGACTGATTTTCACCTGCATTTTTTTCTGGAGCCCAAAAAAGGGCTTAATCCAAAAAAAATACGGCAACATTCTTGCACATGTCTGAAATCACCATCTCCGCCACCCCAAGCCAAACCAAATCCACCTTGCATTGATTGGGGTGGTACATAAAGGTGTCTGGGGCCAGGGATTTGTTGTGAGTAGTGGGCAAGGCAGGGTTTTGCGGGGGTCTCCAGGGTGAAGATTGGGCCAGCTTTCAGCTACTCTGAACACCACTTTTTCCACTAACTTTTTAGGCAAGGGCCTCAGCCCTCCAATACTCCATGGTCACATTGTTGTGGGTATGCTGATATCCACCAGGGTAGGAGGGAGGGATCCCAGGAAATGGATTTGGATTTTCTGGCTGGTTGACTGATTTTCACCTGCATTAGAATCAAGTGAACATCTCTGAAACTGCCATCTCCGCCACCCCAAGCCAAGTGAAACCCACCTTGCAGTGATCCACATAGCAAGCAAAGGTGTCTGTAGTCGGGGATTTATTGTGTGTGGTGGGCAAGGCAGGCTACTGAGAAGGTCTCTAGGGTGAAGATTGAGGCAGCTTTGAGCTACTTTGCACACAACTTTTTTAGTGCAAGGGTCTGACTGGGCCAATACCACAGCCCTTGGTTTCTGTGGTGATTGCAAGGGTCTGAGGTGAGGGCAGGATACTCTGCTCTGGAAATATTAAAATAAAATGGAATGGCAATAGTTCCAAGAACCAAAAAAGTGGAATGGCGGCCACTGTTGGGCTGTCCCCAAAGTCACCTCTGCAGTTGTCCCACGCCACCATCCCTATTTGTGGGCCCTCCTGGCCACCTACCCCACATGCGCACACGGTACTAACGTCGCAGTGACGTATCCCCCTGGGGAGGGGGAGGTGAGAAACTTACAGGGGAGAGGGAGTGAAGGAAATTGAGAAAAGAGTGGAGAAATGAAAAATGAAAAATATGAAAAAATAGAGAAGAAAACCTGAAAACAAGGGGCAAGGTGGCTGCCCTGGGAAAGCTGAACAAGACAACCCAGCAACTCAAAACTCATGGATTAAGGTCACAAGCAATAGTTGAAGTGCCTCCTTGCCCTTTGCCTATATTTTGATGTTCCACAGAAAAGATATAGTCAGACCTCTTGAAGGGAGAGGAAGTGAAGAGAAAATGTGAAAATGTGAAAATGTGAAAATGTGAAAATGTGAAAATGTGAAAATGTGAAAATGTGAAAATGTGAAAAAATAAAGAAACAACAAGAATGAAAAGTGGAAAGCAAGAGACAAGATAACTTCCCTCGGAAACCCAAGAAAAGGCAACCCAACCCCTCAAAACTCCAGCACATAGGTTGCAAGCAACAGCCAAGGACCCCCCACTGCCTTTCTGTTGTGCTTGGCCGCTCCACCAAAAAGGTAGGCCGGCCCCTTTCCAATCCAAGGGAGAGGGAGTGGAGAAATTGTGGAGAGAGGTGGAGAGAGGTGGAGAAAAATGAAAAAATGAAAAAATGAAAAACCCCTCAACCAAACACCACGGGTTCTGGCTCAGAAAACACATGAAAAAAGGCACCCCTAGCACCAAAGACCCATCAAACAGGGCCTAAACACCCTCTTCTTTACAGTCTGGTACTAGGAATGCCTAGAATCGCTTAGTTTGTGTGGCTGGGGGCAAGCCCGTGAAAACCGAGAAAAACACCGCCCTTTCCAAACCCGCCCAACCACTCACACCCAAACCCGCCCAAACCACCACCACAATCCTCCCCTACCCCCCTCAAGTAAGAGCCTAGAGCCATACAACCCCCACACCACATTTAAACCCCCCACAGTCCCGTATCAACCTAGCAACCGCCCCAAATTCTACCTTGTCCCAATTCTTTTTGGATCACAAATTAATCGCTAATCAACCCATCCTCCCCAATCCCTCTCTAAAACCTTTTACCAATACCCTAAAAAGAAAAAGAAGTTCCAGAACCTTGTTACAGGCTCTCGAACTTCAGTTTTGGTGCTTTGTTTCTTCCATTGGTGGTCTGGATTTCATTTCTAGTGTATCAACATTCAACCCCCTTTTCATTTCTTTCTTGAATGAAAAAAGAGAGAGAAAGAAAGAAAGAAAGAGAGAAAGAAACCGAATCACTTTTCTACCATTATTCTATTTTACTAGAATATCCACCCCACACACAGCCCACACACAGCCCACTCACTACCACCCCCACACC
>JAESRW010000159.1 GCA_016764395.1 Flavobacteriales bacterium
GATAATCTATAGCGTGCATTGTTAAGATAGTAACCTACTGTCCAATTTTGATTGGACTCATCCTGCGGAAACCCGATTGAATTAGTTGCGACCAGTTTCTTAAAGAACTCTTTCCCAAATTTTAGTACATCTTCTGATTTGTTGCCCTTCTCTGTCAGGATTACTGATCTCCACAGAGAAAAAGCTATCCCTAAAAGTAATTTAATCAATCGTCTCTTTTCTTTATCTTCCTTCAACTCATCAAAGTGATCATCTAAGTAATTATACAAGTGAAGATTTAAATATTGGCTTTTCTCTCTATGCTCTACGAGCCACTTGAAGTCTATCTTGTCCTCTTCCCCCATTTGAAATTGTTTGATGGTAACACTGTATGTTCTATCCGAAATATACAAATGTTTGAGCACAATGGACTCGTGGATTAGCGCTATATTGCAAAGCTCTGAAGACTTTAAAGAGCGTCATATAAAAGTTATTAGCATCCGTACAGTTTGAGAGTGTTAAAATTATATCCGCATTGAAGAATCCAGATGATATTCTATCCGCGAAGGCGTTCCACGATTGTAAAACAAGAGGAATAAAATCCGTCCAAACTTGCTTCCACCCGCAGTGTACTGAGCGATCCATTAACTCTCATCTTCTACAGAAAAATGGCATCTTATCAGAGCTTGCTTCTGATGGTCACGTAATCCAAATGGAGATAAACAAGTTTCGAGACCAATCTCACTACTTTAGACGTATTGGATTAAATGCAGCATTTTCGTTCAAGTGCTTTTGTAATAAACATGATGCTGAGTTATTTCAGCAAATAGAAATAGAGGAAATTGATTTCACAAATTATCAGGATTTAATCCTTCTACCTCTGAGGTCAAATTGTAATGAGCTACACAGAAAGAAAGTAAATCTTAAAATGAGGGAGTTAATGATCGAGGAGTACAGCGAGATTCACGATATCAAAATTCTAACTGAACAAAATAAACAAGAAGCGCTTGGGATAAGTGATCTAGAAAAAACAGATTACGTCCTCTGGAACGACGTACTGAACAGTGGGGAATCTTATAACTTCCAGGTTAGGGAAATTGAAAAGATCGATATATGTCTATCCGCCTTTTATAATTATGAGACCACACAAGAATTACTAGATTATCAGGATGAACATGGAATGGACAAGGAAGATTTAGCTGATATTTTTGTTACCATATTTCCTTACAAAGACAAGACAGTATTCGTGATGGGGTACAAAAAAGAGGACGAAACGCAGGTCAAACATTATGTTAATAGGTACTTTAAGGAAAATGAAAAACGCCTACTGAGGAGGCTTACAAACTTGATTCTTTTTAGATGCGAAACATGGATCATATCAGAAAAGTTCTATCAGGAAAGAATAAAAAAGTGCGAACAATATTTTGGCCATGCGGCGGATTATTCAATTAGCAACAATAATGAAAGAAGATTTTTTAAGCTCAATTTATTCGGTGTGAATTTTAACGATCAGATCAGCAACTGGTGGGCATCCATTAACTAGTAACTATTCATACAGTCTATCTCACATAATTGAATATTGGAAAAGCCATCAAGCTACTATACCCTTGGGTTTTAGCAGCACTAACAAAGCATCAAGGGAATTAGCTCAGCGAATCAGATGACTACCAAGAGTAACATAAAAATGGATGAACTTAGATTGCATTAACTCAGATTCTTTCAGAGAAGAGCTAAAAGGATATCACGACGACGGAAAAGACCTAACCCGGCAGTTTATCGATTATGATGGCAACTATTGGTTCGTAAAGAATAAAGATGAACAAGAGAGAAAACGGGACTATTTGGCATATCTATTTGGTAAGGACTGGACAAATATCGCCGAAGTTCGACTACCCAATGATGCCATTGTCGAAGCAATAAACGAACAAGGGGCTTTGAGTGATGTGGATGAGAATAGGATCTGGCTTGTCAGGATGGGGCAATGTTATACAAAGGACGACTTCAACGTTATAAATCTTGACCAAGCCGTTGCCACTGAGTTAGTATTTTCACTCTGGATTAGAAGAAGAGATACGCACAGCTATAATCGCGTTTACAAGGATGGCCTACCAATTTTCATAGACCATCGAACAGGCTTTAAATTAAGTGAGGACTGGTCTGACATAGATCGTTTTTTTGACCTTGCTGAAGTAGGGGCCGGATTCGCAAACGCTTGGAGGGTTCGAGAAAGAGGTGATCAGGAATTAACCACGGATTTCGTTAGAAGATACGAGAAGTCTCTATATCCCCATCTAACCATTCATTTCGTAAATGATATCAAGAGGTGCGAGCGGTATATTGATAAAGCAGTGAATTATATAATTAATAATAGTTGGGATATTCGCGATATCATTAAAAAAGCTGATTTTACAGATGACCAACAAGATGTTATTTACGATTATCTGATTTTAAATCGTAATAATTTAGGTGAGCACATTAAAAAAATGAAAAGCTTTGTCTTCTCCGGCTGAACAACAAAAGGGGATATATCCCCCACCTTACCCCAAAAGAAAAGCCCTAACATCCAGATGGACATTAGGGCTTCTTTCTTACTAATATGCTCCCCCTCTAAGCAACACTTAAACCTAGATTGCCCTTATTTCGTATCTTTCTTACAGGATACAACAAGTTACCAGTAATACAGAATGAGATATATTTTGTTATTCGCCTTAGTGTCATTCAACTGCAATGTTTATTGTCAGATTATAGTTGACTATTTAGAATGTCCTATATTAATATTGGATACCTCTTTTCTTCAAACAAATCAGGTTAAGACAATTGAAATTAAAGAGTATCATGAGCGTGAAGACTGGGAGAACCTTGATACCCCCGAAAATATTCATCTAATACAGCTTGTTAGAGGAAAACCTCAAAACATTACAAGCTATTGTGCACCTATGATTGACTCTCCTTGTGGCATATACAGATATGATAGCATCTATTTTTATCCTGTTGTAGAACATAGAGAAGTGGTTTTAAATCTAGAATTGAAATCTGATACATTATTGAAATTGCTAGAATCAATTTTGTGGCTGGAGATTAGAAATTACAACAAGTCTAATTGTATTGAAACTTTCTTTGAGGGGCAAAAGGCCCCAGAAGGAAGCCCGCAATTTTTCATGAAAGAGTACGGTTATAATTCAAGTGGACAATTGATAAATGTACTATCGTCTTCAGGGATTGTTTTTGATGCTATTCAAGAACCAATCGAACCTGGAGCTAATCCTTCTTCAACTTGCTCAATATCTTACGATAAAGACAATAGAATGGAAAAGATTAATATCAACAATAAGTACGGTCGAAATATCAAGTTCGATCTATACTATGATAAAGAAGACTTCAATACTGAAATAATAGGAATAATTGATAATGAAGTGTACTATAAGGCATTGATTAAATATAAATAGAGGGGATATATCCCCCACTTTATCCCAAAAGAAAAGCCCTAACATCCAGATGGACATTAGGGCTTACTTCTTACTAATATGCTCCCCCTCCAGTATATTTAACGAACTCTTTGCTTGAGGATTTCAAGAAACAATATGAATTAGAGCCAGTTATAAAGGTGGCTTATATAAATAAGGATAGGAAAGCTGACCTTAATTCATCTGACATTTCCTCCCCCGCTGGAGTAGAACACGTAAAAAAGCCTCGCGATTTCTAACAAAGGACAACCAGAACTTAAAGATGTTGTTATATCGAACCTAGAGACGGGATATCCGTATATTTATTCCAGATATAACATGTTCATTGGTAGAAAGGATGTAAAAGCGATTTGATATTCATAAGGCTTACAATTATGAAAAATCCCACTTTTTAAATTGAGCAGTCAGACGGAATAAGTAGTATTTTAGTTTACTCTCCGGTAATTGGGTGATTATTCAACTTACAGAAATTGAAGAAATTCTTATTGATCATTTGTATTTCATCAGTGCTACTCTCGTGCAAAAAAAAACCGGTAGCCTGCATTCGAGGTGCACCCACTACTGCAAGTGTCTATGATACGATTAAGTTTACCAGTTGCAGTGAAAATGCGGATGTCCATTTTTGGCGTGTTGATGATGATTGGCTGAATAAATCATGGGAAAACTCCAGTGATAACCATTTAGTTGTTGACGGAGCGGAAAATTGCGAGACATGGATTGCGCTATACTTCTACAATCCGGGCACGTATACAATTGATTTAGAAGTGGCATCTCTAACTGAAGGCACCTGTGTCTCTTCCTATAAATCATGGAAAAAAGATGACCAAACCAGTGTAATAATTACAATAACGCCATAGCCATCAAATGATAATTAAAAGAACGTGGATATTATCTATTCTTGTTCTCTTGCTATTGACAAGCTGCGCAAAAAAAGTTCATTGGACTCATGAGGAGTTTATTGGTGTTTGAGAAAGTGACGGTCCTTTGGTTTCTTATGTATTAACATAGAACCAAATAGCAAAGCTACGTGGGTCAAATATTTTCTCTCAGAGACCACCTTCGAAGGAAAAGCAAGAATARAAAATGACAATCTTAAAATTGGGCTGAAGAAATTAAGCATTAACCTTTATCCAGACCATCATAAGGATATTGACACAATTTTTATGACTTGCCAACTTGATGGTTCAATTTATTACAAAACTGCAGATTGGTAAATGGACACTAATCGAACGCATCTCATATTTTTAGGTCTCTGCTACTTTTCCTTGAAATTAGAAGAATAACGAACGAACCGCCAAAATTGGCTTACGCCCAATGCGTTGAGAGGGGATATCCCCCAACCTTTCCCACATAAAAAAAGCCACTCGAATTGAGTGGCTTCTCCTAAATATGCTCCCCCTCAACCATCACTAAACCTTGCTTGCCCTTATTTCGTATCTTTCATACAGGATAGAACAAGCAAACCTTAGCGAATTATGAAGACTATGACTTTAGAACTTGCCTTTTTTGACGGTGATGACCTGCTTTATCAAGAAACCGTCGAATGTCAAGCAGTTTCTTCAACAGATTTATTTGAGGGGACTGATGGTCATCAGTTTAAAATAAGCTCACTATTTGAGGAGCCTGCCTGCCCTGTAAGCATTATTTGTTCCCACCATGGAAAAAAACTGTATGAGGTAGCACTTCGAGTTGGGGTTCATGATTCAGAAGACTGGGAGKMSRWMNNGAYTKSRGAGGWRWWCAMRMSSKWGGWYKKCRAGWWWGRMWMKWMMNNAASGTYTGNGGCTYMSASKMAATAGCTGAAAAAAGACCCTTTTTTAGGCAGTGTAATGTAGGGGGGCAATTTGGATCGGAATAGGGGGGCACTTACACCGGAATTTCCACTAATACCTATTCGATAACAATCTTCCGCTCTATCAACACATCGCCGACTCTGAATCTGAGGTGATAGAGACCAACAGGGTAATCCATCAACTCTAGGTGTTTTTTATATGTTCCTTGGAAATTTTCTTCATGTTCGGTCACTACTTCTTGTCCTAAATTATTGTAAATTTTCAGGTCAAAGGATCTTGAATCTTCTAAGGTGAATTCAATATCAAACTTGCCAGTATTTGGGTTTGGGTAGATTTTAATATCTGGTACTCTTTGTTCTTCAATACCTATGTTGATCGGGCATTTGATCACATTTACAGATTGAGAAACAACACTTGAGCATCCCGAACTATCCGTGAAAGCGTATGTAATTATATAGGTTCCAACCCCAGTCGCGGGATAGAACTCGGTTCCTGCTACTGCCCCGGTTCCAGAAAAAACTCCTCCAGCTGGGGATCCTATCATGGTTATTCCAACATCCGTTGAGCAGTAAATAGTATCCAAGCCACTGATGGTTGCTGACGGTTGAGTTATTGTTAGACTTATATTTATCACACTATCACAGCCATCCGTATTGCTGATGGTATCTGAGTAAATACCTGAAGAAATATATGTGTAATTGCCACTTGGACTTATATAGCTATTACAACCTATAGGGCTTATTGAGCTGGAACTACTACTATTTACTGTCAGGTTAAGGGTAATTATACTGTCGCAACCGATTGTATTAGAAATCGTATCAGTATAAGTTCCCGAAGCAGTATAGGTATAGTTTCCACTAGGACTGAGATAACTGTTACAGACAGTGGAGGCCATCGTATTTGTTGAACCGTTATTTATTGTTAGATCGATTGTGATCAAACTGTCGCAACCCAAAGTGTTTGGAATCGYATCAGTATAAGTTCCCGAAGTAGTATAAGTATAGTTTCCACTTGGACTCATGTAACTGTTACAATTGGATTCAGTTATTGTTTTACTTGTGTTATTGCTGAATATATTTAAAACGATAATGCTATCCATCCCATTGGAATCTTCAATGCTTTGTATATAGGTTCCACTAGTAGAATATGTAAAACCATTGAGCAAATATGGCCCACAGGCTGTATCATTGATCGTCATGGTTCCTGCAAATTGAGGTGTTTTTAATTGAGTATCAATTTTATGTACCGCCTGATTGGTTATAATGGGTGCATTAAAGTCGAAATAGATGTCCGCAGAATTTTGGATATCGGTTCCATGGGATAAATTAGGTATTTGATCTACGGTAAAGGTTAAAAAACCATGACTTTCTGGTTCGTTTATATTGCTGTCGGGCAACAAAATATTATCAAAAGTCCATTCTAAGACACGGGGGCCATACATGGTGAATTCGTAACTATGACTTGAGACTCCCGAGACTACAGAAAAGATATTGAGGTTAGTATCCAGGGTATCCCTCACGACCACCCTAAAAGCAGTATCAGTACCCGTATTCTGGAACCGGATTGAGTACTGAAGCTGTTGATTAGGCATGATAGTGTTACTATCCGGGATTCCGATCGGATAACCCCTTTTATCATTTGGGTCATAACTGCCAGTAACGAGTCCGCAATAAATATCAGTAATCGGGTCACCATCATTCATGGGGAGGATATTTACTAAGCCAGATGTCCAGTTGGAGGTATCCCCACAAAGTTCAATAGTGGCATTTGGATGTGAGTTTCCAGGATGTAGTGGATGTTGGTCGGCTTCTAGACGCCACGTCCTTCCATCACCTGAAAAACTAAACACCGCACTATCCCCTCCAACTAGTTGCACAGAATCCAATAAGATAAATCCTCCGTCAATGTACACCCGAATTGGGGCATAACAAATCATATCTCCACTTCCTGGATCCCCAGTATTTGTAACAACAAATCGGATAGTATCATTTATGCAATCCCCATCAACTTGCAAACTTGAATTATCCCAAGGGTTTGTACATGGAGAAACACCAGTAGCTGTGGTATCCAGAACCGTATTAAAAACACAAGAATCGGCTGGGTATAGATCGGCTTGCATACAAAGGGTTTGGGATAGTACGGCATTACAACTAAGTGAACAGGCGACTGAAAAGTTGACACACTGATCAGGATAGAGGTCCCCTAGTTCGAAGCGGTACGTGTTGCTACCAATAATAGTATAAGGTAATGTCGTGGATTGTACCGACAATAAAGAATCCAAAGTCACTTCTACATAAGCATTATACAGGGCTCCTGTTGCGATATTTAAATTACAGGCCTGTATGTAAACATTTTGATTACTAAAACAAGGCCTGAGAAAAGGTGCATTAATAGAAACCTCTGGACTGCTGCAAGGGTTGGTTGAAATAAAACCAAAGTATGGGGCATTGGTTTGTTTTGACGGATCTATAATTGTAAAATTTTGAGAGACGGGACAGGTCGTACTCCATTCACCAGATGTGTCAATAGTCACCGTATACGTTCCAATGGGTAAGGAATCCAGTCCCCAATAACCTGCTTTGCTAGTTTGTACAATAATATTTCCAGGTTGAATTGTTAGTCTTCTACTTATCAAACCCAATTCATTGACATCCCAAACACAATCCTGGCTAATATCGTTGTAGACGTACCCTACAACTCCCTTTTGATTCAGTTTCTGTATATATACGTCCTCTTCTCCTGCCGATACCAGATTCGAAGTACCCGGACCAGGTTCAAAATCTATAGTTGACCACCCCCTGCCAGCTGAATACACATTTCCCCATCCATCCACGGTTATGTCCAGCCCCCAGGTCATTCCTGGTCCCTCTAGGTTCGTTGCCCAAATAAATTTCCCGGAGGAATCTAGTTTTGAAACAAAAGCATCTCCATTATTGGCTATTAAATCAAAGGTATCAGGACCAGGATCAAAATCAACCGTGTCAGAGAATAAGCCGGTCAAATAGATATTTCCCAAATAATCAACCGCGATGGATTCAACATAATCAAGACCATTAGGACCACCAAATGCCGACGCCCATACGAGGCCTCCCAGGGCATCTAATTTTAAGATATACATGTTCGTACCACTAGTTGCATCTATATTGAATGTGTCAATACCCGGATCAAAGTCCATTGTTGATCCAAATGTTCCAACTGCATAAATATTACCGCTAAGATCAGCTGCAACAGTGCGACAATAATCAGAGGCTGGCCCTCCGATATGGGATGCCAGAATAAAATCCCCTGAACTGTTCAATTTGACTATGGCAATGTCCTTGAACCCAACTGGATTGAATATATGAACCCCTACCCCTGGGTCAAAGTCCGCAGTATGCTGAAATTGACAAGCCAAGACGAGGTTTCCGGCTGGATCTACAATTATGGAAGAAACTTTTTCGGTACCAGTTCCTCCAAGCTGTCTTACCCAGACAAAATCTCCATTACTGTCTAATTTAGAGACGAATATATCGGAATTCCCGGCTGATGTCAAATTTGTCGTACCAACTCCTGGGTCAAAATCAACTGTCCATCGAAACTCCCCCGCCGTATATACGTTTCCTGAGTCATCAAGGGCGATCGTAAACGCTCGATCAGTTCCAATATCGCCCAATGTTTTTACCCAAAGAAAGTTTCCAGCTGAATCTAGTTTTAAAATGTAAACATCGGTTGACCCAGATGACGTAACGTAAAAAGTCCCGACTCCTGGATCAAAATCAACCGATCCCTGAAAAGATCCAACACTATATACATTTCCTGAGAGATCAATTTCCACAGCAAAACCATAGTCATCATCACCTCCCCCAAATCCTTTGGCCCAAACAAAGTCACCAGAGGCATTGATCTTTGAGATAAAAGCATTCCTACTCGCTACTACACCGGAGAGGTTGAAAATACCAGTATCGGGATCAAAGTCAGCAAACGCTTCATAACTTCCTGTGGTGTATACGTTCCCTTTTAAATCAACGGCTATTCCCCAAGCAACATCTTCTTTAGAACCTCCCATAAGTCTGCCCCAATCAAGAGTTGGCTCTTGGGCGTATATGTTTTGCATGGTTCCAACTAAAATGCTGTAAAATATGACACCGATGTACAGTATAATCTGGTGGCTCAAAATTTTCATGCTACAGGGTTCTTAGTAAGCACTTATTCTATTCGTTCTGTTAAAGATACAAATGTAAGAGTTTAAACCAACCCCCCTTGCTTCCAGCTAGCTCGGTGCTCATCCTTGCCGCTTTATTAAAATTAGGCCTAAACAAGAGCAGCGAAGAACACAACTTCCTAGGATTCTCATTTATGTCGTCAGGATCTGGTGTTTCTCTTAAGCTACGTAACAAGCCTAGGGGCTCATGCAGCGGATGTTGATCAGTACGAGGATGTACACCTCGACCTGATCACTGAAACCAAATATCAAAACTTATCCCAATAGCTTACAATTGTCGAGCTAAAGAGGGGATATCCCCCAAACGTGCCCCACATAAAAAAAGCCACTCGAAATGAGTGGCTTCTCTATTAATGCTCCCCCTCTTGGACTCCCTTCGACTCCGTTTCACTGCGCTCAGGGTAAACTTCTCGTCCAAGAGGGGGATAAAAAAACCCGCAAGCCTAAAGGCTGCGGGTTTTTTGGGCTCCCCTTACTGGGCAGAGTTCGAACCCTTTTTATCAGGATTTGAAGGATTTATTTGATCTTAAGCCATTTGCGAGAACCCTTGCGAGTCATTAATTCAATTTTAATACAAGGGACAGCGTAGCTCTTGATAATTGTGTTTAATTTTATGCTAACAATAACCTGAATAGGAAGGTTTGAGGTTGCAAATTAAAACCTCAAAACCTTTAGTAAACCATTATGCAATTACAAGTAATTCAGAAAAAAATTTATGAAATAAGAGGGCAAAAGGTAATGCTGGATTTTGACCTCGCCGAACTATATGAGGTAGAAACAAGGATTTTAAACCAAGCCGTTAAAAGAAATCTAAAACGTTTTCCAGATGATTTTATGTTTCAGCTTAATAAAACTGAATGGGAAACTTTGAAATCACAAATTGTGATATCAAAAGCTGAAAAGCGCGGAGGCACTCAAAAATCACCCTCTGCATTTACAGAGCAAGGGTTAGCCATGTTGAGCGGTATTTTAAACTCAGATAAAGCCATACAGGTAAATATAGACATTATGAGAGCCTTTGTATTTATGAGGCAATATGCCTTAACTCACAAAGATTTAACCGACAAGTTAAAGGAACTTGAAACGAAGTACAGTAAGCAATTTAAGGACGTGTACGAAGCAATAAACTACCTACTGCAAAAAGACAAACTCCAAAAAGAACAAAGCGAGCGCAAACGAATAGGATTTAAAACAGGCAATGACCAGAAAAAATAAGACGATAGTCCCCTCAAATAGCTAGATCGCCATCCCGTTAATACCCCAAGCAAGCAGCTTAATAGAAAAATATTTGCCGTTAACCTATGAAACGAGCATAATTAATCTTTTAACACAAAGGAAGATGACTATAAGTGAGTTCCACCTGACCATTAATAATCAATTATAACCAGGTGAAAGCTTAACGGACACCGTCTTTTACCCGTTATCCAACCAAGCGACCAACCGATACCTTAAAGAGCTCATTTCAATAGCGAAAATTAATAAGCGGATTTCCTTTCACTGTGCCAGGCATACGTTTGCTTCTCTGCACGTTCAGGCTAATACGCATATGCACGATCTCAAATCTCTGTTAGGGCATGGGTCTGTTCAGATTACTGAGATTTACACCCACTCGATTAATGAGAAGTTGGTGGAATCTATGGGGAAGTTGGGGGAGTTGTTGACTGAGTAGCACTTCGCCCCTTGGATTATCTATCTTTGACAATCAAATACTTAGGCTGTATCTACCATCCAAGGTCCACAATAACGGAAACTAAGCCATGAAAGTTAAAAGAGCTAAAATAAGCAACTGGAAGTCTTTCCCATATTCCGAAACTCCCGATTGGATGGAATTTAAAAAGCTAAATATTTTTATTGGTCCGAATTCGCATGGAAAGACCAATTACGTTAACGCACTGCGATATGTCCTTTTCGGAAATATTGACACTAACAATGTCCCAAGAGATCATGGTTTACCAGAATGTAATATGCCAGATGAACCCATAAGGATTGATGTAGACGTTTCGACCAGTGACAACCCTAATATTGAGCTTCGTGTCCAGCATTCATTTGAAGAATTTAACGAAGTTTTAATCAAGAAGAACTTGAACGATAATAAAATAGGAGGAAAGTTCTTTCCTCTTGGTGCAGGGCGCAAAATAAATACTCTTGGTCATCAAGATGCTTCAGACGTTTATGGTGGAAAAAATTGGGAACTAATAAGAGATAGGTGGGGGGAAATCCGTGATGATATGGCTAAATTCTTTGGAGTTGACCTGCGACCGGAAGCTCCAAAGAATCCTGATAACAAGGAAATATATCTCAATGACATGACTGAAAATAACGGCAAACCTCTTCTGGAAATTGGGAGTGGAATAATGGCCGTATTGTTTTTAATAATGGAAATCTACAAGCATCCCTCAAGAATTGGTTGTAACGTGTTTTTATTTGAAGAGCCTGAAAACCACATGCACCCTTCTCTGCTAAGAAAGTTTTTGGTATACATAACTAGCTTGATAAAAGATAAAGAGATGCAGTTTTTTATTACCACCCACTCTTCTGTTCTGATAGATAAGTCCATTCTATCAGATGAGGCTGCTGTATTTCAAATTAGAAAGAAAGCTAAACACTCGAAGATTACAAACATCTCCAACGACAGAAAGGGACTTATAGATGTATTGTACTGCCAATTAGGCTATAAGCCCAGTGATATTCTATTAGCAAATACGGTAATTTGGGTTGAGGGACCATCTGACATGATTTATCTTAGACATTGGTTAAAAGAGAGGGCAAAAGATCTGGAAGAGGGAAAAGATTTTACCATTATGTTTAATGGGGGTAGTTTGATTAAACATCTATCCTTTGAGGAGGACATTGATATTGATGGTTTAATCGACCTCAGCACAATCAATGTAAATTCAGTAATAATGATGGACAGTGATATAGAATATGAGGGAGATACAATTGGTGATAATCAAGCTAAAGTGGAGCGAAGCTTTGACGATAATGGAGGGTTAGTATGGATCACTGAAGGAAGAGAAGTCGAAAATTATATACAATGTAGGTTGCTAAAGCAAGCAGTTGAGGAAGAACATCCAGATGACAAAAAGTATTATAAGGTTCTTGCTGATCCTGATAAATACGGACGTAGAACTGCGCTCAAGACCCTTCCTAACACAAACAAAAAGGTTTATATCAGAAAAGTAAATATAGCTAAGCGAGTTGTCGAATTACAGGTCGGAGGGGGGATACCTACCGATTTTGACATTCTGAAATTAGGCGAGAGCCTTGATAGGCTGAAAGATTGGATAAAAAGTAAAAGATAGATCGTACCCTTTTACACGCTCCCACCTAAACCTTGATTGCCCTTATTTCGTATTTTTCATAGGTTGCATTCCGTGAGTTTTTATACCCAATTCAATTTTAATATGGCTGATTTACCAATAGAAATAAGGCAAATAGTGGCCTACATGGGAATCCTATTGGGGGTATTACTATTGCTCGCCAGATTCAAACGATGGGAATTTGCATATACTTATTTGGGTAAATCCTTCGGCAAGGCAACTTCTCTTTACTTAATCCTTGTAGGAATATTATGTATTCTATACGGGACATACACAGCATATTCCTTGCCCAAAGAGATTGGCCTCGAGAATCAGAAATATGCCGGAGTTTGGGTTTCCAATGTCGGTGAGTGGCAATACGCCTTAAAGATTGACACAAACGGGAGCGCTTATTATAACGAGTACTCTGAGAAATCTATGGAAGGGCGACAAATCAAGTTCGGTTCGCTTAGCATATCAGGTGATAAGCTCACGGTGCGCGCCATTTCAACTCCTAGGACAATAGAATTCAATATTGATAGAAGTCCGGAGAAAGAGCAGGTTACCGAAGATAGCACTGTAATTTCAATGACTCTAGATGGTATTAGGTTTGTAAAACAATAAGAGGGGATATATCCCCCATCCTACCCCAAAAGAAAAGCCCTAACATCTAGATAGACATTAGGGCTTCGTTCTTACTACAATGCTCCCCCTCAGATACTGCTTCACAAAGTAAATTTCAATTATCCGCGCTAAGCTGATTCTATTCAGAGACTTATTCTACAACAACGTGTCGGGTGATAGTTCCTTTGTCGGTAGACATTCGGAGATTGTACACGCCAGTCGGATAGCCACTTAGATCAAGCTGCTTTTCAAATAATCCTGAAATATTTAAAAGTTCCTCAGCGTAGATCACCTGGCCGAGACTGTTGTTTATTGTGAGCCGGAAGTTCCTTGCTTGCTGTACATTAAGCGTGAGGTTGAAAACCCCAGTATTGGGATTGGGATATATCTTGAATTGAGATATCAAATCATGTTCGGCAACATCAGTACAACCCTCTACGGTAGTATTGAGTGACACATCACCTGTACACCCATTGGAGAGCGTGTAGGTGTACGTTATTGTAAAGTCCCCCACCCCAGCCACTTCAGGATGAAATAAATCGTCTATGATTCCTGTTCCACTAAAAGTGCCTCCCGAAGGCGCACCTACCAAAGTAGAGGCGAAACTATTTGAGCAGTAAGCGACATCTAATCCAGAAAAGCTCACCACCGACATGGAGTTTAGGACCAATGCAATGCTCTGAACGCTATCACATCCATATGTAGTTGTTAAACTGTCATAATACTGTCCAGCAACGCTGCGGTATACACCAAATAACAAGATACTATCACCTTCACATATCGTATCTCCTGAAGAACTTCCGTACGCAGGGTTTACAGTTAGTGTACTCTGAATAACACTATCGCAACCGCCACAAGTTGTCATTGAATCGGTGTAGATTCCGGGCGAATTTTGCCAATAGCCCGCAACGTAGGTGCTGTCATTGGAGCAGCCTCCAACGGTAAGGGATGTTGTGACCACACTACAAGGGGGAAGTCCCTCTAGAAAAATATTCCAAATCGCTCCCCGAGCTGATCCGCCATCATCGTCATAAAATGCACCGACGGCAAGATCTTGTATACCATCACCATTCAAATCTCCAAGGCCTGCTGCGGAGATTCCAAAATAATCCTCGTCATCAAGAACACCCGTGAAGGAGCCCATTGTATCAGATATTTTTTGTTCAGATATTACCTTTCCGTCTGTATCCATCAACAGAATCCACATGGCGCCCCTATCGAGACCACCATCGTCATCAAAGTATGCGCCCACTGCAAGATCAGTGATTCCATCTCTGTTGAGATCACCGATACTTGTGACTGAACTTCCAAATCCATCTGATGGATCCAGAACGCCATTAAAATTTCCTTGAGTAAAGGAAATTTTTTGTTCGTCAATTACCATCCCATTTGCACCAAGAAATAGAATCCAAACTGCACCACGATCTGACCCTCCATCATCATCAAAATAGGCTCCAACCGCTATATCTGGAATACTATCCCCATCCAAATCGCCGAGAGGAGTAACGGAATTACCAAAGAAATCATTGCTGCTTAAAAAACCACTAAAATTCCCTTCCCATATAGAGATTTTCTGAGATGCCTTCACGGTCCCGTCTGTGTTCAGAAACAGAATCCACACCGCACCGGTATTTGCACTATTGTCGTCATCGCCCAATGCTCCAACTGCGATCTCGGTTACACCGTCTCCATCCAAGTCACCTATTGCCGCAATAGAACTACCGAATATGTCATAATTATCTAGAACGCCTCCAAATCCGCCTTGGGTGTCTGATATTTTTTGATGAGACTTAACGGTACCGTCAGTATTCAAAAACAAAATCCATACGGCCCCTCTGCTTGAACCTCCATCGTCATCATATATAGCCGCCACAGCTAGATCCAGAACGCTATCGCCATCTAGGTCACCCAGCCCCTCTACGGAGTATCCGAAAACATCAGTATCATCAAGCAATCCCGAAAAATTACCCAGAATGTCTGAGATCTTTTGAGATGACTTTACAGTACCGTCTGAATTAAGAAACAAGATCGTCACGGCCCCTCGCTCTGGTCCTCCATCATCATCTAGATAAGAACCAACAGCAATATCAGTCACCCCATCTCCATCTAAATCCCCAATATTTGCAATAGAATTACCAAGCCGATCATCATCGTCCAGAATACCAGTAAAACCGCCTTGAGTATCGCTAACCTTTTGATGGCCCAAAACTTTTCCCATTTCTGGTGGACAACCCAGGAATGATATATGGCCTGTTCTCATTCCACAACCGGTTTCAATCGTAACAGAATAGGTTCCACATTTAGTTATTTCGATACTTTGGGTGGTCTCACCTGTTGACCATAGGTATCCTTCATCAGAAAAAGCAAGCAATGTAACTGTGTCGCCCGGGCATATATAGTCCTGCCAATACCAAGTGCCGGCCTGATCATATTTCTTGATCATCGTCCTTCGATCGCTACAGTACTTCCAAAACTGACCAGTGGGTCCAACTATAAAACCCGTGGCACCGGTGACAAATTGCATTGTTGCTTTATATGAAGTGATATTTTGCTGCTCGCCAGACCAGTTCAAAGGGAAGTCTTTGCTGATATTAAAAAGGCCGGTATAGTGGGTAAACAAATAAACAATATCAAAACCTGGTGTATAAATTCCCAATTGAGCGGTTTGGACTACATTCATAGTGCTCCAGGAAAATCCATTATCCCAACTTGCAGCCAACCCACTGTTACCAGCCGACGTTTTGGACCCGGCTATAATGAAAGACTCGCCGAAGGCAATAGATGTAAAGCGTTGATTTGTAAAGTTCGTAGCCGTGGTCCACGATGCACCCCCATTCTGAGTAGTGCTGATCAGATTATAGCCACCTGCAATTCCCAACGATCCATTCTTGAAAGCTATTTCTAAAGTCGGTGTTGTACTTACATTTGTCCAACTTTGTCCACTATTTGTACTCTTCCAAATTCCATCAGCACCACCAACGTAACCAACAGATTGGCTCACAAAGCACATGGACGATAGTTCAAAGTTCATATTTGCATTAGTCCAGGAAGCTCCACCATCAGTAGTCATGATATTTGGAATATTCAAAGCACCTCCGGCGAAACCGGTATCATAATTCAAGAAATAAATTGACTTATAATATGCAAGACTCTCCTGATATATTTGAGTCCAAGTATATCCCCCATCAGTGGTTTTAAAGATCCCTTCATGACCACTGATGTAGCCAGTTTGTGTATCTAAAAAATACACGTCAAAAAAGTCGTTTACATGTCCAGAATTTATCTCAAACCACTGCCCTTTTACATCAAAATGCATCAGGGATTGAATAAAGCATAAGCTAAATACGATCAGCTTGAATGGACTCATGATCTTGTGATGCTATCGAATATTACCTGTGCAGATGGTAACATTAAACTCGCTTAAAGATAGTCATTTACCTCTATCGGCTGGTATCAAGCTACTATTTAATGCCGGTATAGCTGCTTTCATTTTTCCAGTACACTCACTTTTTGAACGTAGATTGAAAGGGCGCTTATTTAATCAATAAAAATGAAAGCGTTGACTGTCATCCTGAGCGAAGCCGAAGGATTCCCAGCTCACGCTTTCTTTGAGGCAAGGCTAAAGGGGAGCTTAGTCAAGTAAAGAGGGGATATACCTCCAACCTTCCCCCCATAAAAAAAGCCCCGCGAAACGCGAGGCTCTCTCTAAATATGCTCCCCCTCTTGGACTCCCTTCGACTACGTTTCACTGCGCTCAGGGTAAACTTCTCGCCCAAGAGGGGGATAAAAAAACCCGCAAGCCTAAAGGCTGCGGGTTTTTTGSGCTCCCCCTCTTGGACTCGAACCAAGGACCCTCTGATTAACAGTCAGATGCTCTAACCAACTGAGCTAAGGAGGAGTGTTACCTTAAAAAGTAAGGAGTGCAAAAGTAGTCCGAAATCCTAAATAATGCAATAGGGTACCCAATTATTCTTATACCCGCACTCCGATGACCAGAATGTCATCTATTTGTTCATATGCAGTGCCGTTGCTCATTTGATGCGCTTTCCAATCCTCAATCGTTGTATCTAATATATCCATCTGCTCCCGCATGGGCTTTTTATGAATMTCCATCAGCAAGCTTTTAAATCTCTTTCCCATGAACTTCTTGCCTTTRGGGCCACCAAACTGATCTACAAAGCCATCGGTGAATATATAATATACATCCCCCTTCTTCATCTCAAAAGTGTGGTTGGTGAATTCTTGACCACCATCATCAGAATAGATTCCAATAGGCATCCTGTCAGAACGGGTCTCCAAAAGTTCCTCATTTCGAATTCTCAATAGCGGATTAAAGGCCCCTGAGAATTCGACTTGGTACTTATCCAAGTCAAAAGAACAAAGCGCGATGTCCATACCATCCTTTTGTGTTCCGGCTTCGCCTGTCTGGCTCAACGATTTAATGACGCCCATTTTTAATTTCTGAAGAATTTCGGAAGGCTTGGTTTCTCCTTTTTCGTTCACAATCTCATTTAATAACGAATTGCCAATCATGCTCATAAAGGCCCCAGGCACCCCGTGACCTGTACAGTCAGCTGCCGTAATGAGGGTTCTGCCATTTCTGGATGAGAACCAGTAGAAATCACCACTTACAATATCCTTGGGCTTATACAGTACAAAATGATGGGGCAGGTGCTTGGTGATCTCTTGAGAACTGGGCAAAATCGCCTCCTGAATTTTTTGAGCATAGTTGATGCTGTCGGTAATGTCCTTGCTCTTTTCCTCAATCTCCTCTTTTTGACGGACAATATTCGCCGTTTTTTCTTTGATAATTATCTGCAGCCCTCGTGTGGATACGGTAATAGCTGCATATACAAATCCTATAAAAGAGAGTATGTAGAGCATGTAGGCCCATACTGTTCTGTGCCATGGCGGTTCAATAACAAAACTGTATACCGCCTCCACACTCTCATGATCGTAGGTATCAATCGCCTTGACCCTAAATATGTACTCATTCTCAGGCAAGTTGGTGTATTCTTTCTTGGCCTCATTGCTCCAATCTGACCAACTTTCATCGAATCCCTCCAGATAGTAGCTGAATTTAACGTCGGATTCCGTTTGAAAGTTAGATGCAGAGAATTCAAATTCTATCGCATTTAATGCATAAGGCAAGATGGGCACATGCGATGCTTGCTGCTTCAAAGTAACCCCACCTTTCGTATCATAATGCGCACCCCAGAATACAACCGAGTCCTTCCCGGATGTCACCTTTCTAATCAATGAATAATACGTCTGTTTATAATCCTTTTCAACCTTAGCATCATACCGAAACAGGCCTTCAGGTCCTCCCAGCCAGGTCACGCCATCATCATCGTGAAAAATAGCGTGTTTGATATCCTTAGAGATACTCATAAAAGGGGTTTGAACCCAATCTCGATTTTGTTTGTTATCTCCTTCTTCACCAGGGTCGACATAGCCAATACCAATTCTATCAGCTAACGTCGAATAAGCCACCAACCACACTTTCCCAAAATGATCAACAGACATCCTATGAATACTATATTCCTTTCCCAAGAAGTTATCTCCCAAAGCACCCGAAGGCATAAATTTGCCCGTCATCTCATTGTAGGTATACACACCATCAGAACCAAAAATCAACTTGTTTCCCACCTGTTGCATAGAGATATACTGCATTGGTAAACCACTGGTACTATCGAAAGCCGTCAACTCAATCTCATCTACTTGATCATTCTTGAATCCGATTATCTTCATCTTATAGAACCCATTCATTCCGGAGAGCCATAAATTGGCGTGCTTATCCTCGTAGATGTTCTGTATCTCATCCTCCAGCCCCTCAATGAGTCCTCCGTCTATCCATTCTCCATTGGAAAGGTAGATGGAGGCCAGGCCTATGGAGGTGCCTAGAAACACCCGTGCAGGATCTAATTTTGACCGATGCATTGTCCAGGTATCGTATTTGGCGATTTGAGAGGATTTGCCATCCTCTATCTGATAAATCCCAGTATTTGATGAAATTAACAGTCGCTCTTTTTGGCCATCTTTATAAGTGAGCAGATCCCAACWTTCCATTGAAAGGCCCGGCACCCTGGTAAACTTCGGTTCATACGCCTCAAGATTCATGTGATCAATATCATCCGCCTTTAATTTATGCTCTAGTGTCGGCATATAAAACACACCCAAAAGCGTGGCTACATAAACCATATCATCCATCCTTGTGATGTCCTGGATATGGCCCTCAAGTCCGGACTCGTCGTTAAATATGGTAATCGGTGAATTAATCTCCACCTTGGAGACCCCATAAGCAAGCGCTAGCCACAACATGCCCTGGTCATCCAGGTACTGAGCGTAAATCGTACCATCCTGCAATCCAGTATTCTGATTTAATACCGTCTGAAGATTGCCAGCCTTATCCAGAACTACCAATCCATCACTCAGTGTTCCAACTGAGAATGTATTGTCRTTTAATCGTATTCCATTATAGATCAAGTTCTCAATCAAGAACTTATTTATATTGGTTTTAAACGGTACAATTTTGTTGGTATGTGCTGGATTTTTTCGATCAGTCGGGTAATAATCCCTTGGCGTTGGATACATGGTAAAGAGCCCCTGAGATCTTGTATTTAGCAGAATCCGTTGTTCTTCACCAAGGTCACTCCCATAAAAATCCGTCATGAAATATATTCTCTCTTCAGGAAACACTTCTCCACCTTGTACCATTGTTAGCTGGCCATCAATCATTTTTTTCAAGCCAACACCTCTTTGCCTAACATACACCGTTTCATTTGCGTAGAACATTAAATGAAAACTCTTGTCCTTTTCGGCATACCAGGTCTTGATGGTATCATTTGCATACAAGAAAATTATATCTGAAGATTGGAAATAAATTCCCTCGCCGGTCACCAATGTACGCCACACATCCCCAAATTCTCTATCCTTCTTTTGAAGCTTGTGTAAGAGGGAACGAAATTTAAGTTTCCCAACTGAATCAGGCGAGAGAAACCCAAAGTCACCCTGGGTTCCAGCATATATTTTTCCAGCCGTATCAATTGCTAAAGATCTGACCGTTTCCCCATTAGGGGTGCTAATTAGGCGCCATTTTATTCCATCATATTCAAGAATTCCTTCATTGTTTCCAATATACATGAGGCCCCGGTGACCTCTCACCAAAGCCCAGTTCTGAGGACGGGCACCATATTCAAGAGAAGAATAATTTCTTAAAGGCAACAAACCTTTCTCCACACTCTTTGAACTCCCATTGGCCAGCGTAAGTTCACCTGAAACCTGATTTTGTGCATAAAGCCCGGCCACGCCGAACAGCCAAACAGCTAGTACGGTTATGTAGCGTAAAAAGGGATTCAACGAGCGTATGAGAAAATTCATCACAACTTATCAATCTGAGGTATTGGAGCCCAGAAGGAAGCTAAAGTAGTCATTAACTGGGATTTTAGTTTGCTAAAGCAAAGCACAACCTTTTAAAAAAGCGGTACATTTAACTTCTGCTCCGTCCACAAAAGATATTCTCTAACGAAATCGGACCTCCAATCTTCGTTGCCCTTTCTGGCATACAAATCCAATATCGGCCCATTGTCATCGGTGAGCAATATGGCATCCTCCAAATCGAATGCTGTGGCATCTTGAAGATGATTCAAATCCAATTGAGACCGGCGGCAACAAGAATTTCTTTTGGAATAATCCAGTTCTTCAAAATCAAGTTGCTTGGAGGAGGCAATAAAAAAGATATCTGTCACGATCTTCCGGATCTCATCCGGATTGAAAAACACGTTTACATTAAACGCTGCAGCACGTAAAGTTTTCAAAATACTTCTGGCCGCCCGGCCCTCTTCACCATAAATATACCCTTGAAAGTTGATGATCAGGATACCATCTTCCGAAAGCAGGCCCTGTAGATGTTGAAAATTTTCGATGGTGAAAATATGGGAAGGCTGCACCTCACTCGTCAGAAGATCAAGCACGATCAAGTCATATACTTTGTTGCTGTTTCGTAAAAAGTGCCTGGCATCATCAATATAGATTTCACAACTGCTTTGATCAAATTCAAAATATTTGGCTCCTAGCTCGGGCATTCTTGGGTCTATTTCCACCGCATCAGCATCAAACCCCATTTTCGTTAATTCCGTCATGATACTGCCTCCCCCAAGCCCACATAAGAGTGCTTTAGCATTTGGCTTATCATTGAGCGCCAGGCTAGAGAATATTGACAGGTTGTGTACATAACCCATTTGTGAAACATTCAAAGCATCAAAATTGACCAACGTTTGCGTGATGTTATTGATGACCAAAATGCGTTCCTGCTTATACATATTGTCGATGATGTTTATCTGTCCATAAACACTTTCCAATTGTTCAATTACCTTCATAACTTTCATTCTTGGTGGCTTCTTAAAATGAAGCTTCACCAGGGCCAGCATTAAGACCAGCCCCACCACCGGTAATAAGAGCTTTTTTTCCCGGACAAAGCCCACCATCACAAAAGCCATCAAGACAACAGACATGACGAGCATGGGGCCTTTTATGCCATACACTGGTAGCACATAAAATCCAATGATCAACGCGGCAAAAATCCCACCCAATGTGGAGACTGCGAACACCAAGCCTGAAACTCTTCCCGTATCTTTAGTAAGACTCGTTAGCGTGTTAATAATTAAAGGTGGGACCATACCCAACAACGCGATTGGCACACCCAACAAGATAGAGGCAGAAAAGAAGGATGCTGTTCTGATGGAATATTCGCTCATTGAGCTTACGACACCAGGGGATATTACCGTCACCACCCCCAGTACCAATGACACGGCGAATAACAGTTTCAAAAGCGCATCTATCCCGCCAAACTTTTGGGAAAGCTTCCCTCCTGCATAATATCCCGTGGCCAACGCTATGAGCGTAACACCAATGATTGAGGACCAAACATAAAGGGAGGCACCGTACAGAGGTGCGATCATCTTGGCAACCAATATTTCCAATGCCATGACAGTGGCACCTTCCAGGAATGCCAGCAACAACAGCATGCGCTGCAGCTTCGAACCGTCTTTTTTATGTACTGCTACTTGCGCCACAGATTTCCACTAAGATTGCCCATGCCCGTTTGAACAATGTATCCATGCTGATCATCAACCTGAAGCACCAACGGGATTAACGTGATGTGCAAATTTACGTATTTCTCTTAGCTATCCTTTTTAGGCTTACCTAGAGAATCTGAGCAAAGGCTCTATTAATCTTAGCGCTATTCAGCAAGAACCTTGCGCACCATCCTACCATGCTAAGAAAGTAGCTGGAGCTGTTATTTATACCGGAGCGGCACCTCTGGTGTACCTCTTTGGTAGGTTGGAGAATGGTGTATTTTGTGAATTGGCAATTGTCACATTGGACAATTGAAGATATTGACTTGACTCTAAAGTGGCTCCAAATGAAGCACTGAGCTCTATTAAACCCTGTACTTAAATTCAAACTTTTTCAAATCCTCATTGGCTTTGGTAATTTTTGATTTAAGGTTGTTCTTAAAATCAGAGACCTTCACGTGTAGTGCATCATCAGAACAAGCCAGGATCTGAGAAGCCAAAATACCGGCGTTTCTAGCCCCATCGAGACCTACGGTAGCCACCGGAATTCCTGGAGGCATTTGAAGGATGGAGAGTACTGAATCCCAACCATCTAAAGAAATCGAGGACCTACAAGGCACCCCAATAATTGGTAACGTAGAAAACGCTGCCACCACTCCAGGTAGATGCGCGGCACCGCCGGCACCAGCAATGATTACACGTATGCCGTTCTCCCTGGCTTTTGACGCAAATTCCATTACTAGCTCAGGTGTTCTATGTGCAGATAAGGCATTAATCTCAAAGGGGATTTCCAATTCATCCAAAACTTTCGCTGCTTCCTGCATTACTGGCATATCAGAAGTACTGCCCATAATAATACTCACAATTGGGTCCATCTCAATGTTTTATGATCATCCGATCGGTTCGTCGGCAAATGTAATTGATTTCGCTATTTATTCAGGTATTTGAAAACATATCGCTGCACAGAATTTTCTTAAATTCGCTCCCAATTGTGTGAAGTATAACAGATCAATGATGGAAACAATACGCGTAAAGGATAAAGATTTTGAACTCGCCATTCCGGCAGAGAAGATTTTAATAGAAGTGCATAAGCTTGCGGCACGGATTAATGAGGACCTCGAGGGCCAGAACCCTCTTTTTTTATGTGTCCTAAACGGCTCGTTCATATTTGCTGCAGACCTACTGAAGAAGGTGAATATAGACTGTGAAATATCATTTATCAAACTGGCCTCCTATCAGGGAACATCAAGCACCGGCGACGTCAGAACCGTGCTTGGTTTGGACGGAGAAATCAAGGATCGTACAATAGTCATTATCGAGGATATTGTGGACACCGGCAATACCATCGTTGCACTGGTTGAACAGCTTAACCTTTTCAGCCCAAAGGATATTAAAATAGCAACCTTACTCTTTAAGCCAGATGCCTATGAGAAGGACATTCACATCGATTATATAGCCCTTGAAGTGCCCAATGAATTCCTTGTTGGATATGGCCTTGATTATGATGGTATGGGCAGGAACCTAGAGAGTATTTATTCAGTGGTAAAGAACGATTAACCCATTCATTCACAACGACCAACCCTATTTCAAAAAACGAAAACAGGATTACACAAAAGCCACTTTGGGGTTATGGTGCAAGACACAAGGCAACTGATTTTCTTTTCCTTCGGAACGAGTGTCCAATAATGTAACTCAAACCTATTTTTGACCATTACTAATCTATAATTCAATATTATGTTCAATCTAATACTCTTCGGCCCCCCTGGAGCTGGAAAAGGTACTCAATCAGAAAGATTAATTGACAAATACAATCTGGTACACCTTTCTACCGGTGACATTTTGAGATCGGAAGTATCGGCTCAAACTGAATTGGGACTTCAAGCCAAGGGGTTAATGGATCGAGGTGATTTGGTACCAGATGAGATTGTAATTGGAATGATCAAATCCAAGCTACAAGGCAACGGCGACGCCACAGGTTTCATCTTCGATGGATTCCCGAGAACAGAGGCACAGGCCGAAGCTCTGGACGCTTTACTCCAAGACTTGGAAACGAGCATTACCATGATGGTAGCGTTGGAAGTCGAAGAAGAAGAATTAATTACAAGGCTGCTCAAACGAGGAGCCATTTCAGGGCGGTCTGATGATCAGGATAAATCGATTATTTTGAATCGCATAGAGGAATACAATGCCAAAACAGCGCCCATCAAAAACTACTATCGCGCCCAAAACAAATTCCAATCGATAAGGGGATTGGGCTCCATTGATGAAATATTCGATAGAATTTCTGGTTCTATTGATTTGGTAATTTAAATCAAGATGCCATCCTCCAATTTTGTCGATTATGTAAAGATCTGCTGCCGATCTGGAAAGGGAGGAGCAGGATCCAGACACTTCATGCGCGATCGCACCAATGCCAAAGGTGGGCCAGACGGTGGTGATGGAGGCAAGGGCGGTGATGTTATTATGGTCGGCAACGAGCAGCTTTGGACGCTCCTGCATCTAAAATACCGAAAACACATCATAGCCAAACACGGAGAAAATGGCGGCCGTCAAAGATCGTTTGGCGCCCAGGGTGACGAGGCCATCATAGAAGTTCCACTTGGAACCATCGCCAAAAACGCTGACTCCAATGAAGTGGAGCACGAAATTACCAAACACGGGGAGCGGGTCATACTCGTCCCTGGAGGCAGGGGCGGATTGGGAAACGATCATTTTAAGACATCCACCAATCGGGCTCCCAGATATGCTCAACCTGGCGAGGAAGGAGATGAACAATGGAAAGTTCTAGAGCTCAAACTTTTAGCAGATGTTGGCCTTGTGGGATTCCCCAACGCTGGCAAATCCACGTTGCTATCCGTAGTATCTGCCGCTAAGCCGGAAATCGCTAACTATCCCTTCACGACACTGGAGCCTAATTTAGGGATTGTAGGGTATCGCGATGATCGCTCCTTTGTGATGGCTGATATACCTGGAATCATCGAGGGGGCACACAAAGGCAAAGGCTTGGGCATGCGCTTTTTGCGACATATTGAACGCAACTCAGTACTGCTGTTTATGGTACCCGCCGATAGTGATGATATCGGAAAGGAATATGAGATATTGAAGAACGAGTTGTCCAAGTACAACCCTGAGCTCTTAGACAAAAACCGGATTTTGGCGATCACCAAATCTGATCTATTGGACGACGAATTAACTGAAGAGATTAAGCAGGAATTGCCCGATGTACCTTATGTGTTTATCTCGTCAGTAGCCAACATGGGCCTTATTGAACTTAAGGATGTCTTATGGGATGCTTTAAACGTTCCCCTGGATGCTTGAAACCCTTGAATCTCTAGATCAAGCACTGTTCCTGTACCTTAACGGATTACACAATGATTTCCTGGATTTAACAATGTTGTGGATCAGCAATAAGTTCATTTGGATTCCCTTCTATCTTGGCCTTTTGGTACTGATTGTTAGAAAGCACGAATGGAGGTCGTTAATTATTATTATTCCTATCCTCATCTTGTTAATTACCCTTAGTGACCAGATTTCAGTTCAAATTTTCAAGAATGGTTTTGAACGTTTGAGGCCCTGCCATAACGAAGACCTTAAAAACCTGGTCCACCTGGTGGGAAATTGCGGTGGCAAATTTGGTTTTATATCTTCGCATGCTTGCAATACGTTCGCGCTGTCGGCGTTCATCATTTATGTAATGAAATCCAAGTCATTGGTTTATATTATGATTGTGTGGGCCGTTGTAGTTTCTTATAGCAGAATCTACCTTGGAGTACATTACCCCGCTGATGTTTTGATAGGCGCGCTGATAGGATGGCTGATTGGATATGTAGTGTGGAACATAACCAAAAGTGCCAATTCCAGATTAGATTATATATTATCATATGACTAGTTTGATTGCTGTATTTATAGGAGGAGGCTTTGGCAGTATGGCCAGATACGGCATAGCCACATTAACGAAAGCCATTTTTAAAACAGGATTTCCACTTGGAACCTTACTGGCAAACGTRCTTGCCTGCCTGGCCATGGTWCTCATTTTATTGTACTTCCGGGATAAGATYGARGAAGACAACCTGATYAAACCGYTGATCATCATGGGATTTTGTGGAGGATTCAGTACCTTTTCTACGTTTAGTTACGARACRGTAGATTTACTAAAAACAGGMAATCATTATTAYGCATTTGCTAATATTGCAATAAGCATGTTGYTGTGYMTWGGGATATTGTTTATCCTYACTAAAAAAGAGATGGTATGAGAAGAGTAWTGATGGGAAYAGYGCTAATRKCCMTAYTGGGTGTTKCGTCATGYGTRCAAGAGCCGAAAGCYACKGTTGTRGAWGCRCCYRCAGAAGYWGCRGCACCYAAACTGCCTAAGAATATYATYTTYATGATYGGYGATGGAATGGGACTSAGCCAAATCACTTCTGGCTTAATTGCCCAGAGAGATGCSCTTAAYYTRGAAAGRTGNCCCNGTCATCGGACTTTCCAAGACTATGTCAGGWGATAATCTGGTCACAGACTCRGCGGCTGGTGCAACTGCTTTCGCCACAGGRCAAAAAACGTATAACGGAGCRATTGGAGTYGGAATGGACACSCTGCCCTTGACCACAATTTTGGAGATTGCGGAACAAAATGGGCTGTCAACAGGACTGATCGCAACTTCGTCAATAACGCACGCAACACCGGCCTCTTTTATTGCGCATCAAAAATCCCGAAATATGGATGAAGCGATTGCCTCAGATTTTTTAAAGATTGAAATTGATGTGTTCATCGGAGGTGGAAAGAAGTTTTTTAAGGAAAGAACAGATCATCGGAATTTATTGGACGATTTGGTCGCTAAAGGATATACCGTGGCCACTGGAATGGATGAAATCAACTCAGTGAAGGAAGGAAAAGTCGCGGGATTCATTGCTGACGAGCATCCAATAAAAATCACGGAAGGGAGAGGGCAAGTACTGGCTGAAGCAACGCTTAAAGCTGTTGAATTGCTGAACAGCAACGACAAAGGCTTTTTCATCATGGCAGAAGGTTCCCAAATTGATTGGGGAGGGCATGCAAATGATTCGGAATATATCATTAGTGAAATGCAGGACTTTGATTACGCAGTGGGCAAGGTCCTGGACTTCGCACAAGCTGATGGAGAGACCCTGGTAATTATAACAGCTGATCATGAAACGGGAGGCTATGGGATTGTCGGTGGAGACCTGGAAGCCGGTGAGGTCAAGACCAAATTTCTGACAGATTACCATACGGCCACGATGGTTCCTGTTTTTGCTTATGGACCTGGTGCCGAGGCATTTTCAGGCATCTATCACAATACAGCAATATTCCACAAGATGTTGGCATCATTCGGCCTGAATGAAAACTAATGGTCATCTATCTCTCTCGATATTCACAGTAATCGCGCTGCTTTTAGCATCCTGTCAAGTAGAGCATCCACCCAACTTCTCAGATAAAGACCTGGAAAGGGTTGCAGTAGAGGTAGCTGAACCCGAAGAGCAGACAAATGATCACCCAATTGAGCAGTACTATCACCAGCTGATAAAGGCCCTTGCGACGGGCGATTCTACTGATTTTAACCGCTTAGTACATCCTGAATTCGGTTGTTACCTTATTGAGTCCCCTGGGGCCATTCCCATAATTACGCGGGTTACCAATATCGAGATGATCATCCAAAGTGGAGCAGGCAGGCCCGTTCTTGACTTTAGTAGCATACTTAGATCACTTGAACTTAAAGAGGAAGTATTGCCTGTCGTAGACTGTGACTCTCCAGATGGATTCTACACTAAGTCTGGAACATTTGTACAGGATATCAATACCCTGGCTGAATTAAAGATTTGGGAGCATATAGGCCTGAAAGACACGGATCAAGTTCCGATTTCCAAGCTGGCCAAAACTGTCAAAAAGACCATCGTCAATACTTTGGGCTTTACCTTGTACTTTTCACAGATCAATGAAGGGTGGTATCTTACGTTTTTTGATATTCGCATTCCCTGTACAGCGTAAGTTTCTGCCCCCCAATCTCTTGCGTCGTTTTCGGCATTTTTAATCTGGTATGGGCAGTGGTATCTCCACAGAAATACTGACCATCTAACACCTCTACTGTTAACAAGTTTCGCAAACTACTATTGACATGTGCTTCACCATATTTTAATTTTACCCTTCAACTTTTGGTCATTCCTATCTAAGGTTGAAGGCTAAAAAAAATGGACAAAGCAAGCGACAATCTATCGCCTAATGAGGCTATTACGGACAGATTGACCGTATCTCAAAACGAGCACAACCTTAAGGTCGGCATCAAGGCTCCTGCGTTCTCTCTTGGCAATAATTTCCTCACAGCGTGCATTGTTATCGGCGTTCTTGCAAGTTGCGCTTTCATTTATTTATTGTTTAAGTTGCATTTGAGAGTGAACATCATGGTTCCAGGATTCTTGATTGTTGCTTCGTGCCTGGGATTCGCACTCTCTAAGCTTTGGTTATGGCACCATTTCGGTGAGGAACTCATCAGCATCCACGGAAACCGCTTTGCTATGCATCGCAACTATGGATTATTCAAAGGGGGATTCAGTCAACGTACACTCGATTGTGATTCAGAATTGTATCTCAATAAAAGCGACCAATGGAGCTGGCTCGAATTTAGAGGAAAGGGCATACTCCGACTGGTAACTACAGATGCCGATTATACCGACTTCGGATTGCAGCTTAATGATGAAGAATATGGGGTAACGGTTCGCGTTATATCCGCTGAACTTGACAAAATCAAGAATTGGCCTGAAGAGACCCAACTTTCCAGATCTGAAGAGAATCCTACGGCACCGGTCGTGGAACCACAAGCGGATCTGTCCGTTAACTTACCTGACGCACCAGGTGGACAAGCATCGTTGGAACCGGCCCTTGAAACAGTCGCTCAACCAACGGCAAAATCGAATCCTGAACCAGTCATTATAGATATCGCACAAGTGCGTAACGATGCCCCAAAGGAAATCCAACCACCGAATTTAGAAACGCAAACTGAAGGGTTTCATAAATTGGTCCTCACTAAATATTTAGAAAAAGCTGCTGGAGAAGAGCCTGCGCCTCAATTCACCAAATCAAAAGGAGCAAAAAGGAAACAGGCTTAGCCTTCTTCTATACCGCAGGCTTGAAGCTGCTCATATACCGGTAGCCAGCCCTTCCATTCAAGCGCGTCCGAAAGAGATTCATTGTGCCAAACACTGATCAATGTTCCACCGACCGCCCGAACTTCCTTAACCAGCTGGTGGAGATGTTGGATGGCTTCATCAGGATTTAGCTTCAGATAATCATTCAATGTTCGATCCATCACGGCAAATGGATACACTATTAGATCTGTACTCGTCTCAGCTTCCAGGTCATAAAACTTGAAGGGCGTACAAGTCCCGGCACGGAAGCCCAACACCTCGCTATACCCCATGGAGTGGTCCTCTTCTACTCCACACTCAATCAAAATCCTATATGTATTTGGCATCTTCAATTTCAAATAGTGCTGACGGCTAATTCTTATCGACCGACCCAAGATCCCAGACAGTCTGCTCATCTCCTTTTTAACCTGACCTAAATCACCCGCGGATCCGTATGAGGGATGCATTCCCACTTCCGAAAATGCTGCCATATGCTGAATGGCACGGATCTGCTCTGCACTGGAGTGTGGCAGATTCTTGTCATAAGGACCATAATCACCCAGTAGGACGAAGGACTTTACCGCTGTATTATATTTTGCCGCTTGTTCTTGCATATAAGAATAGGTATCGTAAGGGTCCTTGGCTTTACCCCCCAAGACGTTTAATCTTTTTGAGAGATCATTCTTATCCAGCCTTAGGGCCGACTTAGCCATACCTCCTACATTGCGTAAACCACCTTTGCCAGCGTACGCATAGGCATTGTCAATATCGATGGTATTGAGGTAATGAAATGACCTGCTGGCAATCGCTAAGGTAGGAAACTTTTCCATCAGAAGCCTCCCAATGAGCTGGGCCCATCTGTCGACAATAGGGCTCCCCAAAAAACCATTTTGGAAAGCGATACTTTGGCTTGCCTGATATCTCCCATGGCCATCCTCGATGTGGGGCAAGTACTCCTCATATCTACTCACCAGGTAAAAAATGGCGGAGAAAAGATCATATTCCAAAAACGAAGGTTGGTCAACTCTATAAAATGCCGGTATACCGTCCAATTCACCAACCTCGAGCGACTGATCAATAATATCCGATTCGAACAACAATCCTGAAGCCCTCACAAAGATCCCCTCATCTATTGGACCAATACCATAGGTAAACTTTGCCTCATCCGATGACAAGTAGATGGCCTCATCTGACATAAGTTCATAGTCGAGCCCAAGAATGGCCTCAAATACCAGATGGAACGTGTATTTAACCCGAGGGGTGATTTTTTCACAATAAATTGTGATCATTTCAGCTGTCTTTTGCAGAAAGGGTCTTGACTATCTCATCACATATGAACATCGCCGCTTTTCCGTCACCGTAGAACAAAGGATGCGTGAAATCCGTCTTATTGCTCAATACTTCGTAAGCTTCTATAATTCTTTCTTTGTCAGCGTCAGCGACAATCGCATTGCCATTGTGTACCAGCTCTACCCATTCCGTTTCAGATCTCATGATAATGGTAGGCTTCTTATAAAAATACGCTTCCTTCTGCACACCACCGGAGTCGGTGAGAACCATTTTACAATTCATTTCCAGTGATATCATGTCTACATAGGAGACCGCTGGCAATAACTTAATTCGATCACTCTTCGAAATTGCTTTATAGATTTTTGCATCGAGATTTTTTTTCAACAGCTTAGCCGTCCGAGGGTGCATCGGAATAACCATTTGTATTTCATGATTCTCCGCTATGGTATAGATCGCGTCAAAAAGTGCACTCAAGCGTTTGGGGTCGTCAGTATTGTTATCCCTGTGGATGGTGACCAGGGCAAAATTATCCTTATCGATCCCATCTTCATGTATTAGTGTAGAACTGGTCCTTGCCAATTCCGCAAAATGGAGGCTGTTATCATACATGATATCTCCACAGTGGTAAATCTTAGGCCGATCAATCGAATAGGGAGGCTCACTGTTTTCTTTAAAGCCTTCTTGAATCAGGTTATAGTACCCTGCTTCAGTAGGTGTGAATAAAAGGGTAGCAACATGGTCACAAACAATGCGATTTATTTCTTCCGGCATTCTCTTATTAAAGCTTCTTAACCCTGCTTCCACATGAATCACTGGAATATGAAGCTTAGAGGCTGTAACGGCCGCTGACAATGTAGAATTCGTATCGCCATAGGTTAACACCCCATCCGGCTTTTCCTTTACCAGGATATCCTCCAGCCCTTTTATCATGCTCGCAGTTTGCCGACCGTGCGTACTGGACCCTACTTTCAAATTATAGTCCGGCCTGGGAATCTTCATTTCTTTAAAGAAGACATTGGACATGTTTTCATCATAGTGTTGACCGGTATGAACGATCTTTTCTTTGATCTGGTCAGAATACGCCAGCCCGATTGCCCTACTGATGGCTGCAGCTTTGATGAACTGGGGCCTTGCTCCTATTACGGTAATGAGTTTGATCATATTAATCTTGCATGGAATGAAGTGTAAACACCTTTATTGTTAATTTGTGTGGCTTGGATTAGCGGCATCATTACATCAACTGTATTGGAATGCTAGCCTATACGAAGATACGAATTCAATGCTTCAGACACTTGACCACAGCTTGCTTATTTTCCCGTATATGCGTAGGCAGGTGGCTTAACAGATTTATAAAATCCCTTCATCCGCCAAACTGAAATAACCTGAATCTGAAATAATTATGTGATCCAATATCAGAATATCCATTATCATCCCTGCCTTCTTTAACTTTTCTGTGGTTTTAATATCCGATTCACTCGGCTGTAAATTGCCAGATGGATGGTTGTGACACAGAATAATTGCCGAAGCAAGGTTCTCCAAGGCGTGTTTGAAAATGATTTTCGAGTCAGCCACCGTGCCGCTTATTCCACCCTTGCTAATCTCAAATCTGCCGATGACCATATTCGCACGGTTGAGAAGCAAGATCCAAAATTCCTCATGGCTCAAATCCTCAAGTCGAGGACCTAGCACTTCGTAAGCATCCCTGCTGGAGGTAATTTTTTTCTTTCGGGTACCTTCCTCCTCTCGTCTCCTGCGTCCCAGTTCCAGAGCGGCAGCTATACTGATCGCCTTAGCTTCTCCAACACCTTTGTGCTTCATCAGATCATTCACTGACATTTTAGCCAGCTCGCCTAGCTTATTATCTACATTCGCCAATATCTGTTTAGAAAGGTCAACTGCGGATGCCTCTATGCTTCCAGATCTAATCAAAAGTGCGATCAACTCTGCGTCGCTTAAAGCACTTCGGCCTTTCAGCAACAGCTTTTCTCTTGGACGGTCCTCCTCGGCCCAGGTTTTAATGGTAAGTTTAGGAGCATAAATTGGCATTCAATTCAGGAATATAAAGTGTCACCTATCAAAGTGCCCGGTGTGTGTACATTCACTCAATTCCGCCCACTTAAACTCGCCGAAGAGATGCTAATGTACACTTTCCAGTCCCTTGTTTTCCGATGCACCCCGCATGCTTACGAACCAACGGATAGTTATGCTTAAAAATAAGACTAAAAAAAAGTCTTTCCAGCAATGGAAAGACTCTTTTTAAAATAAATATTTCAAACCGGATCAGCGTACCTACCTAAGGGACAAGCAATCCGGCCAGCCAGGCTATTTCAAGTTGGCCACGTGTTTTGTGAGCTTAGACTTGATGTTGGCCGCTTTATTTTTGTGAATAACATTGCGTTTTGCCAGCTTATCGATCATCGAACTTACCTTAGGCAATGCTTCTCCGGCTTCCTTTTTCTCAGTAGTAGCTCTAAGATCTCGAATCGCATTTCGAGTTGTTTTTGCCTGGTACTTATTGTTCACGCGCTTCGCTTCGTTACTGCGAATCCGCTTAATGGATGACTTGTGATTTGCCATGATATGCTTTCTATCTTATTATTTTCTTGTCTGATTCCTGATAACAGGGGCGCAAAGATACTATTTTATTGGAATTATTCAGATAGTATGTGGGGTATATTACAGACCTATCCGGAAGTTTAAAACGTCGAAAAGACCTCATTTTTGAAATGGAAGATTAAAAACCAAAGAAGCACCGGTTCATATTTTCATGGAAACAGAGTTCTTGGGGTTAAAGACCATTGAATTAGCAGCGCAAAGGTGGATAATTTCGACAGGAGCCGGTGGGCTACAATGTCATAGCGGGCAAATGTAGGTGTAATTGATAACAACCAACCCTTTGTTTCCGGTACAGTTGTTGTGTTTTCCTTTCACCGACCACTTACCCTTAAAATCACCCAAAATGAGACGCAAAATCGAAGAGATCAACACAGGCTCTATGGCTGATATCGCCTTCCTGTTACTTATTTTTTTCCTTGTAGTTACCACCATTGAAACCAAAAAAGGTATTGGCCAGGAGCTTCCACCAATCACAGACGAAGGAGCGCGCTATGCTCCCAGAAATATCTTAACCATATTGGTCAATGACCAGGACCAATTGCTTGTGGAGGGGCAAATTCTTCTTCCTATTGCTGAGCTCAAGGAACTTGTCAAAACCTATTATCAGAACCAAAAGAAGGATCCAGGCCTTCCTGAGAGCGTTGAAAAATTCATTCCCGGCTTGGGTAACAGAATGGTATCCAAACAAGTAATCTCTTTACAAAACGACATGGAAACCAACTATGGCATTTATGTTCAGATTCATAGCATCTTACGCAGCACGCTTAAAGAGCTGCGAAACGAAGCCGCTGTTCGGGAATATGGTGTTTCTTATGAGATGTTAAAAAAGCAAGGAGCGCACGCGAAGGTAAGCTCAATAAAGTCGCTGATTCCATTTACAATATCAGAAGCCAAACCTATCAAGACCTAAATCATGTTCCGAAAAAAGCTACCAAGAGAAAAACTGACCATATCTACCGCTGCATTACCCGATATTGTATTCATGCTGTTGTTCTTCTTTATGGTCACCACGGTGATGCGTGAGGATACTTTAAAGGTACAGGTAGCATTGCCAGCCGCCCCGGTGCTGGAAACACTCAATAACCAAGCACTGACCGCCACCATATTTGTAGGCCAACCCATCCGGACAGAAGTTTTGGGCGCTCAGGAACGCCTTCAGGTCGATGATCACTTTATCAAAATAGGCCAGGTAGGAGCTTACGTTCTTGCAAAACGAGAGGCGCTATCCCCACAAATGAGATCAAAGTTTAAGACGGTAATCAAAGCCGACAAGGGGACGAAAATGAAGTTGATCACCGCTATAAAGGAGGCGCTAAAAACCGTGAACGTACTCAACATTCACTATGCCTGCACGCAAGATATTCCTAAGGTTTAGCCGAGTGCCTTCACCAACTCAACGTTGACTTCCTCTGCTCTGTTGAGAATCATCAGATGAGATCCGCCTGGAATGCAAATTACATTCTTGATGTTCCCGAAAGGAAAGACAGAATCCTTGTCCCCGTGAATGTGAACTACATTGGAGAACTCCTGCTCATTGTTCCAGGTGATAACGCGGTGAAGCCCCCATTTCATAAAGAAAGGATCAGCCGCTCGAAGCATGGCATCAAATAGCTTTTCCTCCTCTTCATTTAATCTACCTAAGAACATGCGCCGCAATATTGACGCCCATTTAAAAACATGTCCGCTCAATAGATAATAGAGTTTCAAGCTACTGGCTACTTTGGTTATCCATGACTTTTCATCTTTTGTTTTGAGACTAGAGATCAAGACGACTTTATCGGGATTCAAAAACTTACTCATCTCGATTGCCACGATCCCTCCCATGGAGCATCCAACAATTGAGTAAGGTTCGCTTTCGTCAATACCGGCACTCATCCTTTTGGCGTAGTCTGCCAGGGTCTCACCTCTCATAGCTTTGATCCACTCCAGCTTATGAAAATCATAATCCAGCTCAAGCTGATATTTAAATAGCCTTGAATCTGCTCCCAGTCCAGAGATCAAATAGACTTTCTTGCGTTTAGATTCACTTTCCAATGTAAGCCTTGAATATTTTGTTGTCGGCAATGAAGGTACCGAATGGCAAGAACGCAGCTATGAAAGATAATATTGTTGTTTTGGTATCCCATTGGTGATCGGATCTCACTTCAATCAGAAAAATCCCATAAAGCACAAACAGAATTCCATGGGCCATACCCACAATCTTGGTAGGTTCAAGAATACCATACACGTGTTTTAATGGCACACAGACAGCCAACAAAATCAAGAAGGATATACCCTCCAGGTATCCCATTATTCGCAGCCTACCAATACTGGTTCTCAACATAGAGTAAAGGTAGTCACAATTATCATTAACTTTAAAATTTGCATGTGGAGAATCTCATATTTATTGGCTGCTAGCCACAAACACACCGTTCACCCAAATTACACCGATGCCCTTTATCCAATCCCTATTGATAACTTGCTCAGCTTTGATCTTTGGTAGCACCCCAATAGAACGTAATGAACGCCACCAAAGTATTGACACCACAATTGTTTTCATCTCAGGCATCATTCAATCCACCGGACCCGAGGTGTATTACCAAGAACGGTTTAACCTCAAGCAGGCAGCCTATCAAATTGTAACTGATTCAGGAGGATATTTTTTAGAGGGATCACAAGATTTTAGTGATTACTGGGGTTCCTGTGTCGAAATAACCGGGGCGACAAGAATTATTTCTGACAGTATTAAACTCCGCGACCATTTCTTGGGAAGGCAAGTTCTAGAGGTCTCCAGCATTAAATATTCGGATGTTCGAATTTGTCCAAATCAATGGGGGGCCGAAGAAAACGAGGCCAAAGCCTATGTCCAAAAATATTACCCACACGCCAAGCTAGAGACATTTTCCGGATCACTTGAAAGATCTACACGGCCATTTGTAGATATAACATATGACTACCAGTTATCTTTAGATAAACCTTTTTGGGATACCTGCTGTGAATCTGAAGATTCAACAGAATTTAAATCAATCGTTGTCTCTTGTTCAAATTATGCCATGTACATGGATTATGAAAGATTCATTAAAGACACGATCCAAGTAGAAATCTCCGGCTACCGATTGAGTGGGTACCAACATTCTCTATTGATTCATACGTTGACGGTAAAGGAAAAATGAGATGATAAAGAATATAGCAGTAGCAGTATTGGTAATACTATGTGTAGGTTTTACCAGCTTCCTGGCATCGGACAAAAGCGAAATCAACCTGGGCGATCCCAGCTTTGTTACGCACACCGTCGATCTTCAGCGCCAAACACTTAAGTTCTACTGGAGAAATAAAAACGGCAGTATTTATAAGAACTTCACCGCTCTGAAAGATGATCTGAACAAACGAAATCAAGAATTGGTGTTTGCTATGAATGGGGGCATGTACAATATGGACCATTCACCTCAAGGCCTTTATATAGAAAATGGAGAGCTTTTATCCAAGCTGGATTCGACGGTAGAGGGATATGGGAATTTTTATCTTCAACCTAACGGTGTGTTCTACATAAACGAAGAAAACGAACCTATGATTTGCGAAACAGCTGCCTATC
>JAESRW010000160.1 GCA_016764395.1 Flavobacteriales bacterium
GTCATATAACGGATGCTCTTTTTGTACTTTTTCTTTTTATAGAGGCACAGGCCTTTGTAAAACAATCCGTTGATATCACTTGGGAAATCATCCAATAACAAATTCAAAGAGGTGAGTGCTTTTTCATATCTCCCCCTTTTATACTCAGTCAGCGCACTTTCCAGGATCTCCTCGTAAGTTCTCCAAATGGTTTTATAATCCGGGCCGTTGTTATACGTAATTATGTCGGTGCTATGGGCGTATTTAGCTGGAACCCCCAGATTGGGATTGTACCAGGTTTCTTCATGCTCCCGCTTATAGAACTTTTCATAATCATACGTCTTCATGTCCAATACATACTTGGTGTTGGTGGTTATCCTCACCCGATCATTGACTTTTTCCTCTTCAATTTCCAGTTGGCTGACATCTACATTCAACAGCGGCATGAAATTGGCGACCACGATTTCTCTGCGCTCTTCGGCAGCTGGCTCCTTCAGAACCTTTCTTTTCTTGGCCGAAATTTCCCTTTTAGGGAGTGGCAATGGCGCAGCTTTCTCTTCAGGTTCGTCGATAGATACTACAGGTGTATTATCTTCCACATCATCTTCAGCCATTTTGCTTATAACAGTATTTCCACCTTTTATTGGCAATTCGTTCTTCTGAGAGAAGAAAAAAACAAGCCCCAAAATGATTACCACACCGAAAACCACATTGAGCATTGTTTGCGCATTGAGCCTTCGTGCCGTTGGAGCTTTGGTATCAATCATTGTATGCAAGTCATTGTCCAATACACCCAGCATGGCAAGGCTGGGAGACTTGCCGAATCCCTGAGCTGCCATGGAGCACATCTCACAATTTTGTAAGTGTGCATCTACCTGGTTTTGTTCCTGCTCCGTAAGAGTTCCCTCCGTTAGACCAACCAGTTCTTCCCTTGAAAGACATGGCCCCTGTAAGGCCCGTATTTCTTCCTGATGATTTCCCATACTAGACATCCATTAGCAATTTCAAATTTCGTTTTCCGTTTTGCAGGTAACTCTTCACCTGCATCAAGGTGTACCCTGTTATTTCGGCGACTTCCTGATAAGGCTTCTGTTTTAAATAAAAGAGCTCTACACAAACTTTTTGTTCGGGCTTTAGCTCCTCAATGGTTTTCAGTAATAATTGTAGCCTTTCTTCTTTCGCTTCTAAATCAGCCGCACTGAGCCCTTCAATTTCTGTTTGATCCTGGACTAGCATGTATTCCCGCTCGTGCTTTAGTTTCACTTGTTCTTTCTCCAGCTGGTTCAAGCAATAGTTCTTAGATACTGTGAACATCCATGATTTGAAATTTCTTATCTCCGTATCCACTAACTTGGCCATCAACTTTTCAAAGATCTCTAGGACGGCATCCTTGCTCCTTGCCGGGTCCTTAAAATAGGTAAGACACACTCCATAAACCAGATGCGAATACCTGTCGAATAGCGCAGTGAGACACTTCTTGTTTCTCGACTTCTGGAACTTTGCAATCAACTCCTCATCAGAGAGATGACTAATTCTATTGGACAGGTTAAACAGCATAAAAGATCTTACGTATGTATCAGGATTTGGTTCTTATAACCCACCCCTACGTTGACTTACTATATCAAAATAGCTCTGCGTTTCAATAACGACTACTCCACCGGTGAAATCTCCATACTTGGCCGGCACCCCGCCTGTATAAACCGTAATGTGGCCTATAGCAGATCCCGGAATCCCCAGCATTCCATTCCGTGTCTTCACACCATCCACAATATACATAGTGGCCTCTGAGCGTTCCCCTCTAAAATATAACTGCTGACCATCGGGACTTGCCACGACGCCTGGAGAAGTAGTACTTATCAAGGTCATCGGAGATAGGTGGTTGGGGTCCCTTTTGATATCATCGATGCCCAGATGATTGGCCGTAGGATCCGCCGGATCGATCAATTTGTCTCTATATTCGATAACGACAACGGTGACCAGCTTATTCACACTCATGAGCACATCATCCATAAAGGTGATTTTTTCTGAGCTAACAACGACCCCTTTTATCACCCTATTGGTAAAAGTTATCGAGCCGAAAGTCAGGTCATACCGACCTGGATACAGGGGTTTGATCTTGTAATAACCTTCGACATCGGTCACCGTTCCTTGCAGCGTACCCGCCACATAATAGGAAACTGTGGCACCAATGACCGGTTCAAGTGTTATAGAGTCTATTACACGTCCTTGTATTTCCCCTGTTCCTATTGCAGATGCACTAAAGGAGATTATCAAAGATGCCAGAACCGTTAATACTGCGATTCCCTTATTGGTTAATTTTTTCATGGCTGATCGTTTTATGGTTTTCATTTGAATTATCGGTATAGAGACCGGAGCAATTCAAAGAATCCATAAAAACCGTGAAAAAATTTGCCTGATGCAGGGTGTAAATTGACGAAAAGGTATAAGGCGTGTTTCTTGCTAACCATTTTCTAGAGTTTGAATGTATTTATCGGAGTTTATAGCGGACCGGTAAGGTAAACTCCACCGATACGGCTTTGCCTCTTTGTTTGCCTGGCTCCCACTGCGGCAATGATTTTATTACCCTTAGCGCTTCTCTATCACAGCCACTTCCTATGCCGCGTATCACTTTTACATCAACCACTTCTCCTTTCTTATTGACAACAAATGACACATAAACAGTACCCTGAACACCGGCACCACTCGCCATCTTAGGATATCTAACCCGTTTCTGTATATAATTTAGAAGATCTCCATGGCCGAACTGTGGCATATCCTCCACAATTTTGAAGGGAATATCCGGCTCATTAAATATTTCTGGCTCACCTGGAAGATCTGGGGTAAAGTCCGGCTCTGGATCTGGATCGGGTTCAGGCTCAGGTTCCGGTTCCGGTTCCGGATCCAGTACCGGCTCCGGATTGATCACAACTTGAGGTGGCAGCTTAGGGGGTGCCACTTTTTTCTTTTTTCGTGTGGTGATCACGATATCTATATCGTCGTCATCCAAATGGTCGAATGGTATTTCCAGTGGTATAGGAGTTCTCCTTTCAGTGGTCCATTCCATTGCGGTGAGAACAAAAAACAATGAACACGCCATTCCAATTGCGAGGAACGTGCCGCGCTTTTTTTCTAATCTATAGTAAGGGTGATTTTTGCGTACCATGTTGTGGTTTTTGGTGAATAATTCCGTGGTTTCTGTCGCTAATGACCGCAAGGTTTGTGCCAACAAAAAGTCCTTTATCGTCTATAAATTGCAATAAATTGCTCTTCTTGCGAGTTTGTTACCCATGATTAGCAGAAGCATCAACCGGCATATTCTCCTGGGCTCTACACTCACCTTAAGTGCATTTTTGCTCTATGAATGTGCAACTGCACCTGCTGAAAGCACTTCACCAATTACAGTGCCCCAGGAGGATCAAAAAGAGATCGCTGTTCAGGACATTCAACTTACGGAAGAAGCAATAAAACCAACCAAAGTGGGAGCCATACCCGTTCCAGCTGGTTATCATCGGTCAGTAACTGATTCAAATTCATTTGGCGCATACTTGAGGGGAGTTTCATTAAAAACAGAGAACGACACCGTGTTCCAATATGATGGTAAACCAAAATTTCCGCAAGATGTACATCATGCCATCCTCAAGATCGATGTAGGAAAACAAGATTTACAACAATGCGCCGATGCTGTTATGCGATTAAGGGGAGAATACCTCTTTGCGAACAAGCGCTATGATGAAATACATTTCAATTTCTTAAGAGACGGCAAACCTCGTTATTATAAAGACCATGCGGATGGTGAACATTCCTATAAAAGTTTTAGAAAGTACATGGATTTCATCTTCTCATATGCCAATACCGCCTCGTTGAAGAAGGAGCTAAAAAGTGTTGAGATAAAGGAGCTGCAAATTGGAGATGTGTTCATTCAACAGGGTGCTCCGTATGGCCATGCGGTGATTGTTGTAGATCTGGCAGAAAATTCGAATGGTGAGAAAATATTCATGGTAGCACAAAGCTATATGCCCGCACAAGAAATCCACATTCTCAAAAACTTTACAGCACCTCAGCTGAGCCCTTGGTATACTTTGAATTTTGGAGTTACCCTAAGCACACCTGAGTGGCTTTTCAATGTGAGCGATTTGAAAAGATTTTAGTATTTTGCTTCTGTGATTCGCATTGACCATCTCACTTTTGAGTATCCCAATCAATTTGCGCTTAACGATGTCTCTTGTTCTTTCCAAAAGAATGCGATCACAGCGCTGGTAGGACCGAATGGTGCTGGAAAAACAACCCTGCTAAAATGCCTGTCAGCACTTCTGAAGCCGTACTCCGGCCATATCACAGTAGATGGAATAGACGTAATTGAGAATCCCAGGGACGTGAATAAAGTAATGGGGTTCCTTCCCGACTTTTTTGGCTTGTATGATGAGCTGACGATTTATCAATCCCTATACTACTTTGCGCTTGCACACAATTTTGAGCACGACCTAATCGAAAACAGGATTGTGGAAGTGGTAGAACGCCTCGCCCTCTCGAATAAGATGCATGAAAAAACCGGCACCCTTTCAAGAGGAATGCGTCAAAGACTGGCAATTGGCCAGGCAATCATTCATCGGCCTAAAGTCCTTTTACTGGATGAGCCGGCATCCGGGCTTGACCCTGAGGCCCGTCACTCATTAGCACTGCTTTTTCATGAGTTGAAAGAGCAAGGTATGACCTTGGTGGTCTCTTCACATATCTTGGCCGAATTGGATGCGTATGCAGACAACTTAATCATTCTCAAAGAAGGCAAAGTTTCTGAGAATTCGATTCTCAAGGAGGTCGAAAATGTGGGCGTTAAGATTGAGTTCTCCCTTCTTTTTGAGGTAGCATCACTGAGAGCAGACTTGGAGAAAATAAAGGGTGTGGGGGCTATTTTCATGGACCACAAGAACGTGAGCCTAACTTTTAATGGGGATGAGGCTGAGCAGCATGAGCTGCTGAAGCATCTTCTCAATGCAAAGGTCCCGATTAGTCAATTCTATATCAAAAAGGCCAATATCCAGGACCAATACCTTGACATCGTAAGAAAGAACTAGTGAGACAAGATGCACTGATCAATAATCCAGAGTTGAAGCGCAATGCGTGGCTTGAGTTCTCATCAGGACGTTTAATTGCAATGCCGATTATTTTATTTGCGATATTTCTACTTGTATTTCTATATGGCAATAGCGGTTCTGACGTAAAGGTTGCCCAAGACCTCCGTTCGGCATCTATGGTTATGTTTATTCTCATTGCCACGGTATGGGGAAGCAAGCGTGCCTCGGAAGCGGTTATTGGCGAACTCAATGACAGGACCTGGGACTGCCAGCGACTGACGCTCATTAGCCCGTGGGTCATGTCAATTGGCAAACTTTTCGGAAGCACGATGTACAATTGGTACGGAGGCGGAATCTGCTTACTTGTATATATTTACAGCTCTCTCCAGCTTCCTGACATCGATCAAAGTTTAAAATCCGCAGTTCTTCTGGTCCTGATCAGCATTTTCCTTCACTCCTTCGTGATCTCGATGAGCTTGATTGGGGTGAACAAAAATCGCAGTTCAAGCAAAGTGAAAAGCACCTTCTACTTCCTTATGGCGCTGGTAATAGGCGGGTATCTCGCATACTATGTACCTTCAATGTTCGGGCTGAATCCTAAAAGCCTATACTGGTACGGAGTTGAGTTTCAGGTGCTTCATTTTTCAATGATGAGTATCTTTTTGTTTACTATTTGGAGTATTACTGGCCTCTATCGCAATATGAGAACAGAGTTACAATTTAGAAATGGACCATTGGTGTGGTATGCATTTCTCATTTTTATCATTATCTATAGTATGGGATTTGTGACCATTGAGCTGTACTATAGAGCGGCTTTAATTGTACCGGTGAGGTTTTACTTGGCCTTCTCCATTCTTCTGGCAATCATCTATTATATGGTGTTCAACGAATCCAAGTACATTGTGGATTTCAGGCAATTGATTGATTACTTCAGAACTCGGCAATTCAAACTACTGCTTCATGCCGCTCCAATTTGGTTATTGACCTTGTTCGTCGCCATCCCAGTTGCTGTAATAGGGGTGCTCTTGTACATCATTGTTCCACATTTCAGCATCGATGGGGATATCGCCATTACCTATCCATTGGTTTTGCTGGGTTTTGTGGTACGTGATATTTGCTTTGTCCTGTACATGAATCTTGGGGAGAAAGCTAAACGGGCTGATATTACCGCATTGGTATACCTGCTATTGTTTTATGCGCTCATTCCTGGCATTTTAAACTCTGCCGACTTTGATGAAGCCTTAATTTTATTTTTACCTGACCCAGACGGTAGTTTTATCGCAATTGTACCTATCTTGCTGCAAGTTGTAGCGATATTCTATTTATTATCAAATAGATACGAGGAAAGAAACAAAGCCATTGATCAACGTGCAAGTAACATAAATAAGGATCATTTATCTCGCGCATAACTATTATGAAACCAAAACTCACCGAGAAACTTAGTCTGTTAACCCAACTCATCAAATTGGCCAAGGTGGATAGAGAGGAGCGTGATCTCGAATACGATTTCCTGCTGATTTTAGCGGAACGGCTCGGAGTTGACAAGGAACAATTTGACCAGCTTTTTAACGACTATATTGAATTCAGTCCACCTCCAATGGAGGCAGACAGGATCTTGCAATTCCATCGACTGGTGTTACTGATGAACATCAATAAAGACTCACATAAATCTGAAAAACGCTTATTACAGATGACCGGAGTGGTGATGGGATTAAACCCTGTTGCAGTGACCGCCATTTTAGAAGAGATGAGGTCCAATGAAAATATGGTCATCCCACCTGATCGATTGATCGAAATATTCAAGGTACACCATAATTAATTATTGTACCAACGAGATCCAATGCTACCGGCTATTTATATTTCACAGTAAACCAGAGCTGAAGCGCCACTTGTCCAAGAGGCATGGATGGGGACACCTCAAATGGGATTTATATGCTGAACACTTAAATCGACCAGTTCAGATTCTACGCCCATCATTTTCCATGATTGAGAATACGAGTACAGGAAAGGAAATTGTTGGGAATATTAAGGATGTGGCTCACTTAAGCTCTTCCAAGTTCCGGATCAAGAACTTTTTTCTTTCGAAGTAGATTTGGTTATTCGCCCGAAGCTCATTGAGCACCGTAGTAACTGTTTGTCTTGATGAGGCTGTAAGATTGGCAATATCCTGGTGTGTAAGATGGTGTTTCACCATGATCTCAGTTCCTACCTGGACACCATTTTCTTCCGCAAGTTCTTTAAGAAAGTCGACAATTCTGGTGCGCGCATCCTTAAAAATGAGCCCTTCCAATTTCCTTTCCATCTTTCTTAGCCGAAAGCCGATGATTTTGGTGATGCGAAGACTTAGGTTGGGATTGGACCGCATCATTTTCTCCATGTCCTCCATGGATATTGCACAGATCATTACCTCATCATCCATTGCAATGGCCGAATCACTCCTCACCCCTTCATCAGTAAGTGCCATCTCACCAAACAACTCACCAGGATTGAGAATGGACTTAATATTTTCCCGCCCGGAATCTGACATAGAGGAGATTTTCACTTTCCCCTTTTTTAGAAAATAAATAGTTGTTGCAGGGTCATCCGGGAAGTAGATATGCTGACCTCTCGCAGGCCTTTTCATACTTGCCATGGTGGCAACTTTCTCGATTTCGTCTCCTGGCATCCCCTTGAAAAGGTTAAAATTCTCCAGGTGCCATAATTTTGTCTCTGTTGCCATATTTATTGGAATAATGGTATAGCAATATACCAAAATTCCCGCTAATACTAGGACGCTTTGCTGCGTGCAAATGGCTTTATCAAATCAATTAATTTCATTTGACTTGGATTGGTGTAGGCAACCTCATTGATGAATATGGTTGGGACCACTCGTCTGCCACCATTAAGATTCATCACTTTTTCAGCTGCCTCCTCATCTCCATCGATATTTACAAACTCATACGCGATCCCATAGGTGTCTAAAATACTTTTTGCAGTGATGCAATCTGCGCACCACACGGTTCCATAAATTATAATTGTGTTCATCATATTTATCTATTAATTCAACGCAAAATTCAACTATTCATAGCAGACTAAAGGTCAGTCACATGACAAATTGCGCCTAATTTAGACAAACAATATCTTCCGTTAAACTTATAATTGGGTTTAATATTGCGGGAACTTTAAAGAAGAAAAATTGTTGGATTAATCCCTACTTGTAACTCAGCTTTACCTTGCCAAATTTGCTGGAGATGTCTACAGAAGCCTCAGGAGAAGTTTTATCACCCACTACGCCTATTATAAAAAAGGAATTCGATTTACGCTCATTGGTCGTTAGTATGGCATTGTTGACAGGGTAATCAATGTCTCCAAATTCACCCTTGGCTTTCAGCTTGTACGAAGTTCCTTCTTCGAAGCCGAGCTCCACTCCACCAAAACTATTTTCAATACTAATTTCCCCGGCGTTGGTGCTAATCTGGTTCACCTCACACCCACTATATTCCAGATCAAGCTTGAGATTTCGAATCACGGTACCAATTATATAACCAGAGAATTTTCCATCCAGATCCAAATCCCCTACCCTTTCAATCTCCAATTTATCATACTGTGACTTACAGTGTATAGTTGTTGCCGAACCGATACTAAGACCTGAGAACTTCGAGTCAATATCAAGTTTATCAGCTTGATCAATAGACAATTTAGAATACTTCATCTCAATACTTCCACTGCCAAAGTCGCCAATCGTACACTTCCCACTAGAGAAAGATAACCGAACCCGATTATCAGCATTGTTGAGGATTTCGCATTTCAAATTACCATAGGCTACCTTGAGGTCGGCCCGTCCATTTAACTGGTTGATGTATACGTCACCAAATTTATTGACCAGGGTGAGGTTATTGCTGACCGGCATTTGTACCACGTAATCAACCTGAAGCTTCTTGTTCAGCTTGCCGCTATTATTAGAATCAAAGCGGGTCGCAATAATCACCTTTTCCATGGACGCCTCATCCACTATTCTAATGCGGTTGAGCGCTTTATCGGCTTTTTCCTGGTTGGATACGTCTACAGAAATGATCACCTTAATTGAGATCTCATGCTGTTTCCAGGTGGTTATATGAACATTTCCATATTTATTATCCAGGTCAAGGATGGCATCCGGGTTGACTGTAAATGTTTTGTTCCAGGTTTTACTAAACTCATCCACCGTCTTAGCAGAAAGCACATTGCCGACTACAATAAAGAAGGCAACAAGGAATGGTAGTCGCAGTTTAATATTTAGTGTTTTCATTTGCCTCTGGATTTATGGTGTGTTTAATTTTATTTGATTCAGGTATTGTTCAATTATCTGAAGCCGCAACTGATAGTTCTTGATCATAGCGTTAATTAATCTTTCATCCCCGTAGTTGTCTCTCATCTCCAGCTTCAATTCATTATATTCCTCTTCAAGTAAGGTGAGTTGCTGGGCGAGATCTTTATTGAATCCCCTCTGATCCAACTTTTTGATAGGTGCAAGTTCCTCCGTTGCATTCTCGATTTGATCTTCATAAAAAGTCTCCACTTCTGCTAGTTCAGGAGATAGATCCCTAAGGTCGAGGCCTTCGCTCGCATAACTCTGCGTACTGTTATCATGGACCAACAAAATTCCAGAGCCCAGAACAAAGACTATTACCGCTGCTACTTTGAGGAGATTCCTCCAGTTAATCGGTGCTTTCCTTTCAACTAAAGAGCGTTTTGCCTCGAAACGCTTCAGATGCCCTTCTCCAGGTTCAGAAAAATCAAACTCCTCCCGATTTGACCTAATAAAATCTTCTAGTTTGTCTCCCATCATTAATCGGTTAGTAATTCCTTCAGTTTGTTTTTTCCACGGTTGTATTGTGATCTCGAGGTGCTACTGGTAATATTTAAGATCTGTGAGATTTCTTCGTGGTCATATCCCTCTAAGAGGTATAGGGAAACAATCACGCGATATCCATGGGGTAACTGCTCAATCCCTTGCTGAATTTTTCGTGCATTAAATACGTGATCGTGACTGTATTCAGGTTCTTCAGGAGTCTTCATAATTCCCTCCGTAATCTCCTCAGAAAAACTTAACACATCTTTTTTCTTAATTGAATCTATACTATTGTTGATCACAATGCGCTTAAGCCAGGATCCGAAGGTTGCGTCACCTTTGTAGGTGGCGATTTTCTGGAAAGCCTTTAAAAAAGACTCTTGCATGATGTCCTCTGCTTCCATTTGGTCATTTACTATTCTCATGCTCGTGTTAAACATCGCTTTGTAATAGAGTTTGTACAGTTGCAGCTGGGCAGTCCCTTCCCCAAGCTTGCAGCTATTAATAATCTCCTGATGTATATTTTTATAGACTGCCTTCAAGAATCCTTAATGATATATCCTCATAGGACAAAACTAGGCGAATTATGGAGTTCATATTCAGCCTAAAGACCATCGAAAAAAGAAAGTGATGCACGATTCCGAATTATTATCGACCGGAACGGCCCTTTCTATCCGGACTGCGCCAAAAAATAAATTTCAGACCGAGCTATGGAGAAACATAAATAAGCTCGAAAACTAGTAAAGAAGCAACTTTTCGTGATGCAGCATCACCTGATCATAAGTAATGACAATATAGTAGAGGCCTGCCGGGAATGCAGAGAGATTCAATTGGCGATCAGCTGATAAATAATCGCTATGAACGGATTGGCCCAACAAATTGTTTATTTGAATATACAAGTGATCCGGAAGAAGATCTGACGTCACATAAAGCATGCCGTCAGTTGGATTTGGGAAAACAGAAACCTTACCAAAAGATCTATCTAGAATCCCTGTGAACAGTCCGACTGTATCCGATACCGATCCCGTGCAGCCATTTGCATCGATCCACGAAACTGAATAGGCGCCAGCTAAAAGCCCGGTTGCAGTTGCAGTAGTTTGAGCCTGCCCGTCGTTCCAGGTATATGTAAGCGGTGGATTAGCATTATTTACAGTAACGGTGATCGTGCCATTCCCGTTTCCTGAGTCGTCAACAGCAACTGTAGTGGAGGTTATCATAAGTGGATCAGGCAAGCTTACCGACTGAACCACCGTGTCACCATTGCTGTCTGTAACAGTGACCGTGTAAGCTCCGGCGCATAAGTTAGTCGCTTCACTAGTGGTTTGAAATAAGCCATCACTCCACGCGTAGGCGTAAGGAGACAGCCCTCCAAAGGCTATTGACAGAATGGATCCATTGCATTGAGCATTACAAAGTGGGGCCGTACTTGAAGCGATAGCCACGCCAAAATTTATAGGGGAGCCCACACCAACCAGGCCAGAGTCTACCAGCGTGCAGCCGTTGGCATCAACAATTGATATCGAATGGTATCCAGAATCCAACCCCGTTGCAAACTTGTTGCTCTGAGAGGACAGATCATTCCATTGATAGGTATACGGAGGTGTTCCCCCACTAGCCAGCGCAGTGGCGACTCCATCATTGCATAAAGCGCAGGATTCATCTACCACAACAATATTTGCCTGTAAAGGATTGGGTTGCCGTGCCTGCACATTTACAGTAACCGTGTCTCCAACAGAATCCGTAATCAGTACACTATAACTCCCAGCGCACAATCCTGTTACCGTATCACTTGTTTGGGACAAGGGTGTTCCAAGACTGTCTTTCCAGGCATAGGCATAGGGCGGCACTCCACCAATAGGAACTGCAATTGCAATCGCATCACAGAAGCCATAACAAGAGGCCATTTCTCCATTTCCATCTGTGCCCGAATAAAATGGCAAAGGCGGCAAGAATCCGCGCTTTTCCAACCAATAATAACAAGTTATGTAGTTGGCCCCTCCGTTTAACAAACTGTCCGCATCCAAAAACATGTATGCCGCATCCGCCATGCTGATACCCTGTGCATAACTGTAAAGGGATTGTAAAAAAATCTGATCAGTCGTTTCCCTTCCCAAGACCTCCCAAATCTGCATGATTGCTGCATTCCAAATTTCTCCATCCTGGTGAATGTCGCCCGTTATATCCTCGGGGTAATGCTTCGTAGTAGCCGCCGTTCTTCCACTCCAGCACTCTGCGCTGTTGCCATCCCATCCAAACATAAACTCCCAATTAAAAGGGTTAAGCGATCTTGTATAGGAAGTTGCCAAATAATCGCCGGCGGCTTCGTCTAAGGCTTTTCGCTCACTCCCCACCCAGGTATTGGGAGCGGCACTCGCCGTAATGGCATGACCATATTCGTGAATGATCACGTCCGCGTCTTCTGCATCATCTACACAGCCATCTCCGAAATACAACTTGGGAAAGCTAAACATAGAATTGTCGGCTCCATTTAACGCATGGACATCTACACCCACCTGGTAATTGACCAAACTGAACCCAAGTGACTGCATATAATTCTGAAAAGTTGACAAATGATAGAAGCCGTTTACATCTTCAAATTCTTTTTGTGATCTGGAATAACTGAATTCTGGGGTAGCGGATACAGCCCTTACCGTTTTTGGATTGGAAAATTCCTGTATCTCAACAAACGAACTGGTAAGCCTAAAAGAGTCCGTGTAATCTACGATCATCATGACATCAAAGCGTTCATTGTTTAGCTCGACAATATCTGCATCTCCATTATCCGCGTAAACGCCACCATAAATCTTTCCAGCGGTTGTTAACGGATCAGGTAAGAATATTTTGGCAGTGACTATTGAATCCGACATTAAATATCGATTCAAATCCTGGTAGTAGAGAACTTCTTTTTTTATATCATAAATGATCTCATAGTGGATCAAATCAGTCTCCCTTATCTCCAATCTTAAACTAGGGATGAGTTGCATTCCATTGTAAAAATAGACTCGAGCGTAGGACAGCATGTTCGTTTCACCCTCCGCGTATTCATCAGGAGGAAATTGGGTATTTATAGCTAAAGACAGCTCCACGGTATTGTCAACTATGGATCGTATGCGACCGTTATTTCCAACATTGATTTTAACCCCAGCCCCAAAGACATCAACACCATTATACTGTTGCCGATAATTAAAATGCCATCCTCCGGGACTCTTTACYGAGTCCAGTAAAAGAAGTGAACTTCTTCCCAAATTCAKCTCTTKATAATTCYRKAGGAATACCTGGAYCRYAGCAKCATTCACCTCAGACAAAGCCCCRACRGAAAAGTAGGTTTTTGTRKRYGSYKKGTACTCYYGAAAGWACTCAATATGGTTCTCCGGYTTGTGCTGCGCYAACAACAAWGWGGGGAGCAACAACAGTATGGTGATCAGTCTGAACACTCRGTAASAATTAGMTGTCTAAGATACGCTTTTTAGGTCYTKTTTGTTGCTKATCACATGCTTTAAGCAAACGAAATCACCCCGATTGCRAAAATKGAAATCGCTATACCYGCCCAATTAATTGGGGAAAGYCTTTCTCGAAAGAKTAAKARKGCGGCCATCGCAGAAACAGCTACGATACCCATATTATTAATGGGRAAAATGACAGAACTCTCCAAATTGCTGTGCTCAAATGTTTGAAGYAAGAAGTAGATGGAACCATAATTTGGTAAACCCAGCAGCACACCTGCAACGACATTCTTCATTTGAAGTTTTCCACCTTTTATCGCCATGCTGATAATCATCACTACCAAACCAATCACGCCGGCAACGACAAAAAGTATAGCTGAAAAAATATTGAACTGATCTTCGCTGAGGAGGGTCGATTGCGTGAATTTCATGAGTGTGTCCAATAAGCCGGTCCCTATAAAAAGCACAACTGGGAAAACCCATAGTTTACCCAACTTACGCCCACCTTTCTTCGAGTAAAAAGTCAAGAACACCGACAGCAGTGCGAGCACAATTCCCCCTATCTTAATGATCGGCATTTCGTCACCGTACAGAGGAATAGCAAGCATTACAGGAATAATGAGCGACACTTTTGCAGATACTGACGCCACTGCAATACCAATCCTCTGTGTGGTAAGTGCTATAATATTGAACATGGAGATGAATAATGTTCCCATCAATACGGCAACCCAAATCCAGGTATTCCCATCCGTTTCAGAGATCCCATAGTCAGCATCATTCAAGAAAAAACCCACAATGGCTGCAGTGAGGTAATTGAAAACAATTGCTTGAAAATTGTCTATTTCGTACTTAGAGAATTGCTTGAATATCAGAAATATGCAAGTAGAACAGAGAATGCTTAATGTCAGATATTCCATACTAACTTTTGTTATAAAACAAACGAAGCCTATCTGGCCCAATCAATTTTTCGCCCACCGGAGACATCTTAAGTTGAGGTGCCTTTAATCCATTGGAAAAATTGATTTCACCCGTGAACACCCTCGCTTCATCCCATATTCCATTCACAATAAATGAATTCAGCAATTGCTGACCTCCCTCAACAATGACAGACATAATTTCCCTGTTATACAAATCAGTCAATATCGCGTTCAATTGATCACCCTCCGTATTAACAGACACGAAAGTGGCACTCGGTGATCCAGTTTTCCGGGCCCCATAAATCAGCGTAGCAGCTTCCGAGTTCAGGATCTTTGCGGTTGCCGGAATGCGCCCATGATTATCAATGGCAACCCGGACCGGGTTATTTCCTTCCCACAATCTGGCCGTCAGCTCTGGATTATCAATAAGAACCGTATTGGTTCCAACCATGATCGCCTGTTCCTCAGTTCGCCACTTGTGCACCAGTTGTTTGCTCTCCTCCCCAGTAATCCATTTCTGTTGACCACCCTCTGGCGCTATATAACCATCACTTGACTCCGCCCACTTCAGGATTACGTATGGCCTTTTTTCCTTATGAAAGGTAAAAAAACGTCTATTCAAGTCCCGACATTCTGCTTCCATTGCACTGAATTCAACCTCACATCCATGTCTGCTTAAAATAGCCACTCCACCACCTGATACCTCCTTATTCGTATCCCGGCATCCGATAACCACCCTTCCAATTTTCGATTGTATAATCTTACCTGTGCAGGCCGGTGTTTTTCCAACGTGTGAGCAAGGTTCCAGGTTGACATATAAAATAGATTGTGGTAATAAAGACGCATCACCAACTGCATTTATGGCATTTACTTCAGCATGAGCTCCGCCAAAACCTTCATGATACCCTTCACCGATTATCACACCATTATGGACAATCACGCACCCTACCATCGGATTAGTGGCTACCTGTCCTAAACCTAATTTGGCCAACTCAAGGCAACGTTTCATAAAAAGTGCGTCCATATACCGGCTTTCAATCAGGCAAATTTTCGAAAAATTGTCAGATTTTCCTAATTTTGCCGCTTGTGCGCTTATTTTTTTTCAAATCATATAACGTGAGACTTTTAGCCATTGTATTTCTTCTTTCTCTCTGTGCTATTCATGCGGGCGCCCAATCATTTTTCCAGAAGACTTATGGCGGATTTGGAGGAGAAACCGGTGCCGCAGTGGACCTAACCTCTGATGGTGGCTATATTGTAGGTGGCACAACCAACAGTTTCGGATCTGGATCAGATGATGTATTCCTGGTCAAACTCAACGCTTCGGGCGATACCTTGTGGACGAAAGCCGTTGGAACTGGTGGCAACGAAACGGGTGCCTGGTTGGAACAAACCAATGACAACGGGTATATTATCACCGGAGCTAATGGCAGCCTTTACCTCAACAAGGTAGATGCTTCGGGAACTTCTGTCTGGGCAAAATCATATGGAGGCTCTGCCCCAGATGAAGGAACGCTTGTGCAGCAGACCCCAGACAATGGCTATATAATTACTGGATTTACTTCGAGTTCAGGCGCAGGCGCTATGGATGTACTCCTGATTAAAACCAACTCGAATGGAGATACTACCTGGACAAGAACCTTTGGCGGAACGGGTAATGACTTCGGTTATTCTTTAGATCAAACTTCAGATGGCGGCTATATTGTATGTGGAAGCACCATGAGCTTTGGCGCCGGTGGTTCTGACGTGTATTTGATGAAGGTAAACTCAAGTGGGGTATTGCAATGGTCAAAAACATACGGTGGCACCGGGAATGACGAAGGTAGATCAGTCGCAGAAACCTCAGACGGTGGATTCATTATTACCGGGACCACTTCCAGTTTTGGATCAGGTGGAGATGAAATATACACCCTGAAATTGGACGGCGCTGGTGTCGTACAATGGTCAAAGACATATGGAGAAGCAGATGGAGACGATAAGAGCAACGACATCATTCAGACAGCTGATGGGGGGTACATTCTAACAGGTAGCACAAATAGTTACAATTCTTCAACCTTTGTCATTTATTTGTTGAAGCTTGATGCTGCGGGAGCTCCAGAATGGGCCAACCCAGAGAAAAAGCTTTTTGGAGATAATTCGGGAACTGATATTGGCAATTCTGTTCAACAAACTCCAGGAGGAGGGTACATATTTGCATGTAACACCCAGAGTTATGGAGCGGGTGGCAGYGATATATATCTGGTCAGTGTAAATTCACTRGGCGATAGCAGCTCAACATGCGGAACGGGAGCTGTGAGTCCTCAAGTTRTCAATCCAGCAACAATCGAGGCCAGTGCGGCTACTTTAGCCGGATCGGGATTAACGGTAACTTCAGTGGCAGCGGTATCTGTAGGGATCAATACGGCTACAACTAAGTTACCACTTGGTGTTTTGATCACCACAACAGGCGTATCATGCTTTGGCAACAATGATGGCCAAGCCGTAGCAATTGCCAGTGCGGGCACTCCTCCATATGCCTACAGTTGGAGCGTAGGTGTAAGCACAACATCCACCAATACCTCACTTCCTCCAGGAACCTGGGCCTTGTTTGTGACTGATAATTCCGGTTGCCTACAGACTGATAGCTTCACCATTGATGAACCTGGAGCGTTGTTGATATCCTTCAATATTGATACAATTGCAGGTTGTGGAGGTGGCTCCAATGGCGTAATCACCGGCAGTATTACTGGAGGCACAGCGCTTTATAATTACAACTGGTCCAACGGAAGCAGCCTGACGAATACAGGAGACACTTCTCACACCATTAACGGGCTGTCTGTGGGCACTTATAATCTCACAGTAACAGATGCAAACGGATGCACTGTGATCGATACGATCAAATCAGGCATGACTTTCACAACAGGGGGAACGGATGCAAACTGCCTAACTGCTAACGGTAGTGCCTGGGTGGGCGTTACCGGAGGAGATCCACCGTACACGTATCTTTGGAACGATCCAGGCTCACAGTCAACTGATACGGCGTTCGCACTGACGCCAGGTATTTATACGGTCCTCGTAACCGATCTGAATGGCTGTTCAGATTCCACATCCGTCACGGTCAACAGTGCTTTTGGTGGTCCAGTGGTAACTGTAGACTCGGTGATTGACATAGCCTGTTTTGGCGCGAACAATGGCGAAATTTATATTACCATTACGGATGGCCTCTTTGGTTTTCCTCCTTATACCATTCTATGGTCAAATTCAGCTACGACGGAAGATATTACAGGCTTGAACGGGGGAACCTATACCGTGGAAGTAACTGAAACCRGYACWGGATGTRTSACYTCSGCACTGGCMACKRTKATAGMACCTTCWTCYSCCTTGMTCATTGYRATTACYGATAGTTCRGACATCACYTGYAACGGWGCWGGRGATGGTTCAGCAACSTTGRSYGCCTCTGGWGGWACTGCTCCWTTCACCTATRCYTGGTCRCCKTCTGGWGGAAGTGGAACYGTGGCGTCCAATCTCAATGCRAATACCTATACSGCTACWGTTCTYGATGCKAAYGGGTGCAGYKCWTTTACMACKGTYACRCTYTCWGAACCTGCSGCACTYWYTCTKWYAACGGATACGTTGGGTGAGACCTGTACCGGTGGGGATGGCAAAGCATGGGTTTCMRYRACAGGCGGTATYGGRCCRTTYACCTAYTTGTGGAGTGACCCGGGGGCACAATTTGCGGATACGGCTTTTAACCTCACCACAGGACCATATACCGTAACGGTAACTGATAATAATGGGTGCTCCAACACCGCATCGGCAACGATCACTCAAAATGGCAAYCCCCCGGTGATTGCTACGGATTCCGCCAATAATGTCACTTGTAATGGAGGTTCGGATGGGTCCATTTTTATCTCCGTTTCAGGAGGAACTGGGCCATATACCTATTCCTGGTTACCTGGAGCACAGACAATAGAAGATATCACCGGACTGTCCGTGGGTACCTATACGGTTTCTGTTATTGACAACGCGGGATGCGCTGCTACTAGTATTATATCCATAACCGAACCTACCGCCCTAAATATCTCCGTCAGCGGTACCGATATTACCTGCAATGGAGCCGGTGATGGCCTGGCCAGTGTAACCGCAAGTAATGGGACCGCCCCATATACCTACTTATGGTCTACCACGGCAACAACAACATCAGTCACAGGACTGGCTGCCGGCTTTGCAACGGTGACGGTTACTGATAACTGTGGAGCCACTAAGATTGATTCAGTGAATATTATCGATCCAGCAGGTGTTACCATTCTCACAGAAGTTGCAGTAGACATCGCCTGTAATGGGGCCAATGATGGATCGATCACCATTACTGCATCTGGTGGTACAAGTCCACTCACCTATTCAATTGATGGAGGCGTCACATTCCCCAGTACCTCAGGTATATTTTCCGGGTTAGCTGCTGGGTCTTATAATATTGTAGTTGAAGATGCCAGTTCTTGTCAAATGCCAGGCAGCACGCTCACCATCACTGAACCTCTTCCTCTCTCTATTGATTCCGTAACAAAAATTGACGTAATCGGTTGTGCAGGAAGTCAGAATGGAATGATCACGATTACTGCCAGTGGCGGATCTGGCCCTATTACGTTCTCCATAGATAATGGAAATACTTTCCAGGCAAGTGGCGTATTCAGCCTGCTTGGGCCCGGCACTTACGTTGTCGAGATAAAAGATTCGACCAATTGTCCATTGACAGGCAGTACTTTCACAATTACCGAATCTCCACCTGTATTGGTTGATTCCGAAGCGTTCACAGGAATAACCTGTGCTGGTGACAATGACGGGACCATAACAGTTGTAGGATCTGGAGGAACGGGAACGTTCAATTACTCTATTGATGGAGGGTTAACTTTCATCAATGCCACCGGCGTATTTACCAGCCTGGGGCCAGGATCTTATGATATTGTGATCCAAGATAGCGATACCTGTACTGCCAGCGGCTCAACAATTGTTATAACCGATCCGCTGGGAATCACCATTACCTCAGAAACGAAGACGGACGTTCTATGCTTCGGGGATGCAGATGGAAGCATTGATATCGTTGCAAGCGGAGGAACGGCACCATTGAGTTATTCCATTGACACCGTTGTTTTCGCGAACACTACTGGCAACTTCATGAATCTGGGATCAGGAACCTATTTTGTTGCGGTGCAAGATGCCAACGGTTGTTCTCAAACGGGATCGGTATTAACGATTAGCGAGCCGGCTACGGCTATTTCCTTGTCAGATTCCGTGGTTAGCGTTACCGGCTGTAGCGGAAATTCCAACGGAGCGATCTATCTAACAGGCATTGGAGGAACCGGTGCCATAGTTTACTCCGTGGATGGGGGAACGACGTTTGATAATGGATCTGGAGTCTTCACCAACCTTGCTGCAGGATCCTACGACCTTGCTGCCCAGGATGACAATGGATGCACTGTTTTGGGTGCGACCGTCTTTATCTCCCAACCTCCTGCATTGACCATATTTGTTCAATCACAAAGTGACCCCTCAAAGGGAAATTGTGATGGATCCATTTCCATCTTACCTCTGGGTGGAACTCCCAACTACACGTATTTGTGGGATGACGAAGCGGTTCAAACAAATTCCACGGCCACCAATCTCTGCGGTGGTGCTTTCCTCATTCAAGTTACCGATGCCAACGGTTGCACGGATACCTTAACTGTTACTTTAATCTCACCAGACAATGACATCTTCATTCCATCCGCTTTTTCACCCAATGGAGATAACGAGAACGACCTTTTTCGCGTTCGAGGCTCCTTTGCTTCAATGACTATGCTCATCTATRACCGTTKGGGTGAAAAAATTCTCGAGACCTCAAATAGTAGAGGTTGGGAYGGGGARCAMAATGGAAAACCAGCCATATCGGACTCTTAYGGCTACTACATTGAGCTCGTATTGKCGGATGGCAGCAYCCAAATATTTAARGGAGATATTCTTTTAGTGAGATGAGGGTAGCARCAGTCAACTATTTGGGGATCCTACTTTGCTTRAGCATGTGTTTCAAAAGCTATGCACAAGACGCACGCTTCTCCCAATTCCTYGCATCTCCTTCCTTAATCAATCCAGGGGCCACTGGAAAATTTGATGGTTCTTCGAGACTGGTCCTGAACTATCGGAATCAATGGACCACCATCAACTCCAACTATCAAACGACGGCTGCAGCATTTGAGACTGCACTCATGAAAAGTAAAGGCAGGGGGAATYTTCTGGGCGTTGGCCTGAATCTGATTTCAGACAAAGCAGGCATTAGCGCATTAAAGCGTCTTGCTTTTAACTTATCTACCGCATATCATCTCCAAATTAATGATGACCACAATATTGGACTCGGACTTCAGGCAGGCTTTGCACAGCGGTCCATAGATCAGTCCGCTTTAACCTGGGACAACCAATATGACGGAACGCAATACGTCGCATCCTTGGATCCTAAGGAAAACTTCGAATCCAAAAGCAACTACATCGACATTGGAGCAGGGTTTCATTGGAGTTATGCAATCAGCAATACCGCTGATGTAAAAGCTGGAGTCAGTGCCGTTCATCTGAGTCAACCCTCGCAGGCTTTATTAGGTGCCGGCAACGATCAAAACTTACCCATGAAAATTGTGGCCCATGGCTTGGGAAGATTCACTTCCCGGGGTTCGGACCTTGCGTACTACCCCAATTTTCTCGTTGCCATACAGGGACCCGCTAAGGAAATCGTGGCGGGAATGAGTATGCGATATATGCTCAAGGAAAGCTCAAAGTACACCGGCTTTGTAAAGGGAAATGCGGTCTACTTCGGGGCCAACTACCGCTTGGGGGATGCTGCAATTGTGCTCCTCGGTTTGGAAATATCGGATTGGAAGATCGGAATTTCTTATGACGTCAACATCTCGGGATTCAGTAAAGCTACTGGAGGTGTAGGGGGGATTGAGTTGTCGTTGGTTTGGTTGAAGGCGGATTAGGGGCGAGTATTGGTTATTCTTTATTCGTTATCATTATTGACTACTGCGTACGAGGTGAAGTGGCAATACGGGGCAGAAATAATTAACAGATCAGTTGATTAAATCTTCGTTACAACATGCCCAAGGCTAAAATTTTATATCGTGCAAACCAAGAGGCATTTGGTACACACTTGAGGTCTAAAGAATGGATCTCATATTCCGGCAAACTCACCATACATGACCGAAAAACAAGCCGGGTCACGTTAATACTAACAAGTGAGATATTGGATTCAATTATGTGGGAATTGATGGATGAGAAAAAAGAATTTAAAGGTGAAACCGTCTATGATGTTTATGAGAAACTTGCCATAGACTATTACAGAAGGGGGATTTTATTTCAATGTTGAGGCCACTTTAAGATAAAACACATCGCTGCAAAGAAGAGGTTCCCAGGTATAGGAGCAAAGCGGATGCCCTCTACTTATCTGTAACTCAGCATCTTTTGATGGAGAAAATGTCGACTCTAATATGCCACTTTTGACTCCTGCATCGCTACAGGGGCGACTTTCAAGTTTAACAAAGGAAGTCCTTACATTAAGCCCCATCAGGAGATTAAGGCGCGAAGGCTGCCTTTGCAGATAAGCTTCGTCTTATTTTTCACATATTCCAGTTCTTTCAAAATCAGGTGTTTATACTCTATTATTCAATGAATAAATACAGTACACTTGTCCTGTTAATAATTTATAGAGTAATCGATGTTCCAAACATCTCCGACCGTAGTGCTATTAATATGGGAGGCACTTTGATTTAGACAAGCTTTGCTTGCCACAATACAAGGCAACAATAACAACTTCGATCATGATACAATCAACTGCAAAACTTTACAATGAAATCCTTGAGGACTTGAGGACCTCAGAAGTTTTAAGTAAAATCCTACCATCTGTACTAATACTATCAAAACATCTTGGCAATTCAACCCTAGAAAAGTGGACAGAGTTAGAATTTAATAGCTACTTCAAAGGAAACAAAGCCCTAACGGATGAAGTAGTTGTGCCCGAATACCGCACAGTTCCTGGTCAGTATCATGACATCTATGACAGACCACTTATTATCCAAGACCCGAAGCTAAAGTTCGTCAATGAATACCGTCTCAGACACGGTGTATTGGAACTCGAAAAACTATCAGAATCTGACAAACTTATGTCTATTCAGGATACAACGTTCACAGAGCTAATCAAGAAGAACTTCAATGTAGAAGTTAACTCATTCACATTCACTTCTACATCAATCGTAGGGATACTAGGAGCCATTAGGACCAACCTGATTAATGAACTAATGAATTTAGCACCTACAGTGGAGAAGCAATCAACTCAATCTTCAAACGGACAAGAGCATACAACATTTCACAATTCTCTTATGAACTTACATCCACTACTGCAACCTGTTGTTGCTAAACTTTATGCAGACGGTCATTACCGTCAAGCAATATTAGATGCTTATATCTACTTGTTGAAACGGTCAAAACAAAATCTGGACGACGCGACCTTGACGGCACGGGACTCATGCAGACCGTTTTTTCGCCAAAAAGTCCAATCGTTAAAATATCAGACGATCCTGACGAACAACAAGGATTCATGTGGATGTTTAGTGGAGCGGTAATGGGTATAAGAAACCCTAAGGCACATAACATTATACCTCAGACAGATCCTCAACGGACTTTGGAATGGTTATCATTCGCTAGTGTCCTATTAAGAGAACTGGATGATAGCAATTGATAGAAGTTAAATAAAACATCACTGCGCCTTCAAAGTCTATAAAAAAACAACTGGCTGAAGGGGTACACGGAGCCAATACCCTCTATTCCCTTTTCACAGCATTACCATGCAACAGGGTGAGATTGTCACTCCATCTTATACTTCACCAATGTACAGGAATACCCTAACGCTGCAGAATTCGGCAGTGCACCTGGGCAGAAGATTTTGACATCATAATTGCCCGTTTATCTCCTTGACAGATTTTATCCATCTGTCAAAATACGTAACTATTTGACAATTCTCTGTTTTACTGTCATTAGCTGATTACAATTATCCATAAACATCAATAATGAAAGATAACTGACAGATTACTTGATATAATGTCAATTAATTTGTTTGTTTGACAAAACAGAGATTTAATGTCAAAGCCTATTCCATACGACCGCAACAAACCTTACAACCAACTACCACTCCTACCTCCTCCTGATAAAAAGGTGATCAGCATTGCAATGATGCAGTCAGTTAACCAAGCCAACAAAGCGCTTGCAGAACTAAAGGGGTTTGCCAAGAAGCTCCCAAATCAATCTATGCTGGTCAATACCATCTCACTTAGGGAAGCTAAAGCCAGTACGGAAATCGAAAATATATTTACCACTGATAACGAACTTTATAAAGCCCTTTCCGGCAATGATGCAGGGCTAAAAAGCAATGCAAAAGAGGTACTGAGATACCGCCAGGCATTGTGGAAAGGATATCAAGACATTCAGGAAGGGGGCCAGTTCGACACCAGCTTGATGATAAATTTATATCGGGAAATCAAAGAGGTAAAAGACGGTATTCGCCCACCACAAACAGAAACCACGATTAAAAAAAGAGGGAGCGGTCTACTGGGAGGTACCGTAGTCTATACCCCACCAAGAGGAGAGAACATTATTAAACAAAAGCTGGACAACCTCATTGATTACTTAAATGACGATGAAAAATATGATTATGACCCTTTAATAAAACTGGCTGTTTCTCACTATCAGTTTGAGGCAATCCACCCATTCAGAGACGGAAACGGGAGAACCGGAAGAATCTTAAGCATCTTATTAATGATTCAAAAGCAACTTCTTGATGTTCCAATTCTTTATTTAAGCGCCTATATCATCGCCAATAAAGACGAGTACTATACCCTTCTGAACAAAGTGACAGCACATAGGAGCTGGGAAGAGTGGATTCAATATATGCTTAAAGCGGTTGAGGAAACAGCCACTTATACCCTCAACAAGATTCACGAGATTGACCGGCTCTTCAATAAAACACACGAACTTCTCAGCATCAAACTCCCACATATTCGCAAGGAGACAGCAGAAAAAATATTTGAACAACCTTATGTGAGTCCAAAAGCACTGCTCGGCCCAAATATTAAGAGTATCAATACCGCCAAAAAATACTTGGTACAAATGGTAGCGTTAGGAATAATGGTTCCAGAAAAAGTGGGAAAGGAAATCATTTATTTAAACCTTGACTTGCTCAATCTATTATCGGAAACATAAATCCAACCTGTGCAAGTACATTGATAATTCCCGCAGACCAACGGACCTGCCAAAATTGCGAAATGCTAGATCGCCCCCAAAAGTGAATGAGGGCACCTTTCATTATTCTTTTTGTTCTATAACATATACTTCCCAATCGCCCCAACCAATTCATCATGAATCCCTCCATTACTCGCAGTAATATCTGCCCCAAACAGATAATTATCCCCCCCAGAAAAATCACATACTTTGCCTCCCGCTTGTTGCACAATCAAAGATCCTGCTGCCACATCCCAGGGGCTTAATCCATATTCATAGAAAGCCTCTCCCCTGCCGCAGGCCACCCAGGCGAGGTCAACGGCAGCGGAACCGAATCGGCGCAGGCCATGTGTCTCCTCCATAAAATACTTGAAGAGCTTCAAATAAGCATCCACCCTGGAAAAATCGCGATTTGGGAAACCGGTGATCAGAAGAGAATCCTTCAATTTGCTGGTATTGCTTACATGAATCTCATTACCGTTCAGGTATGCCTTGCTTCCCTTCCAGGCATAAAAGCATTCCTCCATATTGATCTCATAAACAACGCCAATCACCACTTCGTCCCCATCCATCAAGGCAATGCTAATCGAATAACAAGGAATTGTGTGAATAAAATTTGTAGTACCATCCAAAGGATCAACCACCCAGGTATATCGGTCACCGATTGTGGAGTCCGTATCTTCTTCTGTGATAAAACCAGTATCTGGTAAGATCTCCTTTAAACCGGTTACCAATTTTTCCTCCGCTTCTTTGTCAACAAAGGTTACAAAATCGTGTATTCCCTTCACCTCTATGGCATCCCCGTAAACTTTGCCCGACTGTGCTTTGATAAATGCTCCGACCTCTTTAGCTAAGTCAATCGTCTTTAATGTCAAATCTTTAAGTTCCATGCTGCTTCATTTTAACGCTCTTAACTAGATTACAAATACATATCTATACGAATGTACGAATTCAATAAAGCAATCATTTGAGTAACCATTCGTACATTCGTACTTATTCGTATTGGTATTTAGAACTATTACATGACCCAAGACCTATTTAGTCAACTTGACGAGGAACCAAAATCCAAAGATCACTACGATGCCGCCTTTGAGCTGGAGTTAGAAAAGCTAAATGCGGCCCAGCGAGCAGCTGTAGACCAGATTGAAGGGCCGGTATTGGTCGTGGCAGGGCCGGGAACAGGAAAGACCCATTTACTCGCCGCCCGAATCGGACAGATTCTCAAAACCACGGATGCACAGGCGCATAATATTCTCTGTCTTACCTACACCGATGCAGGAACAATCGCCATGCGCCAAAGGCTTCTGGATTTTATTGGCCCGATCGCTTATAGAGTGAACATCTATACTTTTCACGCCTTTTGCAACGACATTATCCAACAATACCCTGATTACTTTGGCAACAGGGATCTCGAGCCTATTTCAGAATTAGAGACGGTCGAATTGCTCATGAATATGATCGATGGCCTGGATGCATCCAATCCTATTAAAAGGAAAAAAGGCAAGATCTATTTTGAAGTTGCACGGCTTAAGGATCTTTTTAGAAAGATGAAGGAGGAATCCTGGACCGCTGAGTTTATTGTCAAATGTATTGATGACTACCTGGAGGACCTACCACTACGGGACGAGTACCGCTACAAAAGGGCCAATTCCAAACAGGGCATTAAAGTAGGTGATGTTAAGCAGAATGCGGTAGACAAGGAGGCCGAGAAGATGAAAATCCTCAGGGCAGCTGCGCAACTCTTCCCCGCCTTTCTTGCGAAGATGAAAGAGGCCAGTCGATATGACTACAATGACATGATCCTATGGGTGCTGAGCGCTTTTCAAAAAGATGAAGAGTTCCTTCGTATTCAACAAGAAAAGTATCTCTATTTCCTGGTAGATGAGTTTCAAGATACCAATGGAGCACAAAGTGATCTTCTGAACCACCTGATCGATTTTTGGGACAAGCCCAATGTATTTGCCGTAGGAGATGATGATCAGTCCATCTACGAATTTCAGGGGGCCAGGATGAAGAACATCATGGATTTCTATCAACGATATGAAGACGATATCAAAGTCTTCGTGATGGAAGATAACTATCGCTCTTCACAGCATATTTTGGATGCCTCGAAAACAGTCATCGACAACAACCAGGAGCGATTGATCAAACAGATTGACAATTTAACCAAAACCCTGGTGGCCAGAAACGGGACCATGGCAAGTTCCAAAATCAAGCCATCTATTCTCTCCTATTATAACATCAAGCATGAGGAAGCAGGCATCGTTGACGCGCTGGTATCCTTAAAAGATGCGGGTGTTCCGCTCAACGAGATAGCCGTGATCTACAGAAATCACAAACAAGCTGCCGAGATAATTAACCTGGTGGAAAAGAAAGGCATTCCCTACAGTGTGAAGAAGCGCATCGACATCTTGGAGCTTCCCATGATCAATAACCTACTCAATTTATTGACCTATTTATCTCTGGAGAGCAAGAAGCCCTTTTCCGGGGAACACCTGCTGTTTGAGATTATGCACTACAGCTTTTTCAATATTGATGCGCATGATGCAGCAAGAATTGTGGTTGACTGGAAAGCCACATTGAGAAATCGTATGCACGCGGGGAATGAGACAGAGCAAATCAAATTGCGAAATCATATGGCTAATCGCGCCGCGATTGCCGCCTTAGAATTAAGGAATCCGGAGCGCATACATGAGCTCGCTGCCAATCTCAATCAATGGATAAGCGATGTGTCTAACGTCACTTTCCAAATGCTCTTTGAGAAGATTATTAATCAGGGAGGACTGCTGAGGGAGATCATGAATTCACATGAGAAAACATGGTTGATGCAGGTGCTGATTACATTGTTTGACTTCATTAAGGAGGAGAGCAGCAAGAACCCCACGATTAAGGTCACCTCTTTTCTGGACACCATCAGTAAAATGAACATCAACGAATTGCAGTTGGGCATCAACAAGACGGTTTACGAGGAGGATGGCATCCATTTCCTCACGTCTCATTCGTCCAAGGGATTGGAGTTCAAATATGTATTTCTCATTGGAGCTGACACCAATACATGGGAGAAGAAAAAAGGAGCCATGTTCTCCTACTCCTTGCCTGACACGCTCACATTATCCTCCCAGGAAAACATCCTTGAATCAGGAAGGCGGCTCTTTTACGTGGCGATGACCAGGGCAAAAGAGCATCTAAATATTTCCTTCTCCAAGAAAAGTCAAACGGGAAAAGACATTGAAAAAACGCTGTTCGTTGCTGAAGTTTTGGAAAATGGCAACCTAGCAATTGATGACCAGCATCTCTCTGCAGAGAGATTGACGCAGCTCTCCATTGAGTCGCTGGAAGAACGGACCATCCCACCTGTTCCGTTATTGGATACCAACTTTATCAATAAGATTTTAGAGAAGTATTCCATGAGCGTCACCCATCTCAATAAATACTTAAAATGCCCCGTATCTTTTTATTTTGACAACATTATAAGAGTTCCCAGGGCGAAAAACAATGCGATGTCCTTTGGGTCCGCTGTGCATTATGCCCTGAAGGCGCTTTTTGACAAGATGCAGCAGGCAGGGGGAACATTCCCAGATAAGAAGGTATTTGTTGAAGACTTCCTAAAAGACATGAGCCGAAATAGAGGATCATTTAGTGACGCSGAATATGAGGGAAGAAAAGCGCTGGCGGCAGAAGAGCTCCCCGCCTACTATGATCAGTGGGTGGAAACCTGGAACAAAACGGTGTTGTGTGAATACGGCATCAACAATGTTGAGATGGATGGCATCCCTTTAAATGGGAAATTGGACAAGTTGGAATTCAAAAACAATGAAGTAAATGTCGTTGACTACAAAACYGGTAGCGTKATCAACGGACTCAAGAAGYTGAAGGGGCCTGATGAGAAAAACCCATTAGGGGGAGAATACTGGAGACAGATCTACTTCTACAAAATACTCATGGATGAGATGTGGCCCAAAAAGTGGACCATGGTATCAGGAGAAATTGATTTCATTGAGAAAGACGACAAGAACAAAAAGGACTTCATAAAGCAGAAACTTGACGTTGACGGAGAAGGCATTATCTTTGTGAAAGAACAGATTCGTGAAACTTATCAAAAAATCATGAATCACGAGTTTACAGAAGGGTGTGAGGAAGAGGATTGTGAGTGGTGTAAATTTGTTTCCCATCAGTTCAAATCAGATCAACCTGTCCCTCAGAATGAAGATTTCGACAGTCATTAACCAACATTAAAGCTATGAAAGCAAGTCACCGATTACTCTCTGCATTGTTTTTTCTTGTATTCTTTGCCTCCATGGCAATAGGTCAGGATTCCAGTGCCGGGGAGTCCAAGCTAGCGCCAACTGATTCTACCGCCCTTCTCAATATCAGTGTGGTTGATGCGGAAGGGAAGCATTTAAAAATTGACTATATGACGGTCAAGGGTAAGAAGAATGGAGCGACCTTCCATTTTTCCCGAAAAACAAGCCCATTCTCCATATTGGTGCCCAATGGTGAAACGTACGTCCTGACCTATAAAGACCTTGGTGGAGAGGAGGGGTTCACAGAGGTTCCAATTCCTGATGTTGAAAATGTGGTCATGAATTTTGAATTGGCTTATGAGCCTCCGAAAATATACACTTTGGACAATGTGTTTTTTGTTTCCGGAAAAGCCACTCTTACACCGGCTTCCTACAAAGAGTTGGACGAATTGGCGGAGGTCATGGCGTTCAAAAAAGAGATGAGCATACAGATAAGCGGCCATACCGACAATGTAGGGGAYGAGGCCCCAAATCAGAGATTATCTGAAGCAAGGGCGAATGCGGTAAGAGATTATCTCATCAAAAAAGGTACGCCTGCCTCACGTGTCACTGCGGTAGGATACGGAGAAACTAAACCCATTGCCTATAACGATACCGCTGAGGGAAGGCAAAAGAACAGAAGAACTGAGGTTAAAATATTGAGTAGCGGTGCTAATTAACAATAACCTTTCCCACCCCGATCACGCGAAAATCTGAAGCGAACTTCTAGAGATCAATTCCTGGAGTAAGGGCTTTCCCGTTCATCTTATAGTGGTCCAGTAACGAAACCACTATCCACTGAAAGTGGATAGGTTTCTTTTACAAATGAAATTCGTTTTAACTTTCAAAGTATGCGTTAAGTCGGAAGCCCGAAATCAGAAGCTCCGAATAGTTAACAAGACTTCGGACTTCTCTCTTTATGCCAATATGAAAGAATTCATTTGACAAACTAAAGGCTTGCAATTAAAGTGCATCGTTTTAACCAGCGATTAAGACCAATAAACGCTAGCGAACAATGAGCTTACCCGAGGCTATTATATTATTTCTGACCTGGCTTGTCAGCTGATAAATATAAATCCCACTGGCCATGTCGGATCCGTCAAAGATGAAACCTGATCCCGTTAGATGTTCCAATACCTTGATTTTCTCCCCAACTACATTGTAAACTTCTAACCTCAGGGTATACAAATGCTCAGAAGTTTGAATTTCGAATGTGGTGGTCGTAGTGAACGGATTGGGATAGACTTTCACGTCAATATTCGGTGCATAAATCTCCGGTTGCGAAATGGTGAGAGAATCAATATCGCCAATGGTGTTGAACACTGTATTGGTGATTACAGGAACGTTGAAGTCAAAGATGATTCCTGCCCTATTTTCAATTCTGGTACCATCAGTATTGCCATCAACCTGATTTATCTTGAACTTTATGAAACCGTGACTTTCGGGCTCATTGATATTGCTATCAGGTAACATGACATTGGCAAAGGTAAATTGTACAACATTGTTGTCATAGAACTGGATCGTATAGGGATGACTGCTCACACCTGCCCGTAAAGAGGATATATCCAATGCAGGATCTATCGTATCCCGTATGAAGATATTAAAGGCGGTATCCGTTCCGGTGTTCTGAAATCGGATTTGATAATCCAGCGCATCTGTAGAGTCAATAAAGTGGAAGGCGTCCAATAGGCCAACCGGCTGCACTTGCTTATCATTTGGATCAAATGAGCCTGTGACTATGCGACRGTAAACTTCTACAAATGGATCTATATCATTCTGAGGCGTACTGTTTATTTGATTGATGGTAAAGGACGGTGTGCCACAGAACTCCACATTATCTTGAGGATGGGAATTTCCGGGATGGCCAGGCCTTTGGTCTGCCTCCAGGCGTATGGTATTGCTATTTGCAGGCCAGCATATGTTAGTGCTYGCACCGCCATTAAGCTGGRATGATCCGGTAAAAACCAATAAATTATTCTCATATATGCGGTACTCAGAGGTGCCCTGCATATCCCCTGCTCCCGGATCTCCTGTGTTGGTTATAGAAAAACATGCACTGTCATTTGTACACAGTCCAATCACTTCTACACTTGACCGGTCCCAGACTGAGTCAACAGGTTCGCAAATGCTATCGGGGAAAATATGCGCTTCAAAACACTTTGTGCTACCCAAAGGCGTACCACAACCAATGTTGAAATAGAACAAGAAACTACCACATTCCTCCGGACCTACTGTTCCAATATCAAATACCACTGTACTTCCATTCGTGCCAATGAACGGCCCACCACTAGAATAAGATACACCATTATCCAGGGTAACCTCAACAGTAGCATTGTAGGCCGTGTCTGTTCCCTTATTGCAGTAGGAAACATAAGCGCTGGAACCCATACAGGGGCGTATCCACCCAGTATGAATATCTACCTCCATGGCGGCACAAGACACCAGCGGCTGCAGGCCAAAGTCTAAGCTGTTAATTGTATCCGGGGAGGCTCCCAGGTTTAAAGTATAAGTGCCAGGAGCGACAGGGCAAATCAGCGACCTAATTGTATTTTGGTTCACATATGAAATCGTGTAAGTCCCGCTATCCAACCTGAAGCTATATTCCCCTAAACTATTGGTAACAGAATAGTAAGGCCCAGGTGTGGCTGTGACCACTCGGTTCGACAGGGGATAATCTTCAGTATCTACAATACAGTCTCCATCCTCATCACTATAAACCACCCCTGCGATATAATTTGGAGGGCAGAGATTCAGAATCGTAAAAGTCGAAGATCCGGTACAACCATTTGCCCCTACAACATTAATGGTGTAATTACCCGGATTAAGCAGCGCATAGTTGTTCCAGGAGTACCAATATAGCGGTTGAGGACTCCATGTAATTGTGTATGGGGCCGTCCCTCCTGTCAAATTGTAAAAATAGTATCCCCAGGTTCCGCAATAGTTTGGATTAGAGACTGAGCCATTAATTGCAATTGTCACCGAATCGTCAAGGATGACAGTATTCAGGCTATCCGCACATCCATTCGCATCAGAATAGTTCAAAACATATGAGCCCGCAAGAAGTCCTGTAGCTGAACTTGAGGTCTGCACCGGGATTGTATTCCACAAATACGTGTAAGGGGGTGTACCGCCTGATACCACTGCAGAAGCTGAGCCGGAGGTACCACAGGAATTATTTACTGTGACGGCCGACCCGACCAGGGAGGACGGTTCAGTTAATGTACCAACTACCGTGAAAATACATCCCACGCTATCGGTAATTGCCACTGCGTAATTTCCAGGACCCAAATTGATCGCCGTTGATGTTGTTTGGGCCAAGGAGTCATTCCACAAATAGGAATAAGGTGGTAAACCACCGGAAGCTCCAACGCTAAGCCACCCATCATTGAATCCATTACAGGTAACATTATTTGTGTTTGAGATAACCCCAGTCAATCCGCCCACATTGTTCACGACGAGTGAATCCAGATAGGTGCACCCCCCAGAGTCTATCACCATCACTGTATTATTGCCGGCACATAAACTATCTGCTTGTTGCGCCGACTCTCCATTTGACCAGGAATACGTATAGGGACCATTACCTCCGATTATCGCAACACTTGCAGAGCCATCACACAATCCGCAGGCTGCATCTGCGATACTGGTCAGCGTGCCCGACAATTGCTGATTGGTACTGACAAACAGATTCGCAACCGTAGTACATCCATTGGCATCCGTAACAGTCACGCCGCTCGTACCCGCGCACAATCCCGTAGCAATAGCGGTGGTTTGACTACCGGCACTCACATCCCAGAGATAGGTATAGGGTAGCACGCCACCAGAAGGAAATATGCTAATCATTCCATCACATATTCCGCAAGAAGCATCAGAGGAGATTGAGGTCCACATCAACGGTAAGGGTTCGGTAATGAAAGCTGAAGCATTCACTAAGCAACCGTTACTATCAGTTACCTGCACCAGGTAAGTTCCAGCCGTTAAGCTGGAAATACTTGCAGTGGTCTGGCCTGAAGGTGACCACAAATAGGTGAATGGAGCCGTTCCGCTATTAACAGTAGCTGTAGCCGTGCCATCTGCTGCTCCATTGCAAGAGACATCAGCACCGGTTGCTGTAACCGAAAATCCAATGCATGCAGAATCTGCCGTTACCGTAGCGCAAATAGTATCCGTGCAACCATTTACATCCATAATGGTAGCGCAGTAGGTTCCAGCGCAAAGAGAGGTGGCAGTTACGGTGTTCTGCACTCCAGGATCATCCCATATATACATATAAGGAGAGACTCCTCCCGTAACTAAAACAGTGGCGGTACCATCACAGTTACCCGTGGTTGCCTGCGTGGTAGTAATGGTACCTGAGAGTTGAGACGGTTGTGATATTAAAGCGGATGCTTGCACTGTACATCCCATCGCATCTGTTACGACAACGGTAAAGGTAGCTGGGCATAAGGAGACAGCCATTGCAGTGGTTTGAAGAAGAGGATCGTCCCAAACATACGCATAGGGTGGTGTTCCGCCAGCAACAGAGACATTCATAAAACCATCACAAGTTCCGAAGCAGCTTGCATCATTCAATGAAGTAATGGCCGACGAAAGAGCCGGAGGTTCGCCTATTGTGACCCCTGTAAAGTTTTGACAACCATTGACATCACTCACCGTGACCGTGTATGTGCCAGCACAAAGGTTTATGGCTACTGAGTCTGTTTGCCCATCACTCCATAGAAATGTAAAGGGTGCTGTTCCACCTAACGCAGCAACAGTGGCATTCCCATTACACATTCCGCTACACGTAGCATTGAAGCTATTTGTGATACCAGTTGCGAGCCCACCACTATTGGTAACAGCTATTGTCGTATCTCCGAAACACCCGTTCGCATCTGTGACATTGAGTGTGTATGAACCGGGACAGATGCTATCGATAAAGGAGGCATTCCCACCGTTGCTCCACGCGTAGGTGAGTGGGGCAATACTGCCGGAGACGGAAGAACTTGCAACTCCATCGCAGGCTCCACAGGCCGGATCCGTAATGGCTATATTGAATGTATAACCTCCCGCCCCCGATATCGTTATCGCGGAGGAGTCAGCACAACCATTGACATCCGTTACGGTCAGCACAAAGGTTCCAGTACATAACGAAGTAACGTTGGCCGTAGTTTGAAGAGCAGGATCATCCCAAATATAGGTATAAGGAGGGTTGCCACCCGTAACTGCTGCGTTGGCGGTACCATCACAAGTGCCACATGCAGCCAGCGTTTGGGAGATAATAGAGGCATTGAGCATCGCTGGTCCTAATAGGGTGACAGAAGCAGCACTTTGGCATCCATTTACATCAACAACTATGACCGTGTAAACTCCGCTGCAGAACCCGAACGCAGTCGCCGTTGTTTGCGTCATCGGATCATCCCACAAGTAGGTAAAGGGCGGAACCCCTCCAGCTGCAACTGCCGTGGCCCCGCCATCACAAGTTCCAGCACAGGTAGGATTCATTGCAGAGGTTGAAATTGTCAATCCTGTAGGTTCGGTAATCGTCACAGAGGTTGTCGAAATACATCCTGCAGCATCAACAACAGTAACAATATAGGTACCTGCACTCAAACCGGTAGCCATTGAGGATGTTTGAGTCGGCGTTGTGTTCCAAGTATACGTATAAGGAGCCGTTCCACCAGATACCACAACCGCTGCTGCTCCATCAGCACCTCCGTTACAAGTAACCATCGTAGAACTGGAAATACTCACGGTAACACCTCCGATGCTATTGATCGTAGCAGAAGCGGATTGTGTACATCCATTGGCATCAGTGACAATTACCGTAAATAAGCCAGCCGGTGCATTGATCATTGTCGCCGTTGTCGTAGCTGCTGGATCATCCCACAGATACGTGTAAGCTCCGCTTCCACCGGATACAGTTACTGAAGCAGATCCATCAGATAACCCACAGCTAGCATCGATAGTTGTAATCGTTAAGCCAATGGGGGGTGGCTGATTAATCGTGACAGAATTAATAGCGGTACACCCAACCATATCGGTAACGGTGACCGTATAGGTACCGGCACAAAGTGAAGTGGCGTTAGAACCCACAAATGCATTACTCCATATAAATGTAAAAGGTGCAATTCCCGAGGTAACGCTCACGCTCGCCGAACCATTACAATCCCCATTACACAGCACATCTGCTGCACTAATTGTAGCCACCATCAAAGCTGGTTCGGTGACTGTTATGGATCCCGTTACAGTATCAGAGAGTGCATCAGTTACAGTGACAATATAGGAACCGACACATAACGAACTAGCTGTCCCAGTCGTTTGCGATGCGATATCATTCCATAAATAGGTATAGGGAGCGGCTCCGCCAGTAGCGGTGGCCGTTGCGGAACCATCACAAGAACCGAAGCAGGAGGCAGCTGTAGCGTTCATTGTCACGGTAAGTTGAGCAAACGAGACTTGAACAAAACATGAGCATAACAAGAACATGGCCCATGTTCGAAGAGGGAAGAGATTCATAGTGAGGGGTTTATCAATTATACTACCAGGGTAGCCAATACTCTAATAAAGACGCAACCAGGGGAAATTGGTTGCTCAGGAAAACTTCCAACAGCCCCTATTGTATCACCAGTTTACCAGCACCGAGAAGTTCATTGCCCCTATGTACCTGGTAGAAATAAAGTCCGTTGGACAAGCCATTCCTGTTTAATGAAAATGATTGGTTTGATAAAGCAGAAACGACTTTCACGCGCTGCCCAATCGTATTGTAAAGCTCCAATCGGATGGACACTCGTCTTTCAATACCCGAAATTTCAAAAGTTGTCTCTTCCGAAAATGGGTTGGGGTAAACGTTGATTCCTACCTGCTCAACATAGTGCTTTGCAATGGAAGTACTCATCAATTGGCTCATATCTCCAATCGTATTAAACGTTGTGTTGGTGATTACGGGCAGGTTAAAATCAAAYACAATACCCGCTCTRTTTTCRATGACTGTGCCCAAGGGATTACCGGGTAYTTGATTGATTTTATATKTCACAAATCCATGGCTTTCTTGCTCATTGGTATTGCTATCCGGCAAAAGGATATTGGCAAATCTCCATTCCAGAATATTGCTGCCAAATACGGTGAAGGTTGCTGGATGGCTGGTCGCCCCGATTCTTAATGTGGAAATATCCACGTAGGGAGATAATGTATCTCTGATCACTACTAGAAACGCAGTGTCGGTCCCTGTATTTTGAAACCGAATTTTATATTCAAGCACATCGGTGGCCGCGATGAAATGATCCTCATCCCCTAGACCAGCGGGCTGCACTTGTTTATCGTTCGGATCCAATGAGGATGTAACGATCATACACTCAATATCTATGAAAGGATCTGCATCATCCAGCGGCAACA
>JAESRW010000161.1 GCA_016764395.1 Flavobacteriales bacterium
AAATGGAAGCGTTTTTTTCAAGTCCTGCCTATTTGAAAGTAAAAGAACAATACTTCGAACGGGCGGTTAACAGTACTACTATTATTTCAGGTTTCGAGGAGTAATTAAACGAATGCCTGATGCATGTTGATAGAGTTGACCTTGACAGCATGTCTCCTGCGGTGCTCATTGAATGAGTAATTCAGAACAATTGATTAATGAATATTGAGTCCTAGGTCCATCGACACCGCCGTTTGCTATACTTCAAGCTCACAATTCAACATTCTTCTGTTCTAATGTTCAAATCAATAACAACTAAGCATTATTAACACTTGGAATTTTCACCATCTCTAAGTGACCTTAACAAAACCGCTCACTAATCCGATCTTTTAAGCTTTATTCACTCGTTTTTACTGGTTAGGAAGAATTGCCAACATAATGGGAATAGTGACCTACCAGGGCGCTCCTTTCTTCCCCGATCTTTGTAATGATAAATTAATCAAGAACATTTTAAATTGAAAACAATGGCAACTTTAAACGCTCCCTGCAGAGCAGAAGTATCTGAAAACAATCAAGCGATCTTTGATGATCTGGAGAAGGGAATGGGGTTCGTTCCCAACATTTACGCATACTTTGCGAAAAGTGAAACAGCCCTGGCTGATATTCTTGCCTTCCAAAATCGGCAAACAACGCTTTCAGCTAAAGAAAAGGAAGTGATTAAATTGGCGACCAGTCAAATCAATGGTTGTCGGTACTGCCAATCGGCACATTCATTATTGGGAAAAATGAATGGATTTACTGATGAGGAGATTATTGAGCTCCGAAAAGGTGCCGCTCCATTTGATCCAAAATTTGATGCGTTGGCAAAATTTACCGCTTCTATTGTGAACAACCGAGGTACGGCTAGCCAGGAGGCAAAAGAAGCCTTCTTCGCTGCGGGATATAATGAGGCAAATTTAGTTGATGTTGTAATTGTAGTAGGCGATATCACCATCAGCAATTATTTAAATGAACTCACCAACTTGGAATTGGATTTTCCTCTTGCTCCTGAGATAACGTTGCAAAGTGCGTAAGTGTGATGACTGGCAGCTTCCACTTTGGGGTTCCATATTTGGCAGTACCATTGTGGGTGCTGCAGGGACCCTGAGCAACGGTAGTGAACATAGGGTCGAGGAGTAGGGGACTTGAGTTTGTTTAGTTCGCTCAATAATCCTCACTTCTCGATGACCCTATGCTGCTTTACCTAGTAATTTTCATTTAAAGAAAGTTGCTTGTTTAATCCAATCCGCACTTATTTGTTTCTTACTGTTTGGTCCATCAAGCTTAGTATACTTCAATTGTTCTTGTCACTTCTTTCCCAATATGAAGAAGGTGTGTTTCAAAGTGTTTTTGTCGTTTTTCAATTTTGTACTCAGTAACTGTTACTCAGCCCGGACGTGATTTGAATAAATGATTGAATAATGAATGTTTTGTGACACCCTTATACATGAAGTAATTCCTTGAGGTCCATGCCGTACTCCTTGATTGGCTGCTTCAATTCAGTTACGTCTGTATCGATTATGATAAATCGCTTTAGTTCGTCATGGTCATTAAAGACAGGCGTAAGTAAGGATGACACCCACAGTTTCTCGTCATTCTTGTCCAGGGTACACGTTTCGTAACGAATGGATTGTTTAGTTTGTACAGCTTGCTTTACGTACAATTCGATATTGGGACAGCAACTGGCACTAATAAGCGTGTCTTCTCCTCCGTTTGTTTTTAATCCGGCTGAGTCATAATCAAACATCTCAATATACGCCCTGTTAACCCACAAAACCTGTCCATAAACGTYGGCGATRATGACRCCGTTCTGTGTATWAAGTGCCACAGAWGACAACATTTCACACATTTCATTTTCCTCYTTRCTKMKCTTTACAGACTCGATGAGGTGACGGGTCTCTTCCGAAATGATTCTTCTGAGATTTTTTTCTTTGCGTATCAGGTATCGACTAAAATAGTAAAGAGCAAACCCACACAATAACAGAACGCCAACGACGAAGATAACTAAGGATAAATCTAACTCAGGTGTCATGATATTATGGTGTATTGTTCTTGTTTTGTGAATATGTTAACTTGAGCGGTTCAGATTAACAAATGCCCTTATTTAATTATTCTTGAATGGCGATTAATGACGGTTTTTCTCTTTCAATCGGTTTGATTAATGGGTCCTTGCTAAGTCCCACAGCATCGCTGTAATAGTACCTTCCATCTTGATAGACTTTGGCGAGGCGGTAGAAGCCTTTCTTGGACATTGGATTTTCGTCAATCCAGCAATAGAGAATTGGCGTGTAAATTGGAACGCCAACGCCTTGTTTAAAACCAATCTGCTTGTAATTTTTGCCGTCTGTTGAACACTCTATGATAAACAGCCCATCATCCCTTTCACCCTTCACCTGCCATTGCGTATAAGCCTTACCGTTAATGAGCCTTACTTTGAACTCAACCAACGTATTTGATCCAATATTCCTCAAGTCAACCCCATCTGGTACTGAATCTGTTAAGTAGACTTCACAGAGCGTGTCATTGTTCGTTGTAGCAGCAATGGTTTTATCCGGTTGTACAGGCGAATCACCGGCTTTGGACGTATACATAGCAAACATGCAAAGCAGTGTTAGTGAAAGAAGTTTGGTGTAGAAATTTTGAGAGTGGCTGGTGGTATGTTTTGATATGCTCATAGTATAAGTGATTTCTTAAAGATGAATCAAACTTACGTTCGCCTCCTAACTATTAAAAACCCATGTGATAGRATTTGAAACAGATGTATGAAATACAGGAAATATGTAAAAAATGACCACYCAGATGGAGGTTCGCAAACAACTGAGTTGCTGCCATCCTGGTGTGGCCCCACCTCAACTTGTGATGCCTTCATTACGGGTATTGGGAGGTTTTTAATGTGGAGCTATAGTGTCGTATCCAACCACTAAAAAAATAGATGAAAGTCACCAGCTATCAAATAGTCTAAGGTTTATCTTCGTTATATCCTGAGTGTTTTCCGGGAAATCGTATCAACATCCTTTCGTTGATAACTTATAGTGTAGTTGATTTCCTGCCTTTATGAGATATCTAATTTTATCCCTGATTTAGACTAGGAGATTCCGCATATGAACATATACCATAATTGGAAGTTAGGCCAGGCATTTTGTTTCGGTCAAGGGAGGCTCCTGTTGGCCCTGGCTCTGGGCCTGTTCATTACCTTTTCTTCTTTAGCACAAAAATCTGAGATATACCAGAACGATATGTTGGGCTATCGCCTCGGCATGGAGCTCTTCGAAAAGCGGAAATTTGGAGCTGCTCAACGGGAATTTGAAAAGATTGCTGAGGCACCTGGTGATCCCAATTCTGACACAAAAGCCAATGCGGAGTATTATCGGGCGCTTTGTGCACTGGAGTTGTTCAATAAGGATGCGGAATATTTATTCAAACGCTTCATTCAGGATCATCCAGAGAATCCCAAGGTTAGGACGGCTTATTTTCAGCTCGGCAAGTACAAGTTTAGAAAACGCAGTTACAAAAGGGCCATCCAGTGGTTCAGAAAAGTCGATAAGTACGATTTGAACAATGAAGAAATGTCGGAGTATTATTTCAAGCTGGGATATTCCTTTTTTGTGAAGGGAGACATAGAAAATGCCCGCACGCAGTTCTATGAAATTAAAGATGCCAAAACGAAATATATGGAGCCGGCGGTTTACTATTATTCTCACATCTCCTATTTAAACCAGAATTACGAAACGGCCCTTCTTGGCTTTGAGAAGCTGAAGGACCATGGAAGCTTTCAAAAAATTGTTCCCTATTATATTGCGCAGATTTACTACATGCAGAAAAAGCATGAGAAGTTGATCGCATATGCGATTCCACTTTTGGATTCTGCCAATACCAAAAGGGCACCGGAAATCTCAAGATTGATTGGTGAAGCATATTATGCCACCAATAAATATGCGGAGGCTGTGCCTTATTTGAAACGATACGTGGTCGAGGGGCACCAGTCAGGTAGGGCGGATCAGTATCAGTTAGCTTATGCGTATTATAAGAGTGGAGCGATAGAGGAGGCAATTGACTTGTTCAAACAAGTGGTTAACACCAAGGATGAACTAACACAAAATGCCTATTATCATTTGGCGGATTGCTTTCTGAAAAAAGATAAAAAGAAGTTTGCACGTTTTTCATTCAGGTCTGCTTCCAAAATGGATTTCAATAAAAAGATTCAAGAGGATGCCTTGTTCTCCTACGCAAAACTTTCCTATGACCTTGAACTCAATCCGATTTTTGCACTGAATAAATACATCCATCAATACCCGAAAAATGGGAATACGGACAAGGCCTATGAATACTTGGTTCAGGTGTACCTCACCACTCAAAACTATAAGAAGGCGCTAAAGTCATTGGATAGAATTGGCAGCAAAAATGAAAAACTCAAAGCAGCCTACCAACGCATAGCTTACTTCAGGGCGGTGGAGCTGTTCAATGATAAAAAGTTCAGTGAAGCGGTAGGCATGTTTGACAAATCTCTGGCTTTTCCGAAGGACAAGAAGCTAGAGGCGGAATCCCATTATTGGTCTGGTGAAGCCTGGTATCGGCTCGCACGATACAACAAGGCTGTTAAAAGCTATGAGGCGTTTATTTATGCACCATCAGCGTTCGATCTCTCTGTATTTAACCAGGTTAATTACAATATAGGATATGCGTACTTCAAGCAAAAAAAGTACAATGAAGCAAATTTGTGGTTCAGAAAATTTGTGCGGCACATCGATGCGGATTTTAGAATTAAGCGAACTAGAGATACCTCCATTAAACAAGTATGGTCGAAGGTAGGGGATGCTTATCTGAGAATAGCCGACGGCTACTTCATGCGGAAAGACTATGACATAGCCTTAGAATATTATGAAAAGACCATTACGTTGATGCCAGACAGTATGGTTAACCTAGGGTACAGTATTGTAGATCATGATTACGCACTCTTTCAAAAAGCGCTTTCTTACGGCGTATTGGATAAAAGGGAGAGGCAGGTGGCCGTTTTAACAACCTTTTTGGATGAACATCCGAAATCAGCTTATACTGATGATGCCAAGTTTAATATGGCCAAAGCATACAGTGATTTGTCAAAGCCTGATTCCGCTATTTACTGGTATCAAGCAGTTATTGATGATCATCCTAATAGCAGTGAGTATTTGAAACGATCCATGCTTAATATGGGCATGGCGTACAGAAATCAGGGGGAGAATGAGGTCGCGTTAATTACGCTTAAGCGAGTTGTGAAAGATTATCCCGCGACTGGCCAGGCTTACCAGGCATTAACAGGACTGAAGAATACCTATACGGATCTAGGCCAAATTGATACCTACCTTGAATTTCTCTCTGGGTTGACTTGGGCCAGCACCACACAAGCTGAGCTTGACTCAACTTATTACGAGGCAGTCGAAGAACTCTATATGAGGGGTGATTGCCATCGTGCGATTAACGACTTCGGAAACTATCTCGATAAATTTCCGGAGGGAATCTTCACGCTTAACGCCAACTATTACCGTTCCGATTGTTTGTCTCGCAGGAAGAATGCTGAATCAGAAACGTTGGCACTGGCGGGGTATGATTATGTAATCTCCCAAAAGCAGAACGCGTTTACAGAGAAGTCTTTACTCCGTTCAGCTAAGATCAATTATGATAACACGAATTACCTAAGATCCATTGAGCTATATGTGGAATTGGAGAAAATTGCAGAGTACAAAAGCAACATTGTCTTGGCCCGGATAGGGCGCATGCGTGCCTACTTCTTATTGAAGGATCACCTCCTAGCCACCGAGGCGGCGAAGCTGGTATTGGAAACCGAAAAGATGGCTTCCGAAGTATTGGCTGAAGCGCATTATATTATCGCAAAATCAGCCTTTGAGACAGATGATTACAATCTTGCTCTGAAGGAGTTCACCATCACTGAGAGTTTGACGCGCTCAGAGATAGGAGCTGCTTCTSTGTATTACGTCGCGTATGTTCAGTATTTGCGCTCTGAGCACGACAGCTCTGAAAAGTCAATCTTTAAACTGGCTTCGAGGACACCTTCTTATGATTATTGGGTGGCCAAAGCATTTATCTTATTGGCAGATAACTATGTTCAGATGGACAATGTTTTCCAGGCCAAAGCGACCTTGCAAAGTATCATTGACAATAGCGAAAATGAAGAATTGGTGGGCATTGCAAAAGAGAAGCTTGAGAAGATTGTTGAAAAAGAAGCCTTGAGTCAAAAACGGGAAATGGAATCCATGGATCTGGAGATACAATTTGAGGAGTACGACATCAAGTATGATGAGCTCTTCGAAGAAGATTCAGACGAAGAYGATGACGATGATTTGAAAACCAGAGAAGCCGATGATGTTGAAGCGCCAGGAACTGATGATACGCCTAAACTTGAAGAAGATGAAAAACAGGATTAACCGATACGCTGCGTTTTGCATCTTGGGCCTGGCCGGTAGCTTGCTCCCTGCCATCGTCAATGGTCAAGATTTGGACATGGATACCATTGATATAATTGGTCCCTACAACCCCACGATTGCGGATGCCTATAAAATATCTGATTTCCCAAAGGTTGATGATACCCCTCCTGTCAAAGCGGAGCTGAAATATGGAATCAATTCGGATAAATTCTCATCTGACTTCGAGGTGGTGCCGGTTAAGCCCGCACGCATCAAAGGTGAGCCGTTACAAAAGCTTTACCGTGGATACATTAAATTAGGCGGTGGCTCACCTGGGATATTTGCTGCCGATGGCTTTTACAATTCGCTGCGCTCAAAACGAAAATCATGGGGGGTTCAAGTGAATCATTTGTCATCTGCCGGCAAGATTCCAGATGTAGGGTACAGTGGTTTCGGGGAGACCGGGGTAAATCTCTATGGCAAGAAGTTCTTAAAAAGACATACACTTAGTGGGGGATTGGATTATGACAGGAATAATTTGCACTTCTATGGTTTCGATACGACTGATGTAACCATTGCGACTCTGGATGACTCGATCATCGGAAAAGACGCTACGCTTCAGGTATTTAACGTCATAGGTGGCCATGCGCGATTGCTCAGTCATTACAAGGATTCGATGCACATAAATTATGATGTTAAATTCAATTATTACAACCTGACAGATAACTATCAAACGATGGAGAATCATTTCAATTTGTCAGGGGACCTCAGCCGATATGTTGAAAAAGAATTTGTGCAGGTTCATATTAAAATTGACCACAATGATGACCGATACTATAAGGATGCTGATTCGACACGGATTATAGCGAATACTATTTTAACGCTGCGGCCTCAGATTACCGCGGTCGGAAGTAAGTATAAGTTAACGGTTGGAATTAATAGTGTGTTGGATGTCATTGGCGATGTCAATGCCTTTGGGAGAATTTATCCCAGCGTCTACTTTTCTTACACATTGATCAAGGATATCATGATTCCTTATGCCGGAATTGGTGGGGGGCTGAAGCGAAACAGTATTCGGATACTAAGTAGTGAGAATCCTTATATCCTAACTGATCTTAGTGATGATCAGAATAAAACCAGTATTAACAATACCATCAATAGCATCAAATTCTACGGTGGTGTTAAAGGAGTGTTTGGTTCTTCAACCACGCTGAAGTCATCGTTTAACGTTTCCGCTACCTGGGATAAACTGGACAACCAATATTTTTATGTGAATGATACTTCCGATGCTTTGGGGAATAGATTCACGCTTGTATATGATAATGTGGTTCGTTTCAATGTACACGCTGAAATGTCGTTTCACGTGCGCGAGAAGATTAGGCTCATGCTGGTTGGAGATCTCAATCAATACAAAATGGACTTTCAGGATAAAGCATGGCACCAGCCTGGCTACCGTTTCTCGTTCCTGGGAAGCTACAACCTGCAAGAGAAGATTATTGCCAAGGCTGACATCTTTGCGATTGGAGAACAATATGCCAAGACGTATGATAAGGATGGATTGGTCCTTCCAGTGAAATTAAAGGGTGTTGTGGACGCAAATATTGAATTAGAGTACCGATATACTAAGAAGCTATCCGCGTACCTTAAATTGAACAATATAGCCGCTCAGCAATACGTCCGCTGGAACGGTTATCCCAATCTGCGATTTAGTTTCTTGGGAGGGATTACCTATATCTTCTAATGATGGCATCTCGGCCTGCAATGGCTTGACACCTATTAAACTGCCTGGCCTTGAATTGTCATTGAAATATTCGGGCCGAAATGCTGCGAAATATTGACTGGTAATTGGTCTTTTTGGAACGTTCACAAGTGGTTCATAATTGAGTCTTTAAATTGAATCAATTGGCATTTATAGCAATTGGGGAATATTTAACACGGTTATATCCGGCAGAAACGTAAATATTAACTAACAATTTGTCACATTAATTGTTGATAAGTAGGCGACAGGGGCCTTACTGTAAAAAGGCTATTTTCCTTATATTTGGTGGGTGTTTTGGTACACGGGAAAAGCAGCTTTATTTTTATCAAATAAGCGTTTAAATAACTTAGAATTATGTCAGAGGAAAAATCAAGTGGAGCAGAATATTCGGAAGATAGTATAACGGTACTGGAAGGACTGGAAGCAGTTCGCAAAAGGCCGGCTATGTACATTGGCGATGTCGGCACTCGGGGCCTGCATCACTTGGTCTATGAGGTTGTGGATAATTCTATTGATGAGGCCCTGGCGGGGCAATGTGATCTCATCGACGTAGCTATTCTTGAAGGCAACTACATTCGCGTACGTGATAATGGACGGGGTATCCCAACTGGGATGCATCCGAAAGAGAAAAAATCTGCGTTGGAAGTGGTGATGACGGTACTTCATGCTGGAGGTAAATTCGATAAGGATTCTTACAAAGTATCTGGGGGATTGCACGGGGTAGGGGTTTCCGTTGTGAATGGGCTTTCTGATGATTGCACGGTTAATGTGTATCGCGAAGGAAAAATTTGGACACAATCGTATAAAATTGGTATTCCTGTTGAAGATGTTAAAGTGATAGGGGAGTCGGATGAGACGGGTACCGAGGTTATTTTCAGGCCTGACAAGGAGATCTTTGAAGATATTGTATTTCACTATGATATATTGGTTGGACGGCTTCGTGAACTATCATTTTTGAATAAGGGTATTCAGCTTAATATTACCGACGAGCGTGAAAAGGATGAGGATGGCAACTTTGTTTCCGAAATTTTTAAGTCAGAGCACGGTTTGCGCGACTTTGTCGATTACCTGGATGATACTAGGGAGAAATTGATACCGGATTCCATTTATATGGATGGGGAGAAGAGCGGAATACCGGTTGAGGTGGCCATGCGCTACAACACTTCCTTCTCAGAGAATCTTCATACCTACGTCAACAATATCAACACGCACGAGGGTGGGACACATCTTGCTGGTTTTAGAAGGGCGCTTACACGAACGTTAAAGTCTTATGCTGATAGGTCTGGATTGGTATCAAAACTGAAATTTGATATTTCTGGAGATGATTTTCGGGAAGGTTTAACAGCAATTATCTCGGTAAAAGTTCAGGAGCCTCAATTTGAAGGTCAGACAAAAACCAAACTGGGTAATTCTGAGGTGATGGGGGCGGTGGATCAGGCTGTTGGTGAAATGCTGAACAATTACCTGGAGGAGCACCCCGGTGAAGCCAAAATGATCGTCAGTAAGGTGATTCTGGCTGCAACGGCAAGACATGCAGCACGCAAGGCACGGGAGCTCATACAGAGCAAAACGGTGTTGAGCGGTGTTGGCTTGCCTGGTAAGCTCTCCGACTGTTCGGGAAAGATTCCTGAAGAGTGTGAGATATTCCTTGTTGAGGGCGACTCGGCGGGGGGTACTGCCAAGCAGGGTAGGGACCGTAAGTTTCAAGCTATTCTGCCACTACGAGGCAAGATCTTGAATGTGGAGAAGGCCATGCATCACAAGGTCTTCGAGAATGAGGAAATTCGAAACATGTACACTGCTTTTGGGGTGTCCGTTGGAACCGAGGAAGATGAAAGAGCTTTGAACATGGAAAAGCTGCGTTACCACAAAGTTGTAATCATGTGTGATGCTGATGTCGATGGTAGCCATATTTCTACGTTGATTATGACTTTCTTTTACCGATTCATGAAGGACCTGATTGAAAAGGGATACTTGTACATCGCAACTCCTCCGTTATACTTGGTGAAAGTTGGAAAACAAGAAAAGTACTGTTGGACCGAGGAGGAGCGCCTTGAAGCGATTGAAGAACTCACAAAAGGCAACAAGAATGTGAATGTTTCTATTCAACGATACAAAGGACTGGGTGAAATGAACGCAGAGCAGCTATGGAGCACCACGATGGATCCTGAATTCAGAAAAATGCGCCGGGTTACCATTGAAAGTACTGCCGAAGCGGATCATGTTTTCTCCATGCTGATGGGTGATGAGGTACCTCCCAGGCGTGAATTCATCGAAAAACATGCTAAATACGCAAGAGTAGACGCATAAGCTAAGGTGGGTTACTTTTCATATTGTTTGTTCTAAAGAACAAAAGGGCAGCGCTGAGCGCAGTCGAAGCGCGGTAGGGGTATTTGCCAATGGGCAATTAGCAACTAACAATTAGCAATTAGCAACGCGCAACGGACAATGTGCAACTTTTCGCTGAGTATAGTTCATTTGGTGTTAGGGTAGTGCTGAGCGCAGTCGAAGCACGGTCGGTAAGTAGTCATTCTCAATTAGCAATTAGCAATTAGCAACCCACAACCTACAACTCGCAACCCGCAACCTCCAACCCGCAACCTGCAACTCGCAACCTCCAACTCACAACCTCCAACCCGCAACCTGCAACTCACAACCTGCAACTCACAACCTGCAACCCGCAACCCACAACTCGCAACCTCCAACTCACAACCTGCAACCTGCAACCCGCAACCCGCAACCTGCAACCCACAACCTCCAACTCACAACCTGCAACCCGCAACCCGAAACCCGCAACCTACAACCCGTAACTAAATCAGGTCGAAAGCAATCGTGACAATATATCCAACATAGAGTGCCACCAGTATGATTCCCTCGGAACGCCGTATTTGCTGGTGGGAGATCATAAATAGGACTATAATAAAGCTAATGCCCAGCATCACCCAAATATCATAGTTCAGTATCCTCGGATCAAATCCACTGATTTCCGTGAACATCGCTGTAATCCCCAATATGCCCAATATATTGAAGATATTCGATCCGATGAGGTTGCCTATGGATATATCCGATTCCTTTTTAGCCAGGGCAATAATAGAAGTTGCAAGTTCCGGAACACTGGTTCCGAAGGCAATGACCGTTAACGATATTACCGCTTCACTAATGCCCATGGCGCTGGCAATTCCAATAGCTCCATGAACCAGCCATTCCGCTCCAAATGCCAGGCCTACGCATCCCAGGGTGATGTAGATAATGATTCTAGGAATGGAAGCATGGCTCTGCTCTTCCATGAATTTCTGTTGTTCTGAATCCTTGGAGTTTTCCTTCCTTGACTTCCGAATCAACCACGTAACAAAGGCCAGGATCGCCGCCAATAAAATAGCGCCTTCCCACCTGACCAACGCACCATCCCAAATGAAACCGGTAAATGCAAGACTCGCAACCATCATTACGGGCCAGTCTATTCGAATTGAGTTTTTACTCACAGTGATGTGAAAAATGGCCGCGGTCACCCCGAGGACCAGCGCGAGATTGGCGATATTGGACCCCACAATATTGCCAATTGAAATATCGGGATGGCCTGATAACGCCGCCTTTAGGCTCACCACTAACTCAGGAGCAGAAGTGCCAAATGAAACGACTGTGACGCCAACTACAAGCGTTGAAATCCTAAACCGCAATGCGAGTGCAGTCGCACCCCTTACAAGTATTTCTCCTCCGGCGAGGAGCACCACAAACCCAGCTAGAAGAAACAGGTAATCCATTATCTTTTACTTGCACAAATCATCTACACTCAAATTGCTGCCGGGTTATCTCTGGAAGCGTCCAAGATAGCAATAATAAATGGACCTGAATTAGTGAGGAGCAGAACATCTTAACCTGTTTGTCAACGAGTGGTACGAAGTACAGGTTGCGTATTGGGGATTGGTAAACAGCGGCATTGGTTACGCATTCAACCAAAAGGTTGTAAGATTAGCTCTTATGCTGCTTGGAGTCAAGGTCGATAGGCGTATCCTTAACGCTATCTCGTATTTCTTCCTGAACATCACTGGTGGCATCCTTGAAGTAACGGATGCCCTTTCCCAACCCCCTTGCTAACTCTGGAATTTTCTTGGATCCAAACAACAAGAGAACGATGAGCAGGATAATGAAGATTTCCCCACCACCTAAATTAAAGAAAAGAAGAACTTGGTTCATCTATTCGTGTGTATGCTATTACTTCTTTTTACCTACTGGGTCCAACTTTTTGAAGGTATCCAACGCAATAGGAGTTGCTATACAGATGGAAGAGTAGGTCCCCACAACTATACCAAGTAACAACGCAAACGAGAAGCCTTTTATTACTTCGCCACCTAACAAGAAAATGACCAACAATACAGCAAAGGTACTGATAGAGGTATTGAATGTTCGACTGATCGTACTATTGATGGCCATGTTCATGACTTCCCCAATGTCTCTCTTTGGATACAATCCTAGATACTCGCGAATCCTATCAAATACAACTACTGTATCATTAATGGAATACCCGATAACCGTTAACAGCGCAGCAATGAATGCCTGGTCCATTTCCAAAGAGAAGGGTAATACGCCGTACAGAAGAGAGAAGGTTGAAAGAACGATTAATACATCGTGAAATAAGGCGGCAAGGGCTCCGAGTCCGAACTGCCATTTCTTGAACCGTATCATGATATACAGGAAGACCATCAAAAGCCCAACTATGGTCGACCACATAGCACCCCTCTTGATGTCATCAGCAATGGTAGGCCCTACTTTTTGAGATTTCATCACTTCAAACGAGCTATAATCAGTCAAGCCTTCATGGAGCTTGTCCAGCACCTTCTGATCTGAGTCCGTACCGTCGTCCTCTATCAAGTATTTGGTTGTTATTTTAACCTGCCTCTTCGGGCCATAGGTCTTGACTTCAGGAGAGCTACCAAAGGCATCCTTCAAGGCTGATTGAACTTGCTGTGTATTGACCGGATCCATGAACCGAACTACATAAGACCGACCACCTGTGAAATCAACGCCCTTATTTAGTCCTCGGGTGTATAGCGAGGCCAATCCACCAAGAATGATAATCGTAGAAATTCCGTAGAATATCTTGCGCTTTGGAAGAATCTGTAGATTTAAATTAGTGAAGGCATCTTTGGTTAATTTAGTGGCCAATGAAATCCCTTTTTTCCTCTTCAAGAATGAAATAAAGATCAATCTTGTAATGAAAATCGCTGAGAATAAAGAGGTGAGAATACCTATGATCAATGTGGTAGCAAAACCTTTGATAGGGCCTGAACCGAAGTAGTATAAAATAATACCTACCAGCAACGTCGTTACGTTTGCGTCAATAATGGAGGTATAAGCATTTTTGTAACCATCCTCAATCGCCAGTCCTATTCCTTTGCCTCCACGAAGTTCTTCACGTATCCGCTCGTATATTAGGACATTGGCATCTATGGACATACCAATGGTCAACACGATTCCTGCAATTCCGGGCAGTGTAAGCACAGCGCCTAGAGAGGCAAGTACACCGAAAATAAAGAAGATGTTAGCCAGTAGTGCAATGTTCGACACAATACCTGCCTTGTTGTAATAAAAGATCATATAGGCAAGCACAACCAACAGCGCAATTAAAAACGATTTTAATCCATCGTCAATAGCCTCTTGCCCAAGAGAAGGGCCAACAATCTCTTTTTCAACAATTCGTGCAGGGGCAGGCAGCTTACCAGCTTTTAGAACCAGCGCAATATCCTTTGCCTCTTTAATGGTAAAAGAACCACTGATATTAGAGCGTCCGTTGGGGATTTCCGAATTAACAGTAGGGAAGGAGTACACACGATCGTCCATTACAATAGCAATGGCCTTATCGATATTCTCCGCGGTTAAACGTTTCCAGATTTTCGTTCCTTCAGCGTCCATGACCATGGTAATCTCTGGTTGATTTGAGAACTGTCCATAATCCTGATAGGCATCAACGATCACGTCTCCTTCTAATGGAGCTCGACCCTCCCTATCCGAAACCTTAATGGCCAGTAATTGCATGAATTTCTTTTCGTCGTCGTAGGGTTTTGCTGCCCAATACCACCTGAAATTTCTCGGGAAAATACTCTTCACCTGCTCCATGCTAAAATAAGCATTCACTTGTGCAGTATCTTTAATCGCGACCAAGCCAATAACCGGACCTATGCCATAATCGTACTGGCCTGCTTCATTTTGGTAGATGGCGGGTGTCAGAATGCTAAACAGTGGATTCTCCTTAGCCGAAAGCGCACCCCGATCTGTCAATCCTGTATCTGAAGCTGAACCACCTTCAATAAGACTGAGTAGTCCATCGCTTGGGCCTTTGTCCTCCGCTGAATCCTGAGTGGATGATGCATCTTGCGCAGCAGCTAATCCCTCCTCCGAAGTATCTCCTTCTGAATCATCGCTCCCAGCGGTGCCAGCTTCCATGCTGTCATCGCCTGCTGTACTGCTCTTAAAGTTGAGAATGTTCTTTATCTTGGAGTTAACCAAAGGTAGATAATTATAGATCTCGCTATTCTCGTAGGTCTCCCAAAATTCCAATTTCGCAGTCATTTGTAGCAATGCTTCAGCGCGCTTAGGATCTTTGATCCCTGGTAATTCTACCAGAATTCTACCACTGGTTTCTAACTGCTGAATACGTGGCTGGGATACCCCGAACTTATCAATACGAATTTTTAAAATTTCAAAAGATCTGGAAATGGCACCGTTAGCTTCCGTGGCGATAACCTCGAGAACTTCTTCATTGGTTGCACCAAAAGCAATTTTATCTTGATTCTCTCTTGTTGAGAATATGTCTGAAAGCTTTCCATTAGGCTTCAATGCTTGATAGGCCTCACCAAAGAGGGTTACGAAGTCCTCATCTTTATACCGCCCCATGGCTTTAGCCGAATCAAGTGCAGCTAAAAAGGTTTCGTCTTTACTGTGGTTGGACATGGCTTCAATCACCTCAACCACCGAGACTTCCAAGGTAACGTTCATGCCTCCTTTTAGGTCAAGCCCTAAGTTGAGTTCACGATCCTTACACTCCTTATAAGTATATTGTTTGATCAATAGATCGTATACCGGTTCAGTTGCGATTGAGTCCAGGTAGTGTTGTTCGATATACGCTTGGATGGAATCTTGGGAGGCTTGGATAGAATCCAGCCCTTGTGGGTTAGCGATCACATATTCTGTGGCGATGTCTTTGGCATCTTGTTCTACCCCCTGAGTTACCCAAGTAAATGACAGTTGGTAAATACAGACCAACGTCAGCGCTATTGCGAATACTTGAATTGCACTTTTGCTTTGCATCTTCTCTCTTGCTAATTATTGCTTCTTAAATACCTCTGAATTTCGAGGGGGCAAATATAGAATTTCATTACTTAATAACCAATAGGGCCGCCACATTAAAAAATGAGGGCTTTTTATCAGGAATTCGACCTCGGTTTAAAATATATTTCTAAATTTGTGTGAGGTGTTTTTCAGAAGAAATGAATCTGGACTCAATTTTAAAGAGTGTTTTTAGGTGTCAGTTCGGGTGTTGAGATTTCTGACACTAGGTAACTGAATGGTTCATTAAAAGTTTAAAATAAAAACAAATGACACGAATATTCCTTCCTTGTTTATGCATTGTTTTGTTGGCGGTAACATCTTGTACCAAGCCGGGTACAGGTGGGAAAGCAACCCTTTCGGTGCATGTTTTTATGGATGATTGCGCGGTGCCGGATGGCGTAACAGTTAGCCCAAATCATACCGTGGTTCCTGAAGCTACCGTCTATATTGAGTATGGAGGCATTGTGGTCAATACTGATGTTGCTACGTATGATGATTTTCAGATTGCTGACTCTGGGGGGAAAGTGATCTTTGATGGACTTCGAAGAGGTGACTACTACCTTTATGCTGTGAGCGAAGACGGTGTAGAAACTGGCGGTACTCATTTTGAGATCAATAACAGGATCGGAGAGCGGGAGGTTGTAATCTGCACGGGGGCTTTCGAGTAAAACTACTTCGCTGAACACTACAGCATCCAATTCCAAAACGCTTATACTATTTGACGGAGAGTGCCTGCTTTGCAACAAGTGGGTAAGATTGTTGCGCCGTGTTCAAAGCACCGATTCTTTTGACTTTGCCCATTTAGAATCGGCCTATGCTGAACCTTTAATTTTACAGCACAAACTTCAAAACATAGACTCTGTAATTGTGGTTTTCGAAGGGAAAGTATACACGAAATCCAATGCAATCTTGAAAATTATTACGCAAATATCCTGGCCTTATCGGGGGCTGTATGTTCTTGTGGTGATCCCACGTTTCATCAGAGATTGGTTGTATGATATTGTCGCCAACAACCGCCACAAGTGGTTTGGCCGCAGTAAGAATTTGACTTGTGACTTTCTGATTAAAGGAGGCGACACCTCCAAAGATAAACCGCGAAATACATGAAATTAACACCGGTAAATCAATTTACCGGATTGTCATTCCATCTTTCTTGATTCTTAGGTTAAGGCTTAGTCTGAACAAGCCAATCTAGATGGTATGTTCCTGAAAAATAGGAATTTATCCGCGAATGTTTGAGTGGCGCTGAATCCACGCATTCATTTGGGCTGATGATGCGTATTGTTACGCAAGCTCCATTCCATCCAGAACGCCCATAACCTCTCTAACGGCTGTGGCTGAATTGCTTAGCAATTCTTGTTCTCCTTCGTTAAGCTTGAGTTCAATGATTTCCTCAATTCCGGATTTTCCGAGTTTAGCCGGCACGCCTAGGTAGATATTATCTTGACCATACTGGCCTTCCAACCATGCACAACAAGGAAAAATTCTGTGCTGGTTGCGCACAATAGATTCTACCATTTGAGCAGCAGCTGCACCAGGAGCATACCAGGCAGAAGTGCCCAGTAAATTCACTATTTCACCACCCCCTTTTTTGGTTCTGTCAACAATTCCATTCAGCGTTGCCTCATCGATCATTTCCGTTACTGGAATTCCGGCCACAGTGGTATAGCGTGGCAATGGAACCATCGTGTCGCCATGTCCTCCCATTAAAACTGCCTGAATATCCTTAGGCGACACATTTAATTCGGTGGCTAGAAAAGCCCTGTATCTTGCCGTATCTAGTATGCCCGCCATTCCAAACACCCTGCTTGAGTCAATCTTAGCTGTAAGATAGGCACAATAACACATGACGTCCAACGGATTGGATACAATAATCACCACGGCATTTGGCGAATGCTCAATTACGCTTTTCGTAACAGACTTCACAATACCCGCATTGGTTGCAATTAAATCATCGCGACTCATTCCAGGTTTTCTGGGTAAACCAGAGGTAATCACCACAACATCGGAATCCGCAGATGCCGCATAATCATTGGTAGCGCCAGTCATTCTGGAATCAAATAAGTTGATAGGGGAGGTCTCCCAAATATCCAATGCTTTGCCTTCCGCGAGTCCTTCCTTGATGTCGAGCAAAACAACTTCTTCTGCTAATTCCTTGTGTGCTACTACATTAGCACATGTTGCGCCTACGTTTCCTGCGCCTACTATGGTTACTTTCATCTGTATGTTATTGATTTATTATGGTCAGAAAAAACTTGACAATGATCATCCTCTTCTTCATTGAAAAACTGATCCCAGCTCCTTTAAACACGGAATCTTTAGGTTCTTCAACAAGGGTGCACAAAGTTATAAACTAGATTGTTCTCTCCTAGTGATTTTTATTGTGATTGTCGAGGCAACCAATGATCTGGTTAATACGTTTCAATTATGGTGCTTAATTTCAGACGGATAAAAGTGGGGTTGTTGGAAATTGGTGAATTGCCAGGCTTCCGGAGGTGACCCTCCTGATTATTTCTTATATTTACTTCCGTAATTCTCGTTACATAAAATCAAGTAATACTATGGGCCGGTTTAGCAATATAATGTCAGTTTTACTAATTGCGTCGGTTTTGTTTACGGGTTTAGCCAATGCCCAAACTTGGCAATTGTATACTGAGCAAGATGGAATACGGATTGAATATAAGTATGCTGATTGTTATTTGGAGAAAGGATATGATCAACAGTGGGTGCTTTTAAGAATTACCAATGCATCTGCCGATGCGAAGTTAGTAGAATGGAAAAGTAATTTATGGTACAACGATGAATGCAAAACTTGCAATGTTACCAGCGGTGAGTACCATAAAAAAGTTTCAGTAGGGCCGGGGAAAACCCTGGAGGGAAAGTGTTCTATATATGAAGATGGGAACTTAACCATATTTGTGAAGTTTATTGATAGCCAGTACCAAAATCCAAATAAAGAAGTGTTGACAAAATTTGAGTTGGAGGATTTAAGTATAACTACCTCAACCGGAAGATGAGGCTGACAGGATATTTTACATTTTTGGTACTTGTRMTTTTCCTGTTTGGTAAGGAAGGGAAWKCWCAATGTGTYRTAACRGCCTCCGGCTCACCMACMACRYTGCCYTGTGGTGGAGGAACMGTTAMKYTWACCGCAKCYGGWTCYGGRTTCACRACKACCYTRTTRGAYAATAATTTTGATGGTGGYAATGCWGGGCCRGGTTGGAACGTKTCTCCGGCRGCTCAATTTRACAATCCATGTGATCCATCATTTGATGGTRRTWYGTATATGTGGATGGGRTCYTCKACTGCRGCACCCAGAACMYTRGAAACGGTRGCCATGGATGTWASTTGTGGCGGTGAYATTTGTTTTTATCTTGATTTTKCMACYCARGGTGSSYCRTCCCCGTGTGAAGGRCCMGATTTRACSAATGARGGTGTTTTCTTTGAATATTCARTSAATGGTGGCGCAACMTGGACYACCATAAACTATTTTCAGCCCAATCCTGGCACAGGAGCTTTTACTTCATGGGCCCAATATTGTTTCACGATTCCACCGGGAGCACAGACCACTAGCACCATATTTCAATGGTTCCAGGGTGGAAGCAGTGGTGGTGGATTTGACCATTGGGGGATTGATAATGTAACCATTACTGCTCAAAATTGTGGAAGTGCATGGCTTGATTGGGATAATATACCTGGTACCGTTGGCCCTGGGGGTGACCCCGCTTCTCAAACTGTGAATGTTACCTCTAGTACAACCTTTACGGTTTGCTATACTGATGGTGGACTTTTTAACTGTTGCGAAACGGTGTCAATTACAGTACAAGGTGCTGTTATTACAGCTACCGCATCTGCAACAGATGCATCATGCTTTGGAGGTTGCACTGGTACCGTGTCCGCAACGGGAGCTGGGGGAACGGCACCATACATTTACAGTTGGTCGGGTTTGGGCATCGGTCAAAACCAAACATCGGTTTGTCCGGGAACCTATACGGTCACGGTAACCGATGCAAATGGCTGCATTGGAACTGCAACGGTAGACGTATTGCAACCCAACCCCATTGACCTCTTTGCGATACCCTTGGATGAATCATGTGCTGGCGCTTGTGATGGATTGTTGTTTGCTTCGGTCACCGGAGGTGTTGGGCCATTTACCTTCACCTGGAATAACGGCATTGGTGTTGGCCAGAGTCAGTCAAATATATGCCCAGGAACCTATACCGTTACGGTGGTGGATGCGAACGGATGTACGGAACAAAACACATTTAGCAGCACAACTACGATTAATGCTGGCCCAGGTGGTAGTGCCGGTTTTACTTACAACGGAAATCAGTGTGTAACAGGAAATAGCTATTTATTTACGAACACTGGATCGACGGGTGCCACGTATTCATGGAACTTTGGCGATGGCAATACGTCTACCTTAGAAAATCCTTCACATGTTTATGCTGCTGCCGGTACCTATACGGTTACCCAAACGGTTACATCTGGTCCTTGTAGTGCTGTATTTTCGCTGACAGTGGTAGTTTATCCAGAGCCCACTGCCAGTATTGTAGGAATTGATGTGTCATGTGCCGGTGCCTGTGATGGAACAGCCACATTAACGCCGGTAGGTGGAACAGGCCCGTATACTTATGCATGGAGTAATTTGGCCACTACGCAAAATCTTAGCGGCCTCTGCGCTGGTTCGTATACGGTTACTATTTCTGATGCCAATAATTGTACAGGTACGGCAACAGTGGTTATTGGTACTCCGGCCGTGTTGACAGTAGGTGTCGTTGGAACTGATATTCTCTGCAATGGCTCATGCACTGGAACGGCAACAGCAACTCCTTCTGGTGGAACAGCTCCTTATACCTACTCCTGGAATGATCCGGGTTTCCAGGTGACGGCTACTGCAAATGCACTTTGTACAGGAACAGTGGTGGTTACCGTGACAGATGCTGGTGGATGTACCGCTACAGGATCTTATACCGTGCAACAGCCAGCAGCAATGGTGTTAACCCTCAGTGCTGTAAATTCTAGCTGCGGACTCTCAGATGGATCGACATCTGTCAGCGTCGTGGGAGGGCTCGGGCCATATACCTATTTATGGAGTAGCGGATGCGTCACCGCCAGCTGCCCGGGTTTACCATCTGGCAGTTACACGCTACAAGTGACGGATGCAAATGGATGCACGGCTTCAGGTGTGATTAGTGTGAATGATGCAGGGGGTGGGGGAGTAGCTTCTGCAATCGTAAATAATCATGCGACCTGTTTTGGGGTTTGCGACGGGCAGGCGACCGCTTCAATTACAGGTGGTACAACACCTTTCACATATCTCTGGTCAGATCCAGGTGCACAAGCGTCTCCTGTGGCAATCGGTTTATGTGCCGGTACTTTTAGTGTATCCATCACGGATGGCATTGGTTGCACCTCGACAGCCTCGGTAACAGTGACCGAACCTCCGCTTCTCAATGCAACCGTCACGAGTTCAACGGGCGCCCTTTGTTTTGGCTCTTGTAATGGATCCGCCACCGTTTCGGCATCTGGTGGGACTGGCACTTATACCTATTCATGGAACAATCCTGGGGCATCGACTGTGGCAACAACCAGTTTGGATTTGTGTGCTGGAACGACTTACACGGTTACAGTAACTGATGCGAGCGGCTGTGCGGCAACTGCAACTGTTGTGATTACTGAGCCACCGCTCTTAACCGCTACTATTGTAGGAGCTAATGCGCTTTGCAATGGGGGTAGCACAGGAGCAGCTAATCTTACGCCAGCGGGAGGTATCAGTCCTTATAACTTTCTTTGGAGCACTGGCGATGTGACCGAGGATCTTTCAAACTTAAGTGCAGGCACCTATACTGTGACTGTTACAGATCTCAATCTATGCACGGCAACAGCGAGTGTGGTGATCTCTGAACCGGCGGCACTGGTCTTATCTACAACGGTAGTTGATGCTTCCTGTGGATTGGCAAATGGATCATCCTGTGTAACACCTACCGGAGGCACAGGTCCTTACACTTATATTTGGAGCGACTCATTGAATCAAATAACCACCTGTGCAGCCACACTTCCTGGTGGTTCTTTTTCGGTTACTGTTACAGACAATAATGGTTGTTCTGGGATTGCAACCGTTACGGTCAATAATCTTCCGGGCGGTAACGCAGTGGCGACATTGGTGAGCAACACGAGTGGATTCGGCATATGTGATGGATCCGCATCTGCTACCCTGACCAGTGGAACCTTACCATACACCTATATATGGGATGACCCCGTTGCTCAAATCACATCTACTGCCGTTGGACTGTGTGCAGGTGTTTACTGTGTTACGGTAACGGATGCTGTTGGATGTACTTCTTCTGATTGCATTACGATTACCCAACCTCCTGCAATAACTACGGTTGTTTCTGGCGTAAATCTGCTCTGCAATAGCATCTGTAACGGGAGTGCCACACTTAGCCTATCTGGGGGCATTGCACCTTTCTCTTTTGTCTGGACGGGTGGGTTTACCACGCAAAACATAGCAGGACTCTGTGCTGGAACATATTATGTCACTGTTACTGATGCCAACTCAGTTTCTGTTCTTGACTCAATTGACATTCTGGAACCGGCGCCGCTAGTGCTGACTACGGTTGGAACCGATGCAGTTTGTAATAATGTCTGTGATGGTACAGCGACCGTTTCACCAACTGGAGGAACCGGGGCTGTGACATATCTATGGAATGATCCGGCTGGACAAACTACGGCAACGGCCATGGGTCTTTGTGCTGGAACCTATGACATTACCGCAACGGACGCCAATGGATGCACAAGTATTGCAACTTACACGATAAATGAGCCCCCACCGCTAATTGTGGCTGTTACAAATATTGATGCTAATTGTGGTCAGGCCGATGGCTCGGTGATTGCGACAACGACCAATGGAATTGGGCCCTTCAACTATCAGTGGAATACAATTTGTGCCAGCTCTACTTGTACTGGCCTCGTATCCAACTCCTATGATGTGACCGTTACGGATGCTTCGGGTTGTGTGGGTTTAGGATCAGGTGCAATAGCAGATTTGAGCGGTCCAACTGCTGTGATGTTGGATAGTGTTGGCGTTACCTGTTCAGGTGGCGTTGATGGACAGGCCACCGTTATAGTCAATGATGGAGTACCTCCTTACTCGTACTCTTGGAACACATCTCCTTCGGAAACAACGCCAACGGCCACCGGTCTTCCTGCTGGCCCTACAATCCTTACAATAACAGATGTAAATGGCTGTGTTACAGCGATTGGTGTTCAAATTGGAGAGCCTACACCTGTGGTTGTCTCAACTACCTTCTCTAATCCAAGTTGTAACAGTTCTTGCAATGGGTTTGTAACGGCAGTTGCATCAGGTGGTACGGGTGCATATACCTACTTGTGGAATGATCCCGGAACACAGACGACGATGTCGGCTTCCATGTTATGCGCGGGTACCTTTGGGGTCAATGTGGAAGATGCGAATGGATGCTCAACGATGGGATCAGTAACAATTACAGATCCAGCCATTCTGGTTTTGTCAGTCAATTCGGCTGATGCATTCTGCGGAGGAAGTTGTGATGGTTCAGCAGCGGTGACAGCATTTGGCGGTACTACACCATACTCCTATTCCTGGAATACTTCGCCCATGCAAACGACACAGGTTGTGGGCAGTTTATGTGCAAGTACATACACCATCACAACCACGGATGCCAATGGATGTACAGCGAGCTCCACTACAATTGTCAACGAACCTGGCCTATTGGTTGCGACTATAGGCTCCTCTGGTGATGTGTCGTGTAATGGAAGCTGTGATGGCTTTGCCCAATCCGCCGTGTCCGGAGGTGTAGTTCCTTATACTTATGCATGGAGCAATAGCCTTACAACTGATCAAGTAACGAATATATGTGCTGGTATTTATGATTTGACTGTTACCGATGCCAATGGATGTTCAGCAATTACTGCGGTCACAATTTCATCACCTTCCGCGCTGGTTGGAAATATGACCCAACAGAATATAAGTTGTAACGGGGCCTGTGATGGAGTCGCGACGGTCGCGGTGAGTGGTGGAGTCTTACCTTACACCTACTTGTGGAATGATATTTACTTACAGAATACTTTCTCAGCTGACAGTCTCTGTGGGGGTTCCTTCATAGTAACGATCACTGACTTAAATGGCTGCAGTATTACGAGAACGGTGAATATAACTGAGCCTCAGCCATTAAGTTTCATAGGTACTACGATGCCTTCAACTTGTGGAGATAAAAATGGTTCAGCATGTGTTTCGGTAGTAGGCGGTATTGTCCCCTATACAATTGTATGGAATGATCCTGCAGTTACAATTGGAGTTTGTGTCGACAGCGTATTTGCGGGGGTCTACAATCCTGTATTAACGGATGGCAATGCTTGTGTTTTTACCATTCCGGTGATTATCAATGATATAACGGGCCCAATCATCGATAGTATTCCAACAACGGACCTGGCTTGTTTTGGAGATGCCAGTGGAACAGCGACGGTAATCTTCTCTGGGGGAACCTTCCCATTCGCGTTCACATGGCGAGATGGGAATGGTTTAACGATTGGAACGGGCTCTAGCTTTATTTCCAGCCTTTCAGGTGGAACCTTTACGGTTACCATTGTGGATTTTAACGGTTGTACGTTCTCGCAGATTTTTTCTATAAATGAACCATTGCAGATTGTCAGCGCAATCAATGGTTCCACTGATGTGTCTTGTTTCGGCGCCTGTGATGGAAGCGCTTCTGTGGTGGTGGGCAACGGTACCTTACCGTATACTTATTCCTGGTCGCCCAGTACATCTACGCTGTTCAATCCGGTAGGTTTATGTGGTGGTTTAAACAATGTGTTGATCACGGATGCAAATGGTTGCCAGACGTTCAACAGCGTAACGCTGAATGAGCCGGCCGCGCTGGTAATCAGCTCAACTATGTCGAATGTTTCTTGTAACGCCAGTACTGATGGACAAATATCGGTTACCTCTTCCGGTGGCATGCAACCATACACGTATCTTTGGTTACCTGGAGGTTCGGGTACTGGGACAATGGCCAATAATTTAGGTGCGGGATCGTATACAGCTCAGGTTACGGATAATAACTTCTGTACCACAAATGCTGTAATTGTAATAACGGAACCACCAATGCTGATGCCCGGTGGAAGTTCCTCACCTTCTAGTTGTGGTGATCCTAATGGGGAAGCCACTGCGAGTGCTTCCGGTGGAACTGCTCCTCTAAGCTATGAGTGGTTTGATAGCCAGAGTGCCCCGCTTGGACAAAATACGATCACTGCCACTGGATTACTCCAGGGCACATATGATGTTGTTACCACCGATGCCAATGGATGTTCCGTCACACTCAGTATACCTGTCACCAACAATGTGGGCCCTACTATTTCTTCTCCGTCATCAAGCCCTGTTCTCTGTTATGGCGGTGCTGATGGAAGTGCAACGATATTCCCTAATGGTGGAACACTTCCATATACCTACTTGTGGGATGATATTGGTGCACAGACGAATGCTCAGGCAACCGGGTTAACTGGCGGAACTTATGCTGTAACGCTTACAGATTTGAATGGCTGTATTGATACGGCCTCTATGGTTGTATTCGAACCTTTGCAAGTGATTGTACAAATGTCGAACGATACCTCGATTTGCATCGGTGGAACCGCGATTATTGGCGTAGCGGCGATTGGTGGAACAAACGAGTTAGGAGGGGTAAATGTATACAGCTATGCTTGGGACAATGGAATACCTGATACAGCTGGTGCTGTTGTGAACCCTAATTCACAAACAACCTATAATGTAACGGTCACCGATGTGAATGGATGTCCTGCGACGGGTTCTGTTGTGGTGTCACTCTATCCAGCATTGACCGTAAGTGTTAATGATGAAACCATTTGCAGCGGGGATATCGCTACTTTGGTGGCTACAGTATCGGGAGGTAACCCAAACAATTCACCTACTTTTTCATGGGCTCCAGGAGGAAGCACATCTTCCTCAATAACTGTTTCTCCTACTGCACCACTAACGACTTATACTGTTAGTGTGGATGATCAAGGGTGCTCACCAGGTGCCTCTAACATTGCGACGGTAACTGTGAACGAACTGCCAATTGTCGGCTTCAGCTGGGCTTGCGACCCTGATCCATCTCAGTTAACCTTCACAGACACCACCACGGCTCCATCTGGCGCTTCATTGGATACCTGGAATTGGGATTTTGGAGATCAAAACACATCAAATGAGGAGAACCCAACGCACGATTATGCGGCATCACAGGTATATATAGTAACGCTGGAAGTGATAACGGATCAGGGCTGTAGTGCTAGTACAAGCACTCCGGTAGAGTCGCCGCCYACKGCCGAATTTATCATTACACAAAACGGCGCTATTTTGGACCCGCCAGAAACTTCTATTCTTTCACCKRTTGTWGATTTTGTCGATGCCTCTAGCGCTGATGTGGTGTGGTGGTATTGGGCGTTCGGAGATGGTGACAGCACAACTGTTTTGAMTCCTGRTTTTARYGGKGGTGACACSATGCCRCAYACSTAYACAGAAGAAGGRATGTACAATGTGCTRCTCATGGTCCAAAAYCAGACAGGATGTTTTGATACTGTMATWCATCCGTTAACCATTAAAGGTGACTTTGTGYTATTTACRCCMAACWCRTTTACMCCAAATGGAGATGGAAAGAATGACTATTTCTTCCCRCAGGGAATTGGYGTTGATGARGAGACYTTCACTTTCTTTGTCTACGATAGATGGGGTGACYTGGTGTTTGAGTCTTCAGGYGTCTTTAAAGACGTAGTAGGGTGGGATGGACACGCGAACAATGGCAAAGAGCCATCACAGTTGGATGTCTATGTATGGTTAATTCGCACGGAGGATCAAAATGGAGACGCTCACCAATACGTTGGACACGTCACGTTGCTGAGATGATCTACTGAATCACCAGCCGATGAAATTCCACCCGGCCCTCAGTTTCTATTTTACACAAGTAAACTCCAGCGGGTTGAGCTGAGATATCTATTGCCCTTCTTGATCTGACATTGAAGTCTGATATCAGAATTTCTCCAAGTAAATTGTAAATGAATAATGATGTGAGGGATACCGAAGCGTCGTTTAATTCGATATGAAATGTCCCGCTAGACGGATTTGGGGTAATGTTTATGAGTTTTTGAGATGTATTTTCAGGAATTCCAACTCCCAGATAGGAACASGAAACTGGGTTTGAAGTCATRCCCAATTCACAATAAGCAGGTCCCAATGCCCGAACCAATAGGGTGTATGTTACGCCTGTAGTTCCCTGCACTGCATAGTAAGTAACCCCTTCAGCTACACTGATCCAAGTGAGCCCGCTGTCCACACTTACTTCATAGCCAAGTGCGTCTTCAATGATATCCCATGTAAAGACGATCGAATCCTCCACTTCTGAGCACAACACGGAGGTTGGCTCAAGGATATCCATTGTGCTGATGGTGAACAGTTGCGTATTTGAGCTACTCAATCCACAACCATTGGTTACGGTTAAGCTGACAAAATAATTACCGGGAGTAGTATAACTGTAGAGAGGATTTGCTAAGCTGGATAGACTACCGTCTCCAAAATCCCAGCTTACCATACTGGTATTACTGCTTAGGTTGAGAAAATCAATGCCTTGATCGGGACATGCATAAAAGTTGGGTGAACTTGTAAACGATGCAATTGGGGAAGAGTTTGTATCAATGGTTAAGGTATGAGAAATACTATCCGTTATTCCGCAAGCATTGGTGAGATACAAGGTAACTAGGTAGGTGCCTGTATCACCATAATTATGTATTTCTTCAATCCCAATGCCGGAGTTTCCGTCTCCGAAATTCCAAATGAGAGTGTTGGCCGGATCTTTATTTACGCTAGTAAAGTTAATCACATCTCCCAGGCAGTAGCTGCTTTGAGTCGACGTGAACTGTGGCGTTGTGAGGAGTGTTGAAGTGATTTGCACCGTATCGGTATAGGACTCCAGGCTTCCACAGCCATTTGTTAGGGTAAGTTGAATAATATAGGTGCCGGTATCCGAGTAGACATACATGAATGATCTAGAGGAGTCAAAATTGCCATCTCCTAAATCCCAGAAATAGGATGTYATATTATTGGGCGCACTGAACAATATTGAATCTGAAGGGCAARCTRRRTTTTTACTYAGGAACATCCACCCAYTCACCGGAAGRCTATCCAYGATAGATAWTGRTACRGTATCAGTCGCCAYATTACCGCATAAATTRGTKACYGCWARCACAATGTTAAAGGTGYCATTTGAATCATARAYATGGGTRGTACTTTGACCGGTTCCAGTACTTCCATCTCCAAAATYCCAGGAGTAAGAATAYCCTGATCCCAYAGTGCCGATCATCGGGATTTCAGTRTTSRAACAAATYGGGAARCTACTSACGAATGCCGAAGCATGSGGAAYAGCTCCCGAGTCTACTGTMACGATSGTGTCGAGMSTATTGGTGTTCCCACATTCGTTGGTAACKGAAATGGTAACYGTATAGCTGCCGGGAGCATCATAGATATGATTGGGAAAAGGGTCCGAACTGGAGTTTCCATCTCCAAACTCCCATAATATTGAGAAGTTCTCATCATAGAAGAAGGGAAACGCCTCGCCCGGACAAATCGTGGTTATAGCATATTCGGGATGAATGTGAATGTCTGGAATGAGCGTGTCTGAGATTGTAATGAGGCTAGAGTCTTGAATGGTGCCGCACGCACTATTCGTTACGGTGAGGACCACATTGTAGATCCCGGTATCGATAAATGCATGTTCAGTGAAAGAGTTATTGCTGCTTGCACCATCACCAAAGTCCCACAATACGATATTGTCCTGATCATAGTTGCCAAATACTGTGAACTCCAATGTCTGGCCTGGACAAGCTTCATCGGCAACGCTAAAGAATGGCCGCTTTGAAGGAACATAAATCATGATGCTCATGCTATCGACGTTCAATAACGAATCGAACGCGAACAGCGTCACATTATAAGTGCCTTGCCCGTAGAAAATGAGGGTCGGATTGGTCAATTGAGAGGTTAAGCCATCATCAAAATCCCACAAGTAGCTATCGGCACCTGTACTTTGGTTGATGAAATTCACCGAAAAGGGTGCGCATCCCAGGGTGTCCGACACAGTGAAATTGGCCATCTGTGCATACACCTGCATTCCGCCAATTGAAAGCAGTATAATTAAAAGAAGAATACGCATTAATTTAACGAATTTAGAATCCATACGAATCAAGATTCCTGCCTTGAATCTTACAATAGGTCAATCTTTTGATCGATGAGAATGGGTATAAGTTGTTTTAGGGTAGCCCCTCTAGTTGTGCTCAAAGTCCCGGTATGCAGTACATCCATGATCGGTAGATCATCAGTAAATATCATGCCTCCGCTGAAATCATAATCTTTAATAACAGTATGCTCGCCCCTTGCAAAGTTGAAAGGATCGGCAAAACCGTCTCGTCTCTCAAACTCCATATTCAGGTCTACAGCGTTTTTGCTGCCAAATAACATGATTTCTCCAACTTTATCCCAATTGAATCGGGTACCATCTTCTTGAACCTTATCCGTATTTAAAAGTTGAGGGTTCAGTCCGCTTTCGGCCAGCGTTTTACCCAACGACTTTACCGCAAGGGCATTCTCTCCTTCCAGGGCATTCTGGTAGTGAAGGAACAGTATACCTTGTTCTGAAAGTAAATTCCTGATTTCTTTGAAGCAYTCTAGSGTGTAAACATTGGAGGGTTGATTTTCTCCTGCACTCATATCAAGAATGATTARGTCGTATTCCTTTTTGCAAGTTCTGATATAATGACGTGCATCATCTTCAAAAAAATTGGCCCGAGGCGTCATCATAAAGTACTGACTGGCTATTTTAGCCATTCTTGCGTCCAGATCAACTGCATCTATGTTAAAGCCCAATGATGAGAACTCATTGATCAAATTACCTCCTCCTATCCCGCACAGCAGCACATTTGAGCCCGTGGGCATCATCGAAGCGTACATGGCCATCCGGTGGACATATCTCCAYTGTGAYCTTCCKGARGGRATGTGCATAAAAGTTTGAGATATGTTGTTGACAAGTAATGAGCGTTTCTCCGTTTTYAAATCATCTGCAACCAGCATCTGRCCCATCAACCCATCACTTTTATGTAATACGCGTATGTGTGAGTTTGACTTTTGCCCTGTACCCTTGAGCATAAAGGCACTGGTAAATATTAGCCCGAATAATATCGCTAGTGAATAAAGAATTTTGGATTTTAAAAAATTCAGGAAAGGGACCGTGGCGAGCAGTGCAGCGACCGCAATGGCACAGGTTTTCAAGCCAAAATGGGGGATCGCATAAAATCCAATGATCAGTGTCATAAATATCCCACCAAATGTCGAAATCGTATACACATGGCCTGTACTGTTTCCTGATGATCCCGGCTCTTCCGTAATTACATGAATAATATTGGGTGGTATTGTTCCAAAGAGGACCATTGTAGGGAATATAAAAAGGAAACATGAGAGCACCGCCCCCGAATGATAACCAAGTACCATCGCCATTTTCATAACCAGATTGGCGTAGCTAGGCATCAGAAGAACCAATATAGTTGCTAATAAGAAGGCTATATTAATGATCTTCTTTGAATCTTTGAGCTCTGAAAGATATCCTCCTAAAAAGTAGCCGGCTGCCAACCCCCCAACCGTGATGCTCAATACGGATGTCCATACATATAAGGAACTCCCATAATATACAGCGGCCATTTTGGCGCCGAGCAATTCCACGGCCATAACCGCTGCGCCTTCAATGAGCGCAAGAATTAAATAATTTCTTCTCAACGTCGATTGCATCAAGCAAAGTTACTTCTTTTTGAAATGCTTGGTTGGAGGGGGATGGTCTGGCTCTGGAATAAAAATTTATACACAGAGGCAACCACAGGATTTCTGCTTCGTCTAATATCCAACAGATATTGAAGATTCTGTTTCATTTTCAGAAATCCGGTCGGGATTTGTAGTAGATTTGACCGATTAAAAAGTGTCCATGTATTCAGCCAAGAGTGATTCTAGTAAAGTGACTTTCCATCTGGAGAATTTCTTTAAAATGAATTACCGGTCATTGTGTTTTGCAGCTAATAATATCCTAAATGATCACGATGCGGCAGAGGATGTTGTGCAGGATGTATTTGTTAATCTAATCAACAAGAAGAACACCATCGAAATCAACTCCTCTCTCAAAGGTTACATTTTTCGCGCAACGATTAACACTGCTTTAAACTATATCAAGAAAACCAAAATCACGGTTTCCCTTGAAAATGAGGTCTTGGATGCGCATCATTATAATGGATTCATTGGCGAAACTAGCTTAGAACAAATTGAGCTTGAGGAAAGCGTCAATCAAGCGATAAATCTGCTACCGCCAAAGTGTAAAGCTGTCTTTTTACTCAATCGATATGAAGATATGAAGTACCGAGAAGTCGCAAATCATCTGGGTGTGTCGATTAAAACCGTGGAAAATCAGATGGGCAAGGCTTTGAAACGGCTGAGGAGCCACTTGAAGCCTTATATTTTGAAAAAATCCTCTATCGCCTCTTAATTATCCATTCTTACTATTGGTATTATTTGACAAATGAATTTGTTCATTATCTCTGTAGGGGTATATCATCTGTTTCTTGTCTTTAAGGTGGGTGATCCAATCATCCGGTAAATTCATTGATTATGGATGCGCTCATAGCAAAATACTTTTTTGACGAGTTGAATCAAGAGGAAGAGCGCCAATTATTGGATTGGATTGCTGAAAATCCCAAGAATGCGGAACAATTCGTTCATTCCAAAAAACTGTTAACCCTCTCCGAATCGGAGAATCAGGTGTTTAATCCCAACGCCGAAATGGCTTGGGAAAAGGTGCGTCAGAAATTGGCCAGGAAGAACAATCCAGGTAAGCTGGTTAGAATGGTAAGGAATAGCTTTCCATACGGCAAACTACTTCGCATTGCTGCTTCTTTTTTTCTATTGGTTGGCTTGGGTTATACCATTGCTAATTTGGACATTTTTATAGATAGCGAAGAGGGAAGCAGCATGGTTGCCACCCAGGAGGAAGGCTTGGATGAGATAATTGAAATCTCGACAACCGACGATGTGAAAGTTCTTTATTTGCCAGATAGCAGTGTGGTGTTCCTGAATAGAAACTCCAAAATTGTCTACAGCAAAAAATTTGTAGGTGATAAGCGAAATGTGTACTTGGAGGGTGAGTCATTCTTTGATGTGCGCCCTGATGCGGATCATCCATTTTGCGTTTTTACTTCCAATACCAAGACTCGGGTATTGGGTACTTCATTTAATATTAAGGCTTACAGAGAATCTGGGGAAACTGTGGTAAATGTATCACACGGTAAAGTTGTTTTCTTCCTGGAGGGAACTAGAAGGGATAGAATGATGATCCTCGGAAGTCAGGATCGGGTTGTGTTTGATAGAGATCAGGTATCCTTAACGAAATATAGAAATGTGGGAAGTGGTTACATGGCTTGGATGAATGACTTCGAAATAGAAATAGATGAAGTTGTGGAGCTGAAGATTAATGAGCGGCTCTTACTATCTCCATACTCAAAAGAGGTGGTAGCGGCGCGAGAAGCCAGGGATCCTATTCATTATATAAATAATGTGTCGAATTGGAACAACACCTTTGAATGGAAAAATCACTTGGTCAAAAAAACCATGGTTGAAGGAGAACTATATAGTTCGGCTTCAGTGGTCAGCTTTGGTCATACTAAATTGAAGGCTACTTTTTATAACCCAGACAATGAAATAATAGGGGCAGAGATCTTTGTTATTAAGGAAATAGTGGCACCGGGTAGCATTGTTGAATACAAGAGAAAATTGGACCAATATTTTGACGAAACAGTCAAGGTGATTGTGGAAGTTTACCACGCGGAGGCTCTTGAAAATTAACACATTTGAATTCAATAGTGAATTTAAGGATTTTTGATTTTTGCTCTATGCTTTCATTTAGCGAGAGTGTCACTGATTTTTGCGTAGAGAATCCAGAATTTATAGAAGCACAAAAAAATCAATGCCCGGTAGTGAATGGGTAATCAATAATACCAACGAGACTAAATTTAGTTGTCCTGATTTGATAAAGAGAATGAAAAACGCCTTGAAAAAAATACCTTACATGAAGAATCGAGTTCAGAATATGTGGTTGAGGGTAAGCAGTCTTTTTTTGATTTTTCTCACTGCTGCTACTATTTCCAATGCCTGTAACCTCGGTAGTTTAACCATCAATAGCGGTGTTGATAATGGCGATGGGACTTTTTCGTATACCATTTCGGTCTGCTTGGCTGTGGATGTTAGTTGGGGGACGGTAACCAGTTTTGATCTTACCTCTGCTGGAGCAACAATCATAGGTGTATCAGGCACATGGACCAGTAGTTATCAATATTGTGATGCGACTTGTCCTTTTATGGGAGGGTGTCCTGGCTCTATTTTTTCCGGTGGTGGTAGTGCTACGGGAAGTGTAATGAATGGTACGGTGACTTTTTCTGGCGGTGGCGGCACGGGTAATTGGCTATCACCTGATGACCTTAATGCAACCTGTATCACACAGCCGGCTCAAGTTTGTGATCAGGTAACAATCACTACAAATGGTCCTATTACCAGCGTAACGGGAACCTGGGACGAGGGAACCACTGAATGCACCCATACGGATGCCACCATTCCTCCTATTACAAGTGCATGTATACCTCCTTTAGCTGGATTTACCGATGATGGCCCCCATTGCCAAGGGGTGGCCTTTACCTTTACCAATACCGGCGATCCGGCGGGTGGTATGGGGCAACCTTCAATTGATTGGGATTTTGGAGATGGTGTAGGTACAGCAACGGTAGAAAATCCTTCGTATACATACGCTACGGCGGGAACCTATACTGTTACCCAGACAATTTGTGATGCAGCGGACCCAACTTGCTGTGCTACTGCTACTGGAGCAGTAACTGTTACAGCTCCACCAACAGTTACGGTGTCAGGGGTCGATGAAAGCTGTCCTGGTGCATGTGATGGAACTGCGTCATCAACCGTAACAGGAGGTACGTCCCCCTTTGTATATGCATGGTCTCCGAGTGGAGGTACGGGTGCTAGTGCAGCTGGTTTATGTGCTGGCTCGTATACCTTGAGCGTTACTGATGCCGGGGGATGTGCGGCGGTCACGGCCAGTGTGGCTATAGGTACAGGGCCTGCACCTCTTGGTGGATTCAATTTCTCAGGGGTCACTTGTTTGACGTCCAATAGTTTTAGCTTTTCCAATACTGGAGCGGCTGTTGGGAGTTGTGGCATGAATTGCCCAACTTTTACCTATGATTTTGGGGATGGCAGCCCTCCAGTATCTGGTACAAATACTGCGGCTGCGAGTCCAACTTACTCTTATGGGGCTTGCGGCACCTTTACAGTTACTCAGACGATTAATGACGGTACCTGTAGTGTGATTACAACACAAACGGTAACGGTTACCTGTCCTCCAACACTCGCCATTACTCCAACTGACGAGTCTTGTGCGGGTGCATGTGATGGCGCCTTAAACCTTACACCCTCTGGAGGAGTGACACCCTATACATACGCCTGGTCAAATGGGCCAAATACGCAAGATCAGACCAGTTTGTGCGCTGGCACCTATACCGTTACTGTAACGGATGCTAGTGGATGTGTGACAACGATTAACGGCACGGTTGGTACGTTGGGAACGCCTCCATTGGCAGGCTTTACTTATAATGGAAACCAATGTCTAACAGGAAATAGTTTTGTTTTTACAAATACCGGAACACCCGATAATATGGGTAACCCTACCTTTTCCTGGGATTTTGGGGATGGTTCAGGAACTTCCACTTTAGAAAATCCCACCTATACATATGGGACGACAGGAACATTTACCGTCACTCAAACTGTCACCGACATTAGTGGATGTTTTGCGACAGCCACGCTCACAGTTATTGTGTATCCTGAACCTACAGCTACGCTTACGGGTATTGATGAGACCTGTCCTGGGTCCTGCGACGGATCGGCTAATCTTACTCCATCTGGGGGTACAGCCCCTTATACCTATTCATGGGGAGGAGGCCAGACTACCCAGGATCTGACCGGATTGTGTGCCGGGACTTATAATGTGACGGTGAATGACATCAACGGATGTCTGACTACAGCTACAGTGGTTATTGCATCAGGAGTTGCACCATTAGCCGGATTTAACGCAAGTCCGACCTCTGCATGTCTAACCGGAAATAGTTTTTCATTCAACAATACGGGGGCGGCAGTTTCAAGTTGCGGGATGGGTTGCCCAACATTCACTTATGATTATGGTGATGGAAGTCCTCCTGCTTCCGGAACCAATAGTAGCGCGGCAAATCCAAGCCACACTTATGCCAGCCCCGGGACATATACAGTAACACAGACAATTGATGATGGTTCTTGTCCAGTAACCGCTACGCAAACAATTACCGTATTCGCCGAACCTACTGGCGTTATTGTTGGTGGCAATTTACTCTGTACAGGAGTATGTATTGGTACAGCAGATTTAGCTCCTTCTGGTGGATTGGCTCCTTACGCTTACGCATGGTCCAATCTTGCTACTACTCAGGATTTAGCAGGACTCTGTGCCGGTACTTATTCTGTGACCATTACAGACGCCAATGGCTGTACTGGAACCGCTAGCGTCGTAATAACCGAACCTCCCCTGCTTACATTAGGTACTGCCGGAACAAATATACTGTGTGCGGGAGCATGTACTGGTAGTGCCACTTCTGTAGCTGGTGGAGGAACTGCGCCATATACCTATTCATGGAACACAACGCCTGTTCAAGTTACCTCAGGTGCAACAGGACTCTGTGCAGGAACTTATACGCTGACACTCACCGATGCCAATGGCTGTGTACTAACTGACAATGTTATTATTACTGAACCGCCTGTCCTGACTAACACAATAGCTGGCACCAACCTTGACTGTTTTGGAGTTTGTAATGGAGACGCCACGGTAACTCCTGCAGGAGGAACGTCGCCATACACTTACGCATGGGATGATCCACTCTTCCAAGCGACCGCTACAGCAGGAGGATTGTGTGCGGGAACTTTCAATGTAACAGTTACCGATGCA
>JAESRW010000130.1 GCA_016764395.1 Flavobacteriales bacterium
GGGGCAGTTTGGATTCTTTTCATGAATTCCGATGGTACTGTTAAGACTTCCCCTCCTTCACAAAAGATTGCTAATAACAGTGGCGGTTTTGCGGGTTCATTGTTTCTAGGAGATAATTTTGGTAATTACATTACAGGGTTGGGAGATTTAAATGGTGATGGGGTAGAGGATATAGCTGTTGGAAACGCATTTAGAGATGATGGAGGATTGAACCGGGGAGCAGTTTGGATTCTTTTCATGAACGTTGATGGAACGGTTAAAGGGCACCAAGTAATTTCAAGCACCCTTGGTGGGTTTACAGGACCCTTGAGGGACGGTGACAGATTCGGAACTTCTGTGAATTTGCTGGGCGACTTAAATGGAGATGGATTTATAGAAATAGCTGTAGGGGCAGGTCTTGACGATGATGGAGGATCAAATAAGGGGGCCGTATGGATTCTGTCTTTAAATCCCAACGGTACCGTTAGAACCCAGTTGAAAATTTCTGAAATCAGTGGTGGTTTTACGGGCAGCTTAATTGCTGAAGGTAGATTTCAGGCAGTAAGCCCCATTGGTGATTTAGACGGTAATAATGTTATGGATATTGCTGTAGGGGTACCTCTTGATGATGATGGTGGTATCAATAGAGGGGCTGTCTGGATCTTATTTCTGAATAGCGATGGATCTGTTAAGGCGCAGCAAAAGATTTCGAGTACTCAAGGAAATTTAACACCAACCATGTCAGATGGCGCCAATTTTGGTGCTGGAATTACACCCTTAGGAGATTTAGATTGTGATGGTGTGGATGACATTGCTGTAGGGAGTTGGAGAGATTCAGATGGAGGATCGGCAGGAAATGAGCGTGGCTCTGTATTTATTCTTTTTATGAATACAGATGGAACCGTTAAAGCGCAGCAAAAAATTTCGGATACCGAGGGTAACTTCACCGGCATATTGGATAATTTTGACAGGTTTGGTGTTGCTTTAACTACCCTGGGAGATTTAAATGGAGATGGCATATCAGACCTCGTTGTTGGAGCTAGATATGACGATGATGGGGGTTTAAATAGAGGTGCTGTTTGGGTACTTTCTATAGACGGCTGCTCACAAATAAACTTAACCATAACAGGAATAGAGGCAAGCTGTTCCGGAGGTACTGACGGCTCCGCCGACCTTACAGTTACAGGAGGCACAGCACCTCTTACCTATTCATGGTCAAATGGAGCAACTACTGAAGATATATCAGGATTATCACCCGGCGTATTTGACGTTACCGTTACTGATGCGAATTCCATTACAGTTACCGCCAGTGCAACAGTCAATCCCAGCGCTACGGCAAACGCCGGTGGAAACGCCATCATTTGCGAGGGATCTACTTATCTTTTGGCTGGTTCTTTCGGTGGAGGTGCTACCTCGATCCTTTGGACTACCGCTGGGGACGGTACATTTGATGATGCTACACTGCCGGCTGCTACCTATACCCCCGGTGTACTCGACATTGCTTCACCAACTGTTGTCCTTACCATTACGACAAACGATCCTGCTGGTCCTTGTCTAGCAGTGAGTGATGCGATGACACTGACCATTGATCCGCTCGCTACTACGTCGGCAGGGGCGGATGCTACCATTTGTGAGGGGGCTACTCACACGCTAGTTGGTGCATTTGGTGGAGGTGCTACCTCGATCCTTTGGACTACAGCTGGGGACGGTAGCTTTGATGATGCTACTTTACCTGCTGCTACCTATACCCCTGGTGTGTTGGATATTGCTTCGCCAACTGTTGTGCTTACCATTACTACTAACGATCCTGCGGGGCCTTGTCTGGCCGTGAGTGATGCGATGACACTGACCATTGATCCGCTTGCTACTACTTCAGCAGGAGCCGATGCTACTATTTGTGAGGGGGCTACGCACACGCTAGTTGGTGCATTTGGCGGAGGTGCCACTTCTATTCTTTGGACAACTCCAGGGGATGGCTCATTTGATGATGCCACTCTTCCCGGGGCTTCTTATACACCGGGAGTGCTGGATATTGCCGGATTAGGTGTGGTGCTGACCATTACCACCAATGATCCTGCGGGGCCTTGTCCTACCGTTTCAGATGACATAACGCTTACCATTAATTCTGGTCTAACCGTAGATGTAGGCCCTGATATCACGGTGGTTACGGGATTGCCACCGGGGTTCAATGCTGATTGTGCTGATCTGACAGCTGCCATTACAGGTGGGTTAGGGCCATTCTCCTATTTGTGGAGCACTGGTGAAACTACTCCAACGATCACTGTATGCCCCACGACCGCAACAATTTTTACAGTAGCTGTAACTGGCGCTAACGGTTGCACTGGTGCTGATGAAGCCAACGTAACCGTAATTGATGTATCAAATTTGCCGCCGTGTCCTTCATCTCCAAAGACGGAAATAGAGATATGCCACGTTGCTAGCTGCACAACTACATGTGTTAAGAAAATGGGTAAATGTGAGAAAAAGTGTCTACTTGAACATTTGGCCCATGGAGATTATCTCGGCCCTTGTACGGGAAGTGGACCTTGTCCTTCCCCATCTTCTAGTAAGACGGCCTCCACTTCTGTGGACGATGAAACGGATCAGGTGTATGAAGATGCTCTGGAATTCAATGATCCATTTTCTGATTTGTCTCCTGATCGTTCATTTGAGAATACAACATTGATTTACCCCAATCCCAATAATGGAAAATTTACGCTTATGATGGTCGCTGCTAACAAACAGGTTCAACCATCTTTTTACTTGTATAATACATTAGGTGAACTCGTATATAAAGAAGAAAACCTGAATCGTTATGTCATCTATTTCGACATATCTGATCTGTCTAAGGGCATGTACTTTATCAAGGTAGTCAAGGGTAACAGCGTATATACTAGCAACATTTCATATCAATAGGCTGAAACGAGCATTGATCGGCAAAACAGGCTATGAAGGGGACCTGCCGGCCGTTAACTGAAATTTTGAATTCATAATCTTTATACCTAAAGGCCACCCATATCAGTGGCAAGAGCCCTGCATAACATGACAAATTCCTTGATTTGATCTTCGCATAATATCCAAACTTTCTCTTTGCTTCGTCGGTTGAATTTGTTTGTCCTGCTTTTGGGTGCTAGTTATTTGCGGTAGTATATAGATGCAGAGTGCTATTTATTATGATCGATTTTTTCAAAACTTTTTAAACCATTGAAGCATGGGTATTGGAGCTGGTATTAATTCACCGTCAATAACAAATGCTCCAAATCCAAATTGGAAGGCTTTATCACTTCTATGCTGTAAGCGAATACCTGGAACTAAAATCGCCCAGCCAGAGCCATTGTTTTGACTGGATACAATAAAAGAATCAAAAACCAGGCTTACTTTTTTTCCGACTTTCGACATTCCTGCTATTGAAAACAGGGCCGATCCATTACTGTTGCCATTGGTCCAAATTGCCCCGTAGCCACCAGAAACACTAATATTACTCCGTCTGCCGCCATAAGTCAAAGCCGCGAACGGCAGTGCCAAGCCAAAATCAGGGACAGCCCATGAACCGGTACCTAATAGTGTACCAATACCAAGGTTTGTTTTTTCGCCCAGTTCAATAGTGTACTTTACGGTCCCAATTATTGGTATGGCAAACCACGAGGTCATAATTCCTACAGAAAGATTTTCACTAACGCCAAAATGGAACTCCGGGCCAAATATGTTCCATAAAGCATAACTTTCTCCTTTTTCAATTGGAAGGCCATTCGTTGATATAAAATACCTGGTGGCAAAAACTTCTTCGGGTACGTACGCTCCGCTTGCTGACATCTCACCAGCTTTAAGTGCTGTCATTTTCTTTATTTGATACTTTGGAATAGATACTTGACCTCGGTCTGTTGTCTCCATTAAAACTTCCTTTGCATCTTGCGAAATAATTCTTCCTACAAATTCTCCTCCATCATAGGTAGTAATTACGTAGACTTCGCTAGTAGATGAGTTCGTAGTGTCCACTTGCGCGATCACATTATTTGCAGCAAAAAATACGAATGCCAGAGACACTGCGACCATAATTATTGGTGTTTTCATAGTATGTGATTTGGATTGATGGTTGATTAATACCGTAAATGGCTCTGGTATGGCATGTAGGGATTATTGCAAACGTGTTGGTCTCCGCAAACCGATACTGCTGATATGTTCAAAGGTAAGTATTTGGGTGTCAGCTCAAAGAAGTATCCATATTGTTGGCAAATCATGCCGCATGCGCATGGTTTTGTGAGCATGGATTTGTCCTTGCCCTAGGTCTTTGTCTATGAAGCGAGAATTTGTCTGTCGAAAGCAGCGCTGTCTACGAAGCGGGTTTAGGTCAGCAGATTTTCTTTTTGTCCAAAGTACGAATGTGTATGCACCTTTCAATTATAACTTGCTCGCAACGATGATCCATCGTCATTAGTGATAAGGATAGGAAGGCCATTCTTATTCAGCGGATATTCTTGTATTCTCTCCTTACCTTGGTTAGCGCATAGTTTCTAGTGGTCGAGTCAATTTTATAGAAGGTGGAACCGATACTGTACTGGATTTGAAATTGTGTGTGTTGCTTTTTTGAATGTTCTAATTAAGATATTGAAAATGAGTGATTTTTCATTTTTCGATATTGGGAAGGAAAAGAGCTTATAATCAGTTTAGACGCGGTTCTTCTAGCCAGAATGGCAATATGTAAACTACCAGTCAATTATTCAAGTGCTGGCGTTTATAGCCTAGCTACGTAGGAGCACAACTCAAAAGATTGAAATTACACCTGTGTGCACCGAAGTACCGGCGGTATATGGGTGCACGGGTGCTTTTTTGCTGATCTCTTTCTGACAGGAGGGGAGGAGCGGTTCAGTGCAGCAATAGAAAAAATCTGTAGGAGCGCCCTTCGCCCACCTGATTTTGGGATTTAATTGTTGTGGGCATCTTACGCTCCTACCTCTTAAAGAATCCGTATTCAAATGTCGTGAGCGCCCAACTGCGATATGGATACCTATCCACATCCTTGCCTTGTTCAAGTTCTTTCATTAACTTGTCCATATTCTTGGCATCAATTCTATCTGGATTGGGACTGTTAAAGTACAAAGCATAGTTACCACATTCTTCTCTACTACTATATAGGACCAAGGTTCTTCTTGGTTTGATTGATGAGTATACAAGGTGCTCAGAGCTTTGATCCAAGAGTTGAAAAACTCCTGATACTGATGAGCTGTCTCCAATACATCCGTATTCACGTTCTTTATATGGCAAAGAGTCGGGAAATTGAAGTGAGTCTCCAAGTTTAATGTGGAATCTAAGATCGGTTTGATAACAGTCAGGGGCACCGCAGTCGTTTCCGTGTAAGTTGAATCCGATAGCCACGTACACGGTGTCACTATTAACACGCGCTACCCTCCTGATATAGAATTCCTGTAGAAAGCTTTCCTTAAGAATATTATTCTCAAGTCCGATTAAAATCTGGTTACGGAGCACAAGTTGCTCTTCTGCCCAACTTAATTCAACTTTCTCCGCCTTTAATGAGTCTTTGAATGATGAGACCCCATGAGAAGCATCATCTAAAATACCATCTGAGTCATCCCGATGGACACTAGAGTTACAGTCCATCAAAGTGGCACAAATCACACAAAGTGATACGAGTTTAATTTCATAATAACATCTACCCATCTTATCAATTGCTCACAACGAAGGGGTTTTGGCAATGCCAAAATAACCATTATCCAATTACCTTTTCAAAGGTATGAAATCCAAAGGTTTAACAATTTATCGGTACTGGGTTACGGCAACATGAGTGGAGATTTCTGTAGTTTTACTACTCTGATGTCCAAGCAAAGTTTGAATAGATTTAAGATTCGTAAGTTTCTCGAGTAAATGGGCGGCAAAGCTGTGCCTTCTTGAGCAACACCGAAGTGAAAGACCAATGATAATATCTAACTAAGGAATCACAATGCCAGAAAGGGCAATATGTAATCAATCAAGAAATCATTCAAGTGCTAGCGTCCCTCAAGCATGTTTTCTAATCCATCGTGCACTGCCCCCTTCATTTCTATTTTAATTGTATGTGTACATGGTCGTCATGTCTAACTGTCTGGCAACCAGGAAATCTAACTTTGTCATAATTCAGTTTCATTCTTGCCTTTAGGTGCGGCTCAATGAATATTTTTCCAACAGCGTTGTCTTGTACGAACAAGGTTATCAATTCTTTTGTCCCGTCTAGGTCAATTGTCATGTCGTCTTTGTTCCATTGAGGAACAATATTCTGTAATAAACTGTATTGCCAGTACCTGTTACCTTCACAGTTTACTGGAAGACATGGTGAAAAATTTTAAAAAACCACACGCCAATCCGCAAAGCCAACTCAGTGGGCGAAGCTGAAGATTCACGGTCGCTTTAGCACGGTCCAGTTACAGTCATTTTCAAGCCAATACGGCAATTACGCCCTTTTATGATGTAATTATTACGGCATTTATATTGTAGAACGGCAAATAGATCATATATTCGCAGTAAGAAATACGGCATTAAAGGTAATGACAAAGTATTTACATCATAGCAAAGACTGGCCAACCTTTAAATGGGATAACGCCACACTACTCCCATACGTGAGCAAGGTGCGTGATCTACAAGGAAGGTTAATAGGTAGAATGGAAGGCATGGGGTTCGAACTAAGGGAAGAAGCCGTGCTTGTTACATTAACCGAAGACATTGTTAAGTCAAGCGAAATTGAAGGAGAATTATTAAACGCAAAAGAAGTAAGGTCATCAGTGGCTCGAAGGCTAGGGATGGAAGTATCAGGATTGCCCAATGCAAGTCGTGATGTAGAGGGTGTTGTAGAAATGATGTTGGATGCAACTCAGAAATATAAAGACCCGATAACTAAGGATCGGATGTGTGGATGGCATGCTGCGCTATTCCCAACAGGAAGAAGTGGGATGTATAAGATCACAGTTGGTGAATGGAGAGGTGATGAACACGGTCCAATGCAAATTGTATCAGGCGCAATGGGGAGAGAAAAGGTGCACTACACCGCTCCGGAAGCGCTTCGATTAGAGGAGGAAATGAATCTGTTTATAGAGTGGTTCAATAGCGATGAAAGCATGGAGCCCGTAGTTAAATCCGCTATAGCCCATTTATGGTTCGTAAGTATCCACCCGTTTGATGATGGGAATGGAAGAATTGCCAGAGCCATTGCTGATACGCAATTAGCCAGAGCAGACAGAACCAACCAAAGGTTCTATAGCATGTCGGCTCAGATCATGAAATCCAAAGAGGGGTATTATAATGTATTGGAGTCCACACAAAAAGGAAGTATGGAAGTCAGCCAATGGCTCGTGTGGTACTTTGAACGCCTAACTGAAGCACTTGAGTCAACCGATGAAACACTATCCAAAATATTGGTAAAGGCAAAATTCTGGGAGTTGCATAAAACCACCCAATTCAATGAAAGACAAGTGGAAATGATCAATAAACTTCAAGGAGACTTCGTTGGTAAGTTGCATTCGTCCAAATGGGCGAAGATGACAAAAGTACATAGAGATACTGCCCTTAGAGATATTCAAGATTTGATCGAAAAAGGAGTCTTGTCGGATTCCGGTGAAGGAGGTAG
>JAESRW010000300.1 GCA_016764395.1 Flavobacteriales bacterium
GCCTCTACCTTTTTTCTTGCGGAGGGGGTTTTCTTAAGGTAGTTAATGTTGGTAGCGAAATTGGGAAACTTCTGAAACGTGGCGATTTTAGTCAAGTCGCTCAGTTCCTTCCAACCATATTCGTCTACCAAAAGCAATATGATTATAGCCAGAGATTTGCCTTCAAGCGGGCAGCTGTGAGATCTTCTATTCATTGTTTGGGTATTTAGTTTTTGGTTTCTATTGAGTAAAAAACCAAAAGGTTGCCTCTGAAATTGCTTTACCCCCTACAATCAGTGTTTGTCCTACAAAGAAGGGTAACTGAGGCGTACATAACTTATCAGTGAGGCTCACAACGAAGTTTTGAGGAAAGCGAAAAAAAACTTGTTTATCGTAACAGCTATCGTCTAGGGGAGATGTGTGAGTGTTTTAACGCAAGGGGCGCAAAGGTTAGCGCTAAGAACGCAAGGGCCGGTTGGCGTAAAAAACCAGTATAAGGGTAGACCACTACATACCGATACAGGGGCGGGACGGCCACTAAATTTGGCATATATTTTGCCTATTTTTTGGTTCTAATAACTATTATGCTTGGCTAAAATACAGCAACTCTAAGCTCCAGCTCCTACCTTTCACAGCCTTAGCACTTAAACAAAAAACATCACATTAATGGAAAGAAAAAAATTCTTAATTGCAGCATCGCTAGCCGCCTTTTCAGTTTCTACATTTGGACGAGTTAAAATATCTAATAATGAATTTAAAGGTGATTGCGCTACCACCAATGACATTTTAGGACCCTTTTATCGACCGGACGCGCCAACACGTAGGGATTTAACATATGAAGGGCTAACTGGTTCGGTGATAGAACTTCAAGGACGTGTTTTTAAATCCGATTGTGTTACACCACTTCCAAATGCTTTAGTTGAAATATGGCACTGCAACACAAAAGGTGAATACGACAACAAATCAAAAAACTTCTATCAGCGAGGTAAATGGTTTTCGAAGGAGGATGGAGCCTATACATTCAAAACCATTTTACCAGGAAAATATTTGAATGGCATCCTGTACCGGCCTGCGCATATCCATTTCAGAGTAACAGAAAAAAATAGCCAGGAACTCATTTCGCAGATATACTTTCAAGGAGACCCACATATTTCAAAAGACCCTTGGGCTTCCAACAAGAATGCGGAATTAAGAACTTTACCGATTACACTGAAAGACGTAAAGGGAAATTTAGCGGTGAATTTTGACATCTTTCTGAAGGACAAGCAATAACGTTGACTAGTCAAGCAGGTTCCTCAACAGCGCACTTCACTAGAGGCAGGCTTCAAAGCATGTACTTCCAATTATGCGGTTGAGTTAGATAACTCGATGCCTAAGATATAAAGAGAGATATGAAAAAATATTGGGATTTGAGGTTGTCGTGAGTGTATTTAAATGCAAAGGCCGCAAAGGTTGGTGCAAAGAACGCGATCGCCAGTTGCGATTTACAGGAAGGTGACGGCATTGCCATGCAAGGCACTATGCTCTTTAAAAAATGCTTAGAAGGATTTAGTTGAAGGGCCAGAAACCTGTGACGACCATGCCTAGATCATATTCGGCTTCGGCGACGAGCTTACCGCTTTCATCCCATTGGCGCCATATTCCGTGTCGCTTTTCGTCTTTATAGGAACCCATCTCAGCAACTTGTTGATTGCGGTATTTGAGAATTACACTTTTCAAAACACCTTTTGAATAAGTCTTTAGAGCGTGTATCTCCCCCGTATTAAAGAAGTAATGTTGTACTCCATCAAGGTTTCCATCAGCGTATTCCAGTAGCTCCATCTTCTGTCCTTTAGCATTCCAGGACACATACTTCCCGTGGCGCTCCCCTTTCTTATACTTCATTTTGTGCGACACAGTCCCGTTCTCGTGATGTTCAATCCACTTACCTTTGTATGGATATTTCAGTACTTTACTGTACGTGATCCTGCCGGTCACATCTGATGAAACATGGGCCAATAATCCTATACCACTTGCAAAATAGTGCTCCATCGAGATGATAGGTTCACCATTATCCTCGTTGGTTACACCTTCACCAATCAGAAATAATTCAATTTTAGTGATCAATATGTCGTTGAACCTATTTGAGTCTATCATCATATATGGCTTAGAATAGAAGGTGTACAGGAGACGATGTCTTCTCTGCTCATGGAGCAAAATACCACTGACAAACAGGGTATCTTTCGATGTATATTTAAGGAGGGGCCGATTTACAGTTCCGTCGAGCCTATTTGAGCCACTGGAAAGCACCTCCTCTTTTAACACCGTAAATGTCATCGTATCGGCAAGTGTATGGTTATCTCCCACCTTGATTTGTCGGAAGAGGACCTCAGAGATCTTACCTTTGGATTTCCCGAGGCATTCATACTGAACTGTATGCGCACCGTCCTTGTCGTGCACCTCGAAAAAGTACACTTTGCCTTTTTTAACGGGGAACCAGGGATTTTTCTGGGCCCATGCGGCACTGTGGGCCAATATAAAAAAAACGAATACGCAGAGGAGCTTAGTCAATTGGATAAGTTTGTGATGTAGTTCAAAGATAAGGGTTATTGGGTGGTGGGTGGTGGGTGCTGGGTGCTGGGTGCTGGATACTGGATACTGGGTGCTGGGTGCTGGATACTGGGTACTGGGTCCTCTGGGTACTGGGTCCTCTGGGTACTGGGTGCTGGGTGCTGGATACTGGGTACTGGGTCCTCTGGGTGCTGGGTACTGGGTACTGGGTACTGGGTACTGGATACTGGGTGCTGGGTTATGGGTTCTTGATTCTTGATTCTTGGTTCTTGGTTCTTGATTCTTGGTTCCTGGTTACTGGTTCTTGGTTCGGATGGAAAGTTGCTCGTTACCCGTTCGTATTTACGCAATGCACAAAGCTAGTCGATGGTGGCCCAATGATGGGTGGTGGTTACTGGGTAACCAGATTACTCAACATATACTCGCTTAGGTATCGATTAGGGCTTCTATAAGTGTACCTACTCACTGGCCACTTCTTTCAAATAGCCTAAATTACTGAGCAAACTTTCTGCGCCTGCTTCTCCTTTGATTTCAATCGTAATCCTGGATTTTTGGCCTGTCTCACTTATCAGACAATTGTCTCCCAGGTTGGGACAAGCAATTATTACTTCATGGTCAATGCCCTCCTCGACATCTCCGCCGAGGGTATTCCATGAGAACTGGAGGTCACTTAAAGCGGCTGAATAAGTAGCGGGCTCAGTATACGGACTCTTATAAAGAATTGACACCTTATTATCCATCACGGAAAAGCTGTATTCATAACCGGAGGCACAGGAGCTTGCCGTGATACTATTTATTTGAGTGAGATACGGTTCGTACTTGTTGGCGGATCCACAACTGATCATGATGACTGCTAGCGCCCCGTATATCGTGTTCTTCATCCGGTATTTATTTTAGTTTGTCAAACAACACAAGCTCTTAGATGAGGGCTAATGTACGCTAAGTTCCAGATCCAGTAAGTACCACCTTCACTTTATCCTGGACTTACCATTGCTGCAGCTTTCTCTTCATAATTGGCGAGATACTCTTCAATAATTGTGTGCCCGAAGCCAATCATATCATGCATATGGGTATACTTAAATATGCCACTCCTACCTGATATTTTGAGATTCTTAAACCTTTTCAAATAGCCCATTATGGGCTCAATTTTCTGCTCAAAACCCTTTTCCAAAACAGGATAAGCATAATGTACTCTATAAACTGTCGATCCTAAAATCTCTCGTTCCTTAATCCATTTAATTCCACAAAGTTGATTCGTGATACGTTCTATCAACTCTCCATCTTTCAAATTCCATACTTCATCTTCGTTTTGACAGGGTATCTCCGCAATGAGCGAAGTTTTTCCTTGGGGAGACATATGAACACTTCTGTTTCTGGGTTCAATAATCCTGGTAAACGCATACTTCGATTCAGGAAAGTAGACTGTGGCATTGGGGGTTACGGTCTCTTTATCCAGGAATAATCCTACCAATATTAAACTTCGAAACTGGATGCTATTTACAAGATCTAAGATTTTCTGTGGAGGCTTGGGATCCATCATCCGCAAGAAAAGCGTAACGGGTAGTGTGCTCACCAGTTCTTCTGTAGCAATCTGAGTTTTCCCATTGATCTCAACTCCTTTGATTTTGTCATGATCATGAAATACTTTCGTGACCCCAGCATTCTTTTTTATATTTCCTTCTCCACAATAGTCGGCCAGCTTGTCCACAATTGTACCGTATCCCATTTTAGGATAGTAAAATGAACCATCCAAATGTTCCGTTTTAACTTTCTGTCCGCTAATCGCTTCTAAAAGAAATGTTTTGAGGTTTAGGCCCTCTAAGCGTTTACCGGCTACTGCAGGGGAGAGATTTTTACAGGAGATACCCCATAATTTCCGGGAATAATTGAGCAAAAAATCATTGGCAATAGTCTTTCCATAGGCACCCAGTGCATAATTTTCAAAACTTCCGTTTTTATGACTGCGCAGTTTAGAAGAGACAAAGTCAAAACCTGCCCTTAGTGTTTTGTCCGCCCCAATATTCCTTATCAAATTCAATGGAGAGAGTGGAAAGTCAATATATTTTCCACTATGAAAGATCTGACTTGGACTGTTGATCTTCCTTAAATCTTCCCCGAGCAATTGCTTTATCTCTTCCGTTACCCTAGGGTCCTTATCGTGAAAACGATGGGCTCCAGAGTCATAAAGGAATTTATCGTGTTGCAGCGTAACACAGTTTCCACCCACCCGTTTATTCGCTTCATAAATGGTAAACGGCAACTGGCTCTTTTTTGCGTAATAGCCAATTGCGAGGCCAGCCGGGCCGCCTCCTAATATGGTAATATGCCGGTTACTTTTAATACACATTAACGATTACCGTGGGCCACATCTTATTGACGTAAGGATTGTGATAAAAAACATGCTGCTTGCTCTCTTGCTGCTTAATTAACTTGGGAAAAACACCAATAGTATAGAAGTTATCCTCAAGGTTCTCAATTATTGCTTGGTCCTGCTCAATTGACAAAAATCTGGACTTTACTCCTTGTCTTCTAAGATAGTCATTGACCAATGGAATGGATACGATTGTCAAGCTATTTTCCGGAAGTGCCTCAAAGAGGTCTTTAGCTTGAGCAATGGCCGAAGGACTTTTGTGTTGTTTCACCAAAACAGCCGTTATTGCTGAGGTTGAGATGAGCAGCACCGCAAAAGACACATAAAACACCGTCTTTGTTTTCCTCCATAAAGCTGAATAACCAGAAGCTACAGCAAAGATTATAAACGGAATGAGTGGAAGCACATGTCTTGGCTTGTACATAATATTTTGGAAGAGATAAATCCAGATAAGATATAAAAGGATAGCGATCCCAAACAGCCTCGCTATTTTTACTTCCCCAGCTTTCATGCGCACAATGGAAACAACAAGACCTACCAACAATCCTGCTGAAAGTGGTAACGTAATCCAATGCCTGTCCAACAGCCAACCACCCAAACCATAGGCCCAGATACTCTCTATCACAACAGCGGCACGCTCTAAATAGGACGGTTCACTTGTGATCGTGCCCCCCCATTCCACAAAATGACCTTCCGCTTGCAACTGGGCTATAGAAAGCAGTGTATCCAAGTCCGTCAACGCCACCACTGGGCCCAACCATACCATTGCACCGACACCCAAAGCCAGTATTTGCTGTATTTTTTTTTCTCCCCGAAAGAAAACCACTAAGGAAGGAATAACCACCAAAGGCAGATAGGAAAGTCGTAACCCCGCGAGTATTCCTGTGCAAAACTGCAGGAGAAAAGGGTATTTGCTTCGTTTGTTCTCATTGGCCCTCGCATAGCAGTAAAAAATAGCCATAACCGTTGCCGCTCCTAGGAGATCAGGCATATATCGATTTCCCATGAGCCATATCATAGGATTCAAAAACAGCAGCAGTGATAAAATCCATTTGTTAATATGAGGAGCATATATTTCTACAATTTTTATACTGAAATAGATGATCAGAAATGTAGCAACCCCTCCGATAAATGAAAATGCCAACGAAAATTTACCCAGCATTAGCGTAAATACCTGCATTAAAAAACAAAACACAGGGTATCCTGGGAAATGGGGCTGGGATCTTGCCAGGTCAAAATCTAAAGCAGCCAGCGCAAAGCGCAATGAATCAGGGTCCTCTACGTAAAAAATAGCTGTTACTAGACGAGATACAATGCAAAAAACCGCCAGCAACAGCCAGCGGTTTTTTGTAAGTACTTCCACAATGGACAACTTATTTACCATCCAGCAATTTGCTCATCTGTAAATCCATAAGCGCTCTTGATAAGGGCCGCCGCGAGGTCGAGATTTGCAGCTGTTGCATCACCTGGTTTCTTGCCAATATAACCATTGATTGTAGCGATATCTGCACTACCCAACTTGTTGTTGGCGTGGTGAGGAATCATATTGAAATATCCGTTCAACTCACTCCAGTGTTTCTTGAGCCCACTCCAATCAGGCCCAGCACCGAGGTCCGCTTTCGTTTCGTTGATGTAGTGAACGGCAGTTGCAGCAATAATTTTCTCCCAATTATCTTGAATAATCACCACTTGCGCGTCTCTTGTTGCAAAGTCATTGTTTGAAATAGCAGCTCTCCCCTTTAACCAAGCGTCAAAAAGCACTTTGGTATAATTGGTACGGCTAGCTGCTGAAAAGCTGGCAGCACCAATATCTCTTTTAGCGGCCGTTTGAGCAAAGTAGAAACATTTTTCACTTGCAGGATCGATATTGCCAGGAAAGCTTGAGAATGGACTCGCTCCACCATCTG
>JAESRW010000136.1 GCA_016764395.1 Flavobacteriales bacterium
TACTTTAAATCCTATCAATAATGCTACGATTGAAATTTTAACAACGGTTGAGACAGCCGCGAGCGATCTGGCGGGAGATTATGCCATGGCCATCCTCACCGCTGGGTCTTATAACGTTGCCTTTTCAGCCCCGGGATATACTTCTGACACAGTGGTTGCAGTGCTGGCCAACGGTGTGCTCACCATCGTAGATGTTGCTTTGGGTGCTCCTATACCGTTTGTTCTAAATGGGCAGGTGGTGGAAGCAAATGGAGGCAATCCAATACCAGGTGCTGACGTACTTATTACCAATAGTGATGGTCAATATACCCTGACATCAGATGGTAGTGGCAATTTTTCAGTGAATACCTTCTTTGAAGGCACGTTTGATGTTTTAGGTGCGAAGTGGCTGTATAAAACAATTTGCTTCAACCAGTTTATAGACTCAAACACAGCCACTATTGTCATAACATTGGATAGCGGACTGTATGATGATTTCACCTTTGACCTTGGATGGGGAATCTCCGGAAGTGCGTCATCAGGTATATGGGAAATTGGTGAGCCTGTGGGTACAAATTGGATAGGACTGGGAGACGCTAACCCTGATGTTGATGTCAGTACTGATTGTCATAACCAGGCTTACGTAACTGGTAACGGTGGAGGTTCCGCTGGAAATGATGACATAGATAATGGGAATACCATCGTGAAATCTCCAATTTTTGATCTAACTGGATATTCGGAACCTTATGTAAAGTACGAACGCTGGTTTTTTAATAATGGGGGAGGCGGCACCCCCAATGACACCCTGCGTGTCACGATCTCTAATGGGGTTGTGTCGGTGCTGCTTGAAGAAGTTATTGAGTCTTCTATTGGTAATTCATCCTGGGTACCAAGATCTTTCAAGGTTTCAGATTATATAGCGATTACCAATTTCATGCAGTTGACCTTTACCGCCGCTGATTATGCGGGATCCGGACATCTGGTGGAGGCAGCCGTGGATTTATTCCAGGTTGAAGAATACGCCGTGAACCTGACCTCCGTAAATGCCTCCTGTAACGGATCTTGTGATGCGGAGGTTGTAGCACTGGTTGCAGGGGGTATTGCGCCGTTCACCTATCTCTGGGATGACCCGGCCGCTCAAACCACGGATACTGCGATGAACCTCTGTTCGGGAACCTATACCGCTACTGTTATTGATGCACTAGGCGACACAGCAATTTCCCAGGTAACCATTACACAACCCGTCGCGATTGGACTTTCAACGGCTATTGATGCGCAGTGTAGCGCGTCTTTGAGTGACATAACAGTTACGGTGACCAATGGTTTTTCACCTTACACTTATGCATGGGATGATCCGGGAAATCAAATTACTCAAACAGCAACCAGCCTAAACATTGGAACTTACACGGTTACTGTAACTGATAACAATGGTTGTAGTAATACAATCACAGTAACAACTACGGTAAATGCCGCGCTCTCTGTAACGGCCATCGGTTCTGATCCATCATCGTGTGGCAATACGGATGGAACCGGTACTGCATCAATTAGTAATGGTACATCTCCCTTTACTTATTCCTGGGATGACCCTGGATTTCAATCAAATGCTATTGCAGTTGGCCTGGGCTCTGGGACCTATACGGTTATGGTTACAGATGCAGATGGATGTTCAGATACGGGCATGGTTGTGCTCAGCGACCCCGGCGCGCCTATTCTTTCCATAAGTAGTTTCTCCATGCCGTCCTGTAATGGAGATAACACCGGAAGTGCAACGGTTTCTGTGAGTGGTGGGGCAGGCACGTTCACTTATACCTGGAATACCGTACCTATACAAACGGATTCCATAGCTACAGGATTAGGTGCGGGAACATTTTCTGTGAACGTTACAGCTGGTGGTGTTTGTACATCCAGCATTTCAGTTAACATTACCGAGCCTACGGCCTTAGGTAATAGTCTTACCAAAACGGACGTACTATGCAATGGTGATCAAATAGGAACGATCGATCTAACAGTGACAGGTGGGAGCTTGCCTTATGCGTTTGCATGGGATAATGGAGTGAATACCGAGGACCTGGATTCCCTAGTTGCCGGGACATATTCAGTAGTGATTACAGATTCAAATGGTTGTACCTCCATCAATTTAGCGACTATCGCGGAGCCACAATTGCTTAGCGCATCAACTGCCATTACCGATGCCGTGTGCATTGGTGACGCCAATGGATCTATAAATTTAACTCCGTCGGGAGGTGTTACACCTCATGCTTTTGATTGGTCAGAAGGCAGCACGACTGAGGATATTTCAAATCTAGGTGCGGGCATGTATTTATTGATATTGAGTGATGCGAATGGCTGCTCCATAATCGAGAATGCATCAGTTGGCACTGCTTCAGTAGGCTCTCAAACGAGCCCAATTACCGGTTCGGTGGTCGTGGCCTCAGCAGTGAATGAGTTTTACGCAGTTACACCAAATACGGGTTCGGTTTACAACTGGAGTATTGTAGGTGGTACCCAAACCGGAGGCGGGCAGGGAAACAGCATTGTTGTACAATGGAGTACCAATGGCACCGGTCAGGTGGCCGTAGTTGAGACGGATAGCCTAGGATGCATTGGCGATACTGTATTCTTAAACGTGAGTATCAGCACCTCAATTGATGATTATGACAAAGCTCAATTTGAAGTGGGTATCTATCCCAACCCGAATACTGGATTGTTCACTGTAGTGGTAAAAGGGGGCTACTCCGATAAATTAACCCTCATAATATACGATGGAAGAGGTCAATTGGTCGAGCAGAGCAGCTTACAACTGTCGGGCGTTGGGTATCAAGACAATATGGACCTGACACACCTAGGGGCAGGGTTGTACTTTCTTCAATTTCAAACTGATCGGGGAATTGTTTCCCGAAAAGTTGTTGTGCAATAAACTCCTAGGTCTTGATTGGTACAGAATCTTGATTGGCTTGCCCCATTTTTTTCTTCAATAAAACCATTAGCTTTGGCCTCCAATTTGATTTGGAACCACCGCCTCCAAATCCGAAAAAGTTTCTGAGTAGGATATGAGTTTAAGATCGAAACAGTGGTTGTATGTAATGCTCTGCATATCTTTTCTGGCGATGTCTTTCGGCGTTTATACGAGTACTGAAAATGTGGATCGAGGTTTTTCCGTAATGAATGAGGATGTCAGGGCAGGGAAGCGGCTGTTTCAGGACTATAACTGTGTCTCCTGTCATCAAATTTTCGGCCTTGGGGGCTATATGGGCCCCGATCTCACAAACTGCATATCTTCAGAGGGTGGTCCGAAAAGGGCCGAAATGTGGATGCGCAATGGGTTTGGCGCCATGCCTAACTTTGAACTCTCTGATCAGGAGATAACGGAGCTAATGGCTTTTTTAGCGTATATAGACAAGTCTGGAACGTCTCCTCCAAAGGAGTATGAAATTAACTCCACTGGAACGCTTGACATTAAACATTATCAGGACGATGAATAAGGATACAGGGATAAACTTTTTGATAGTTGGTATTGGAGCCCTCTTAGCAGGCATGTTCTATGGCTGTTTCGGTGCATTGCAACATGTATACCCTGAGTTGAATGCGTATTTCTCCTTTCAAAAAACGCGCCCGCTGCACGTGTCGCTAGTAATTTCCTGGCTGTATCTGGGGGCTATCGGCGGCATCTATTATTACCTTCCTAATAAATGTGGAGTTCCTCTCTATTCTCAACTCCTGGCAAAATTGCACCTTTGGATATTCACGATAACTGGGTTTGTTATAATTGGCGCCTATTTCATGGGGATATTTGGGGGGCGTGAATATTGGGCCTTTCCACCAATTCTGGCAATTCCAATTGTATTGTCTTGGATCATGTTTGGATACAATTATGTTCGGACAATATTTGCCGTTAAGACGCCATGGCCAGTATACTATTGGATGTGGGGAACAGGCATCTTGTTCTTCCTGTTAACTTTTCTCGAATCTTACCTGTGGATGATTCCATATTTCGGTGATAGTATAGTTCGGGATATGACGGTTCAATGGAAATCATACGGTTCGATTGTAGGGTCATGGAATATGTTGATTTATGGTACAGCAATTTTTTTAATGGAGAAAGCGTCAGAGAAGTCTGGCATTGTAGAATTGGAGGAAGCCGCTCCTGCTGTAGGGCATTCGAAAATTGCTTTTCTGCTCTTTTTCCTGGGGTTTTTGAACTTGCTATTCGGATGGGCACATCACCTTTACTTATTGCCTTCAGCTGGATGGATCAGGCATATGGGCTACTTGATCAGTATGACGGAATTGTTGATCATTGCCAAACTAATTTGGCAGTTCAGGGCGAACTTCATAGCGGGGAAAAACCGATTCCATATTATGCCATTCCGATTTTTGATGGCGGCTGACATTTGGATTTTCATCAATCTGGCTCTGGCACTGCTCATATCTGTTCCAGCTATCCAACTATATACTCACGGAACGCATATTACTGTAGCACATGCCATGGGCAGCACGATTGGCATCAACACAATGATTCTCCTGGCATCGCTCTTTTATATTGTTGGAGAAAGGGAAAAGGTTCCCAACAAAGGGGCCGTGGCCAATGGTTTTTGGATTGCCAATATTTCATTTTTTATATTTTTTGTTTGCCTGACCATAGCTGGAATAATGAAGGGCTTCGGTGTAATTGAAAAACAACAAACTTTTCATGAAGTGAAGGAGACGATAAGCCCCTTCATTCAGCTTTTTGCCTATTCAGGCTTAGTCATGTTTATTGGTTTCTGTATGATTCTCATCCCGGCTGCGAGGACACTCATGAGCAGCAGAGAGCCTGAGCTGGCAGAAGAAGCTTCAGCGAAGTTGGAACCCGCTCAATAGAACTTGGTTATGGCGTCCCATATTGATAGCACGGAAAACGAGGAGCTGAATTTTGTGTATCCACAGAAGTCAGACGCGGAGCTTCAAAATGCATATTACGTGCTAAAAATGCTGAGTAATCCACTTATTGTATCGTTCTCTTCCCAGTTAGCCTTGTTTGCCCTTAGGATACATCTGCCAATAGGCTTCGCTATCAAACACACAATTTTCAAGCATTTTTGTGGGGGTGAAACGCTCAAAGAGAGCAGAGTTGCGATTGATAAACTAGGTGAATCTGGAATTGGGACAACACTAGATTATTCTGTCGAGAGCACGGACAGTGAAGCGTTTTTCAATAGCACCATGCATGAGATTCTGGATGCCATTGCATACGTGAAAGAAAATCCCCTGGTAAATAATTTGGCCATCAAACCAACGGGATTGGTATCTGAGCGTTTGTTGCAGAAGACCGCCAAAGGTATTGCGCTGGGCGAGCGTGAAAAGGCCCGATTTGTAGCTGGTGTGGGCCGAATTGACCAGATATGTAAGGCTGGAGCCGAAATGGGAATTGAAGTTTACATTGATGCGGAAGGAAGCGAGGATCAAGATGCAATTGATGAGATCGCTGTTGCGATGATGAGCAAGTACAATTCGGAAATTGCAGTGGTGTTCACAACACTTCAAATGTACCGCACTGATCGTCTGTCTTATCTTGATACGCTGGTAGCGAAAGCTCAAGAGGAAGGCTTTAAGATAGGCGTGAAATTGGTTCGTGGTGCCTATTGGGAACGGGAATCGGCCAAGGAAAAAAATATTGTATTCGAAGTTAAAAGTGATACCGATGAGGCGTTTAATAAGGCCTTGGATACATGTATTGACCACATTGATCATTTTGCCATCTGTAATGCCACCCATAATGAGGAGAGTACCAGGTATTTGACCAAAATAATGGATGAGAAAGGCATTGCTAAAGACGATAATCGCATCCATTTCTCTCAGCTATATGGGATGAGTGATCATATTTCTTATACGCTGGCCAGCGCAGGATACAATGTAACAAAATACCTTCCATACGGAAAAGTGAAGCAGGTGATTCCCTATTTGATAAGAAGGGCCCAAGAAAACAGCTCCATCGCAGGGCAAATGAGCAGAGAAATGGCCATGATCGCCGAGGCAAGGAGACGTGCAAAACAGTCTCCTAATTCATAAATAGTCTATATTTGTAGCCTCTCTCACTTACAAGCATTAAAATGAATTTTAAGAAATTTCATCACCTGGTTTTACTATGTTTCATTGGATTTATCTTCAACAATTGTAACGGTGGCAGTAAGCAAGCCGAAGACGATATTCCTTATGTTGATCCGATGACCAATCTCGGTATCGGACCAGTGACATCGGTTGAATTGGGCGAGCTTGATCAGGCTATGGTAGAAGAAGGCAAAAAACTGTATGACGCTAAATGCACCGCTTGTCATAACATTAATACGAAGTTGATTGGGCCTCCTCAAGCAGGTGTGCTAAAGCGACGAACCCCTGAATGGGTGATGAACATGATCCTTAACCCCACTGAAATGATTAAGAAAGATCCCACTGCTCGCAGATTGCTGAGGGAGTTCAACAATGTGCCCATGACTGAGCAGGGGCTAACGGAAGAGGAAGCAAGGAAGATTCTGGAGTATTTCAGGACGGTGGATTGATTATGTCAACGGTAAAGACGCAAATAGCAAACCCTACAACCACTGATTCTTTTAGGTTAAAAGATCTGGTTCAACTCATTAAGTTACGCCTTACCTTACTGGTAGTATTCTCTGCAGGGATTGGTTATCTGTTTGGGGCTGTAGAGCCAATTGTTTGGTCACATCTGGGTATGCTTTTACTCAGTGGGTTTTTAATTACAGGCTCTGCAAATGGCATCAATCAGATTCTGGAAAAGGATCTTGATAAATTAATGTCACGAACAGCCGATCGCCCTGTTGCTACG
>JAESRW010000323.1 GCA_016764395.1 Flavobacteriales bacterium
TCACTTCTTTCAGGATTATCAGGCGTGGGAAAATCAACCTTGATAAACATGGTAGATGATCAGCTGCACTTAAAGGTTGGGGAAATTTCAGATTATCACAAGGCTGGAAAACATACCACTACATTTGCCGAAATGCATGAGCTTTCCTTTGGAGGTTTCATTATTGACACGCCTGGAATAAGAAGTTTCGGCTTGGCAGATTTAAAGGAGGAACTTGCGCATCGTTTTCCGGAAATGAGAGCTGTAATGGATGAATGCCAATTCAATAATTGTCTGCATCTCAATGAGCCGAAGTGTGCTGTGCAAGCAGGTATAGCTGATGGAAGCATTTCTTTGTCCCGCTATAACAACTATACCCAAATGCTCGAAGGCGATGAAGAAGACCCCTATCGTCAAAATATTCACGCCGTCTAGATGAGAGCAGTAATACAAAGGGTTCAACATGCCTCGGTTGCTATTAATAAGAACATAAAGTCAGAAATTGGTCAGGGATTGATGATTCTATTGGGAATTGAACAGGCCGACACCAACGAAGACATTGAATGGCTTAGCGGAAAAATTGTGAGAATGCGTCTTTTTGATGACGAAAATGGCGTGATGAATATCAATGTATCGGATATTGATGGGGAAATTTTGCTGGTCAGTCAGTTCACCCTTCACGCGAGTACGAAGAAGGGAAATCGGCCCTCCTATATTAAGGCGGCAGTGCCTGATATTGCCATTCCACTTTACGAAAAGTTCATTTCCCAAATTGAGAGTGACCTGGGAAAACCGGTAAAAACCGGTGAGTTTGGAGCCATGATGGACGTAAAACTGATCAATGATGGGCCGGTGACCATCGTAATTGACTCAAGGAATAGAGAATAGCATCATTTTTTATATCTTTAAGTCAGATTAAGAAACCGCATTGCACCCTTTTTTAAGAAAAAATAACGCTTTCGTTCTTATTAGTACGATCTCCGTACTGCTTCTCTTGCTCTTCTCCACGCATGGCTTTAGCCAAACCGTTTTCATCAACGAGTTGCATTACGACAATACTAGTACCGACTCGCTGGAAGGCGTTGAGATTTTTGGTCCGGCAGGCACGGATCTCTCCTGTTATGACATTGTGCTATACAACGGCGGGACTGCGCTTTCATACAATACCGTAACGCTTACTGGAATTGTTCCAGATGAAGGATGCGGTTTTGGAGCCATCTGGTTCCCAATAGCAGGCATACAAAATGGCCCCCCAGACGGCCTGGCCCTGGTTGAAACCTGCAGTTGCGTGGGCCCATGTGACAATGATGATGTGGTACAACTCCTGAGCTATGAAGGAGTATTCACTGCTGCAGACGATGTAGCTGTCACTTTGGTGTCAACGGATATTGGTGTTTCGGAACCTGGTGCCGGGGAGACATCCCTGCAACTAACTGGAAGTGGAACGGTTTATACAGACTTCACCTGGACAGGCCCAATTGCTTTCACCTATGACAGTATTAATGTAGGGCAGGTTGTATGCCCAGTTGTCGCAACCCAACTGACCATTACTGCAGTGGATACTGGTTGTACAATGACAGACTCTCTTTTTTCACTTACGGTGTGTGCGACGGATTCAACGGAGAGCGTGGACATCACATACACGGGTACAATTACGCTAACACCTGTGACAGGACCAGGAAATCTGACTGGAACCTTATCCATGGCTGCAACTGCTGGATGTGCAACGTTCACCGGGTTGGCAATCGACGCAGCAGGCCAATATAAGCTTGTAGCAAGTGATGGATCCCTGATCAACGACACAACGAACAATATTGCGATTGCAGATTCTTGTGGAAAATGCATTGAGATTCAGACGATCTTGGTGGAAGCATGTGAGCCAGGGCCAGGTCTGGAAGGAGAAAATGAAATGGTGAAATTCAAAGTTGGCCCAACAGATTTGGACACTGCTGACATATTCGTCGACTGGCCGAATAACGCGTGGCTGGGCACTTGCCAGAATGCAACTACTTCTGATATTATTGACAGTATCAATTCAACTATAACGGGTGGAGGCCTGGTTATTGAGCCGGTGAACGGCGTAATTCCCGCCGGGGCGGATGTTATACTCATCACAAGTACCAATTTCGACTGGGCAACCCATGATTGGTCCGCGTTGAATTACAATTTGTATTTGATTTTTCAATGTGCTGGAAATACGGCGGGGCACTTCAAAAATGGGCAGGGATGTCCATGCGGAACAAGAGATTTGGTAATCCAATTTACTGGATTCTGCAGTGATACAGTCACCTATTCTCCTGATTCCCTATCAGGATTGGATGGAGATGGGGCCGATTTTGACCCCCCAGGTAATGCCAGTTATGGAAACAATGGGTGTAAACCCCCTATCTTCCCCTTCTCAATATTTATTTCAACAACTGTTACGGCAGCCTCTTGCAGTGATACTTGCGATGGAACAGCTAAGGCTATCGCCACCGGAGGAGCACCACCTTTCACTTATGCCTGGAACGATCCCTCATCTCAAACCGATTCAGTGGCCACTGGCCTTTGTGCCGGGACCTATAGTGTAACGGTGACAGATGCCGCTTCAACTGTGATCATCGCTGCCGCCACTGTAACGGAGCCTGACACCCTTGAAATCTCCTTTGTTTCTCAGACCAATGTTGGATGTAATGGCGATTCAACAGGCATTGTTATCTCTACCAGCTCAGGTGGAACCGGTCCAATCACCTATACCTGGAATGATCCTCTAGCACAGACTGATTCCCTTGCAGACAGTTTACCCTTAGGCACATTCACCTTAATTATTATTGATGTCAATGGATGCTCGGACACCGATTCTGTCACCATAACAGAACCGACAGCACTGAGCATTTCCTCAAGTAGCTCAACCAATACCAATTGCTTTGGAGATTCCACCGGCACGGCCACTACAGCGACTGCTGGAGGATCCGGACCTTATACCTATTTATGGGATGACTTCCAGTCCCAAACTAACGCTATCGCAACGGGTTTGTCAGCGGGATCGTATACAATGGTTGTAAGTGACAGCAATGCATGCCAGGATTCCGTAACCATCACCGTCGGACAACCGATCGTTTTGAGTGCTGCTATTTCTGATTCGTCAGCCGCCAATTGCAATGGTGATTCGACGGGTTATGCTACGGTTACCCCTGCTGGAGGAACAGGAGGGTATGCGTATCTGTGGGATGACGTCAACGCTCAGACTGATTCGGTGGCCAACGGATTACCATTAGGTAGCTACACCGTGCTGATTACCGATGGTAATGGATGCCAAACGACTGTTGGCACTTCCGTAGCAGAACCTTCTCCCTTTTCGTTAGCTACCAGTTCAACCGATGCTAGCTGTGGACTCACTGATGGAACGGCAAATATTTCAGCCTCAGGCGCTACACCACCATACAGCTATTCCTGGAGTATCATTCCCCCGCAAACAGACTCCACTGCCACTGGCTTGGGATTCGGTACCTATACGGTTACGGTGGTTGACAGTCTGGGATGTATTGATTCTATTACCGCAGGTGTAAGCAATGCAGGGGGGCCAACTGTCACAATGACGGATAGTGTGAATGTTTCTTGTAACGGGGATTCAACAGGCTCAGCAATAGTCACGCCTAGCGGTGGAACAGCTCCTTACACCTATTTATGGGATGATCCCAATGCACAAACGGACTCAACGGCAACTGGGTTACTTGCTGGCGGATACATAGTAAGCGTAGCAGATGCTGGAGGGTGTGGAACGGTTGCAAGCGTTACAATAACTGAACCTGCGGCCCTGTCGCTTTCCTTTACAAGTACTCTTGCTGCGTGCGGAGATTCTTCGGGGACCGCCACTGTTTCGGTTACTGGAGGAACCTCACCCTATAATTACCTTTGGAATGCTCCTGGCTCGCAATCAGATACCATAGCAACTGGGTTAAGCGCCGGCACCTACACAGTTACAGTTACCGACGATTCTGGCTGTGTGGCAATGGATAGCATCGTGGTCACTGAGAGCACCGCATTCACGCTCACAAGCGGTGCCATCAATGTTCAATGCAATGGAGATGCCTCTGGTACTGCAATCGTCTCTGCGGCCGGAGGAAGTTCCCCCTTTGTCTACGCCTGGAATGATCCCAACACTCAAACAACGGCCAATGCTATTGGCCTTTCTGCCGGCACTTTTACAGTGGTGGTGGTAGATTCTGATGGTTGCGTTGATAGCAGCACAGTCATTGTTAATGAACCAACACCCCTCAGCGGAACTTTTGCTGTTACCAATGTATCCTGCAATGGAGCTTGTAACGGCTCAATTACGGGTAGTCCGTCAGGTGGAACAGGCACACCCAGCTCATGGTCGTTGCTATGGAGTACCGGAGATACAACCTTAACTATAAGCGGACTTTGTGCGGGGGGGTACACGGTACTTATGGTGGACTCCGTAGGGTGCACGGCCTCGGATTCTGTAATGGTCACAGAGCCCCCGGCGTTGTTGGTCAACGCATCTGGCACCGATGTAATCTGTAATGGTAGTGCCGATGGTACGCTCTCAGCTGTCGTAACGGGCGGCAATACACCTTTCACCTATAGCTGGACCGGGGGGCTGCCTACAGTCCCATCACATACTGCTGTGAGCGCTGGATCCTATGGGGTAACAGTCACTGACTCCACAGGATGTGTGGCTAATGATTCTGTAACGATAACGGAACCAAGCGCAATAATTTTGACCGTAACTTCAACCCCCTCTATTTGCGGTAATGGTGGATCTGTGAGTGCTACTGTAGGCGGAGGAGTTTTCCCATATGTTTTCTTGTGGGATGACCCCAATAGCTCAACCAGTATCACTGTTTTTATTTCAGTGGCAGGCATATATACGGTGACCGTTACCGATAACAATGGATGCTCTCAGAGTGTATCTGCCAGCGTTACAGCTACCGTCGGACCTGTTTTAGATAGTATTATCGTTAGCGGAGAAAGCTGTATTGGAGAAGCGGATGGCACAATTAACATCTATGCCAGCAGTGGGATACAACCCTATACCTATGCGTGGGACGATCCAAGCTTGAGTACGACCGTCACCTCTCAAAATGTAGCAGCTGGCGTTTATTATCTGATCGTTCTAGATGCTCAATTCTGTGGGACTGCAGATAGCGTTTTTGTCAGTGCAGGGACAGTAGCGTGCGACGTACCGGATTCATTGAACATTCCATCCTCCTTCACGCCAAACGCAGATCTAATAAACGATACCTGGATCATCAGGGGAATTAGCAATTTCCCCGATAACTCCGTTGAGATATACAACCGCTGGGGCGCCTTGCTATACAGTTCTGATGGATATGCGGAACCCTGGGATGGCACCTATGAGGGATCAGATGTCGCTTCCGCAACCTACTATTACATCATTATTTTAGATGATAATCAAGACCCATTTACTGGTTCTGTAACAATAGTTAGATGATGCAAAGACTATTCATATTGGTGGTAATTGGCGCATTGACCGTAGCAAATGTTGCTGCTCAACAGTTGCATTTTCACAGTCAATACATGTTCAATCCATATCTGCACAATCCCGCATTTGCCGGAAGTAAGGATTATACCGTATTGACTGCGTCTTACAGAAATCAATGGACCGGCTTTACCGATGCGCCAACAACAGGAACTTTGAGTGGGCACTTTGCCCTTAAAGACAATATGGGACTGGGGTTGGGACTTTACAGCGATAAAACCGGACCAACAAGCCGTATAGGTGGTCTGGCTTCCTATGCTTTTCACATTCCTTTCGATAAGGCAAAGCTTTCCTTTGGATTATCTGCTATGATCTTTCAATATAGTCTCGATAAAACGAAGCTTACCACTGATGTGCCCGGTGACTTGGCTGTGCAGGGAGAAGTGGTATCTCAAATTGTTCCCGAAGCCACATTCGGATTACTCTACCATGGAAAGAAGTACTTTATTGGGCTGGCCATTCCACAACTCATTCAAATAAAAGTGGATTTAGGGCCAGACAATGACCCAAACACGATGACCAGACATTATTATGCTTCAGGTGGCTATCGATTTAAGATCGCTGATGACCTAGAGTTAGAGCCTTCGCTCATGCTAAAAGCTACTGCCGCAGCTCCAGTTCAGCTTGACATCAATTCCAAAGTCCTCTATAAAGAAAAGGTATGGGTTGGGTTCTCCTTTCGTACCGGTGACGCAGCCGTTGCCATGTTGGGCGTGGAAATAGAGGACTTTAGCTTTGGATATTCTTATGATTTTACCACCACCAATATCAAATCCTATTCATCAGGATCGCATGAGGTATTCCTCGGATACAGAATCGGTTGGCCCAAAACCAGTAGAGCTATGATGGATTAAGCTGGAACCTCATCCGGCAAAAATGTTACTTGCTCGTCCACTACATCTACAGAAATCTCTTGCATACATCGATTATCTGTGCAAGGAGAGATTTGTATTCAGAAGTAAAAACATTGGGAGAACACAGTCAGAATCTACAGATTTATACTCTGTTTTATATCATTTTACCGGGTCTTTAGTTTTGATAACCTGGTCGGTTCTAAAAACATTTGCTGCTCTTAATTCATCGAGTTCTATGCGGGTAAATTTATTGCTGTCGTCAAAACTAATATTAGATCGCTTGGTTAGAGATTTGTAGTCCTTTGAACCGCTGGCCAATAATCCAACCATTTTACCCACTGCAAAGACTGATAATATTACCATTGAGATTTGGAAGTACCTATGAATTTTACTTCGATTAGATTTATTAAAAAATTCGGTAGGAATATTGGCCCAATTAAAACTTA
>JAESRW010000002.1 GCA_016764395.1 Flavobacteriales bacterium
TTTAGCTTTGATGTTGAGGTATCCATTCCCTTGAAGTCTTCTATAATCTCTCCCCTTTCCTTATCCATGTATTTGAAATCAGCTTTATATACAGCTTGTCTGCCACTTTCGTATTTAACCGGGACATCGCCACAATAGAGCTTAAATGATGGCTGTAGCTCCAGGTTACTAATAACTCCGCCACGCTCTAATAGCTTTAGCTCCCGATACCTGCGGCCCTCGCCTCTACTTGCAAACCTAATGCCGTCAATGGTTATAGGCTTTGCGCCGTACTTATTCATTCTAGCTCTCATCTTTTGGGGGTTTGTTGGCTAAATAGAACTCGGCGATTGCGTTGTAGAGCGCATTGCCAGTCTTGTCTCGATAACCACCATCAAAGCTCACCCCAAAACATTCAGTCAGAGAGTCAAATAACTCGTGACAACACTGCTCAATGTATTCGCTTTCCGGTCCTGTCAATTTATCCCTAGCTTCCATTGTCTGTATCCTTCGGGCGTTTGTTGTCAAAACTAGGGAAAAAATTAGCAGGATCGGCATAGTAAGCGTGACTGCACATAATCACGTTTCTAAAACCATCGTCGCCGGTGAACATTGCCAGTATTGGATGAAAGCCACCATCAACCAAAATAAGCCACGGATTACCACTAGGCGCGTATTCGCTCTTAGGCCATGTCTTAACGTCCTCAGGGTCAAGCGTATCCCAAGCCGCATCAATACCAGCGCGCAGCATCGGCGCGGCTATGGGGGAAACGAATTCCTTTGCGGCTTCATCCTCGGCGGCAAGTTTCATTTTTTCGCTAATCATTTGATGCTCCCATCATTTGGGGGTTTGTTGGCAACTAGTTTGATGTGGCTTTTTCGTGCTGGATCGTTGTTAGTAACCTCAAAATCTCCATGTTGGATAAGCAAAGAAATATGCTCTTTCGCATCACCTTCTTGCTCGAACTGCATAGCGTCATCACTGATAATGTGATCTTCATCCGATCCTAAAAATAGGCCAGTCGGCTTATGTTTGATTACGTACGTCATGTTATTTATCCGTTACTTTCTCGGCCTTAAAAAATACTCGTCAATGAAATGGACACCCCAAAGCAAAACGAAACTTGCATCAGCACGCTTGCCTCGGCTCTCTGTCTTGCGAACCAACCAAAACCCCACAAGAAGATATATTGCTATTGTGATGGCTATGATTTCCATCACGTCTCTCCCTCGACAGGTGATAGGGGTGAGTTGGCAGGATTTCCAAAGGCGGCTTGTGCGGCCTCAGTAACGGGCGTCATAGCTTCGCCATAACCCCAAACATCACCGCGCCAGTCTTTAAAGTTTCTGAAATAATTTAAATTCACCGGCTTACCCTTTCGAATGTAGTCGGTGAACATTTTGACAATACTTTGAAGCGTTCCGCCGTTGGTGAAACCCTTATGCCAATTGTTCATGCCTGTTAGATAAATTGCCTTATTGGTATATTCATCACGCCATCTAAGATGGCCATCAAACCCAAGGAAAAAATGACCGTAGCGATCAAACTTTTTGCTGTAGAAAAACCGGCGACCATTATCGGCCATGACACGTATGAAGGTGTTCACCTGCTTTATGCGATCCGCTTTATTCATTGCTCAGTCTCCAGGGGGCGTTTGTTGGCCGGACGGGCCATTGCCCAAGTGGACTTAACTTTAACCGCATGGCTATAACCAGCGAACAAATCATTTCCTGTTGTTCCAGGATACGCAGTGGTCGTTATGCCGTTAATATTTAATTCAGTATTCACCCCCAGCAGGGTTGCAACACGGCAAAGCTCGTCACAGCCCTCTCGTATAGAAGGCCCCGCAACATTGTCTAACTTGAGTGTAAGGATGCCCATTGCTTTATCTTTCCTTTATGATACAATTCTTGTTACCAATTACATTTACTGTACTAGATATGTAGGAGTTGTCAAGTTGAATTCAAGATTTAAAATAGGTTTTATTCAGGTTCTTAATTATGGCCCATCTGCCGATCAACAGGAACAAATGCTTGTTGGTGCTGGCGTGCTGAAGGACAACATATTCAGATCAAAGCCTGATACTATTCTTGATGCAATCAACGCCTGCCGTTTAGGTGACAAAAACATTCTTGTCGTAGCCTTTGAGCGTATCCTTGGTAAGCTTACAGGCGAGGTATTCAAACAGTTGGATGAACGGGGCGCAGACCTTTACTGTGTGGCTAGCGATACCCTGTACCCTGGCGCTAATGGTGCGACGTTCTGCGAGTTCCTTAAGCAAAAGCAAAAGGGGCAGACTGCCAAGGCACGTTCTATGCGTGGTGATAGAAAAGGCGGCGCTCCCGTTAAGGTCACTGCTACCGACCTGCTGCGCGCTGAGAAGCTTATTCATCAAGGCTGGTCTATGCGCNAAGTCACTGACGAACTTGGCGTGGCTCCTAACTACCTCTATCGCAAAGGGATTACGCTTGAGAGTGTCACGGCCAAGTACGACAACTGATGACTGTTTGCTCATGTTCCATGCTCCATATATTGCAAATAAACATCTAAAGCCGCGAGCATTGGCCATTTAACATTGGTGCCCATAAAGCCCATGTTTTGGTAATGAGTGTCCATCCCAATCAGTGCCCGAGTTTCTCTTTCGGTCATATCAAACTGTTCTGAGAGTTTTTCAACATCGTGTCCCTTGCAGAGTTCGTCTACCCATTCCACGATAGATGTATTATCAACTGTAGACTTCATATCATTACCTCAATCTTTACAGGCACAAATTTCAGACGCTTAAATAGTTCGTATTCACCACATATTGTATCGTGAAAATTAAGCTCGGCTTCTTCCTCATTCGATCCAATGGCGTTGATGTAATAAACATCTTCAACAGGATCATAGGGGATTACACCCTTGAATTTCTTGTCAACTGATGACTGTTTCATTCGATCACTCCTTCAGCCTTCAGCACAAGTTCAAGCATATGCTCAATAACCTTGCTTGCTTCAGGGCTTCTCTCTGCCGCTTTTTGAATGATTGCTTGATAGCGCCCGCAAATCATCGCGGTTGCCATACCAGAAGTGGCTGAGTGCCTATATTCGTAGCTTTCGAGCATTGCCATAAGCTCGACCACGCGAGGCAATCTATTGATGACAACTGAGGACCTAGTAGAACTCGACATCATTAACCTCCGGTTTCTGCGGCTTTGATAATTTAGGGCCCGGTGGGTTTGGCGGAAGCATCCAGTGCGTAGGCAGCAGGAACGGGCCAAGCCATGTAGCCGTTGTCGGCGTCCATGCTTCATCCAAGGAATCCCACCCGCCAGTAGTCATGAATGGCTCTTTGAAAAGAACCCCTTCAAATTCCTGTGAGAATTCGGGTTTGCAATACATCAGAATATGCGTCCCATCTTTGGGCGCTGTTTCCATTGGCTGCCATGTGCTATCTGATGACTTTGAATTGCTCATAGTGACAACCTCACTTTTTGAAACGGGATAATACCAACTATCTCTTCGTCGGGAAAAACAGGCTCCTTTGACCACTCAACTTTAAAGTTGAAATACATGCGGCCATCCCCACTGAATTTATAGTTTCCGGGGTTAGGAATATGGACGTGCGGCAGTGCATCAACCAGATTTTGAGCCTGCCCTTTAGTGATCCTACATTTGCGCGCTAATTCAGAAAGCCATATGGGACCACTGCCTTTTACAATGCGGGTTAGCTTTTCGCCCATGTCAACTGAGGACTGTTTCATAAATCTAACCCTTCCAAAATCTTGCGCTTCGAAACCTCCAACATGAAAACCGCTGATGAGTTATCCATATGACTGCTGGTGATTGCTAATGCGCCGTCCTTGTCATAGCTAATTATCAGAACATCTTTCATGCCTTCACGTCCGACCTTTTCAAGTGCTTGTTCAACCGTCATTTTATCATGATTGTTTAACTCGCTGACAACTGATGACTTAGACATGTGGCAACCCCTTCGCATAAAGATTGTGCGTCTTAGTTAAAACCTCGTTCCGGTTCTTCTCTGAGATGCTGCAATGTATCCAGGCTTTCCCGAGCTGACGCTGTTCGAGTATGAGCTGGTCAAACTCAACATTGTCTCTAATCCAGCGCGCTAGATTTACAATGTCAATTCCTGGCACGGTGAAGTCAACAGCTTGGCCTAGCATGTGCTGGCTTTTCGGTGAGCCTCCTATAGCCGAGTTAAGCGCCTCACATCTAAACCCGCTACTAGGCGTTATCGGTACACCGTAATGCTCTCTGACGGGCTGTAAAATCTCGTTACATACGCGCTCAAGGTATTCTTCTGCCTTCTTGTCAGGCGTGTTGTCTATGCCTTCACGTTCCGCTGTATCGCTGCGGGTCATTTCTGCAAGGGTAAAGTTTTTGCTCAGTTCCATTGTTTAAGCCTTTCGAATGCTTCCAGAACGTCCGACCACTTAGCAGGGCCGGGTAATACCTTACCATGTCGCCACATTGACCAACTGGTTGTTGAAACGTTAGCGTCACCTAGAAACTGTTCTAGCGTTACATCTCGAATTTTCATCTCTGCTTCAATAGCGTGCGTTTTCCGCACTATCTTCTCAACGGTTATAATCAATTGTTCTCTCCTTATGCCTCTTTATACGCTGTACATATATATACGTCAAGTTTATTTAAATAAAGCTGATGCCTATTGACTTCTTTATATAAGTACATATATTAAGTAGTAACAAGGAGAGAGAAAATGCAGCAGCAAGAATCAATCATCATCGAAGAATACCCGGTAACAATATTCGGGTGTGAAATGCTCATCACTATAGAAGCCTTCGGATCTTTCGAGTCTGTAGGATTATGCGAGAGCTACAACGGCGGCGGCGTTGCACGCCTTTATGAGGATTACGAGCTTAGCTGGGTTGATGTACAATCGCCTGAAGTTGGAACCATGAAGTTCGACGCAATGCCTAAAGAGCTGCAAGACAAGATTAAGCGTATGCTGGAAAGGGAGCGAGAATGACCGAGCTAGAAAGATTTAAGCACGACATTGACCAGCAGATAATTGCGCTGGAGGGTTATCTTTTAGGCAAAGGCCAAACCCAGGCGGTGCGGGAACTGATGTTTCAGAAGCAGCGATTTGACCAAATTATGAACGAACAAATAAAGGGCGAGATATGAGCGAATTAAATATACACCAGCGGATTGCAGCAGTTATGCAGGCTATCGCATACGTGCAAAAAGAGAATAAAAAGGTCAACAATCAGTACACGTTTGTTAGCCATGACGCCGTTACAGCGGCAGTGAGAACGCACCTTATTGATAACGGTATCGTTGTTATCCCCACGGTGACAAAGCATATACAGGACGGCAACAGGACCGAGGTAGATTTAAACATCGACTTCGTGAACATTGATAAACCTGAAGACAAGATTTCAGTGCAGATGTTCGGCTATGGTGTTGACCAACAAGACAAGGGGCCGGGCAAGGCTTTCTCATACGCAAAGAAATACGCCTTCCTGCAATTGTTCCTCTTGGAAACTGGCGACGATCCAGAGCGTGACAACATTGACCACAGGAAAACATCGCGCACGAAAACAGCGGTTCACAAGGATATGAAAGCCGCAGCGTTTAAGATGACACAGACCGCAACCATTGAAGCGTTTGAAAGCTTCTTGGCTGGTGACGGGTTCCAAAAGCTGATTAAAGAGTTACGCAGTGAATGGCCTGAAGAATTTCAAGGCTTGCGTGAAGAGAAGGACAAGCACAAGAAACGCCTTGAGGCTGGCCCAAAGCTCACCAGTGAAGATATACAGCTCTATATAGAGAAGTTCACTAAAGACCTTAGCTCTGAATTTGATGCTGGAATGTGCGCGGAAATGTTTAAGATAGCCAAGAACGACCTGTTAAAAGCTGCCGCAACTGGCGAGCAAATCCATGAGGTCGAGGTTGCTTATGATGAACACATACAGCGCTTAGGTGATTAATGTTATTCCGCCGTACACTTGAAGGCTTTTCCCCTGCTGACACAGAGGCGGGGGATTGGCACCACAAGACCAAGCTAGGCGCACTGGTGGAGCTTAAAGGCAACCGGCCACGCAATCCACAGCATCACCGAAAGTTCTTTGCCTTGATGAACATCGTTGTAGACAATAGCGATGACTACGACACGGTGGAACAATTCAGGTTTGTGTTAATGGCCACACTACAGCGGGGCAAGTGGATAGAGGTTCCGCACGCAACCAGGGCAATGTTTATCCCTGAAAGCATATCGTTCAAGAGCATGAAGCAGGAGGATTTCGACACGCTGTACAATGCTGCGATTAATGCAATCCTGAAATACTTCATACCGATGGACAGAGACGACCTGATAGAAATGATTGCTTTAGCTTAGATATTCATAGATTGCCCTCAAACATCTGACCCGAGGGCATCAACAGGGGTGAGGTTGTTGTTTTCCCCAGCGCCTCACCCCAAACCTAAAAGGTGACATATGAGTGAGAACCCAGGATTTCAAGAGTTCAAAACGGTGAAAGACCTAGAGAAGTACGAACCCGGCGCGGCAAAGAAGATGCAGGAGCTGCGGGCAAAGTGGAAGCGTGAGGAGAAAGACGGTGAGTGATTTACTGGTTATTTCCGCGTTAGGTGTTGGCTTTATCTTGGGGTGCGGATTTGCAATGTTGTTAATCGTTTTAGCTCGGAAATTGAAAAAGGATGAGACATGACCAACTACGTAATAGAAAAATCACCAACGAAAAGCATATCCTTAACACCAACCATTAAAATAGAAGCGTGCAAAGATAGTGTTTTAATCACCATGACTGATTGCAACAAGGCATTAAAGTTTGGTGGCATTGTCATAGATAGCAATGCGGATGGCGTCCATAACTTTATTGATGATGCATCCGAATGGCTGAAAGATGAGCTAGTAAGGGCGATAGATTTAGTAATTAAAGGTTCATCAAAAATTAACTTGCACGAAGACTAACTAAATAATACTATATGCATGCAACACGTTTTGACCTCGTATGTGGTCAATATGTAACGGGGAGCTAGAGATAGCTCTTGAACGTTAGGCCCCAGTCCTTTCTGCTCCCCATTTCTACCCACTGGAACCGCTTACTGGGCGCGGTGTCTATTTCAGACAAAACACTTCCCAAGGACTAAACCCCAAGATTTGGCTGACCGCAGCATTTCTTGTGTATGAGTTGACTACTGTGGTGTCTAGCGTCAGTCAACAGGCCAGAGCGAAAGAAGGATGGTCTTGCTAGCATAGGGAGAATGGCCCCTAAGAAAGAACCTTCGAGGCGTGAGTGTCGTTAATCACGCTGACCGTAAGACCACTACAAAGCTCTAAAGGTTTTTAGATGGCCCGGTAAGCTCTACCCCTTGCTCTAATAAGCTTGGTTGGTAGAGCTATGACCAACGACATACAAGATAAAGGTTTTTAGGAACTTACAGATGTATATATGGAACAGTAGGAAACTAGGTAAACAACACATTTTAAGCCCTGAAGGAAAATCATGGTGCAATGTAGAAAATAGTGGTGTGGATCTAAATGTGAGTTCAATGAGCGCAAACGGATCAAGAAAAATATGCAGCCTTTGTGCGCGTAAAGCTAGTGCGCCTCCTAAAAAAAAGAAGAAGCACAAGGCAAAAAAGGGTTCGCCTAAATACCGTGATAACTTTTACAGAAGCATGTCCTGGAAGAAATTACGTTACAAAGCTTTGAAGTTTAATAACGGTAAATGTGAATTGTGCGGAGCTTCTAAACACTACGGCGCAGTCCTTAATGTAGACCATATAAAACCTAGAAAGCACAGACCCGACCTCGAATTAAAACTAAGCAACCTGCAAGTTCTTTGTGCAAGCTGCAACATGGGAAAGTGCAACGACGACGATACAGACTGGCGAGAACCTTCACTGAAGAAATTAATGGGCGAAGAGATGTAGAGCTATGCCTGAAACACAAAGGAGAGAGAGAATGAAGTGGATTTTAGTAATATTTTTGGTCGGCGCTCCAGAAGGCGGTGCTGATGTTAAAACCATAGAAATGGAAACAAAGGAGCTGTGTGAAGTCGCTGCGAGGGCGGTTCCAAAGGTGAGTGACGGTGGATGGATTAGGTTCGTAGCTAAAGCATTTTGCGTTAAGGTAAGGGAGCAAGACAGTGAGTGAGCGAACAGTTAAGAAGGTTACGTCTTTTGAGGCCACTGACGGGAAAGGTTTCCTGACACTGGAAGAAGCAATAAGCCACCAGATAAAATTAGAGCTTGAGGAATTTTGCATTCAACGCGGTATTTTTGGGGAAGGACTGCCTGCCTTAGATGTAGCTGAAGGACTGTTTGATTGGCAGGATCAATTGCGCTCAATTCTGGCGGGAGAACCCCAGTGAGTAAACGGTACGAATATAAAAAAGATATTTACATTGAAGCCTACCCACTAGAAGACGTCCTGAATAAAGAAGGTGGTGAAGGTTGGCGTGCGATAAAGGTGGAAGGCAACGAACTTAGAGGCGATATACTTTTTGAACGGGAAATAATAGAACAAGACACACAATACACGGACTTCTTGCGATCATTACTCGGAACCGATGAAGCAATTTCACTTGCTGAAGCCACAAGAGAATACTGGGGGCGAGACAAATGAATGAGAGAGAATTAACAGAATACAACGAACGCTGGCTTAAAGAGTGCGAGAAGGACGAGAACCTTTTCGACCATGAGCGCGCATTACTACGGGTTATGATTGGCGCGTTGCCTTCACCGGAGAAAAACAAAGAGAGCATGTTAGARATCCTTGGGGAGATGTCCAAAAACTACAATAGGGGCGATGCCGACCAAGGTGAACCGGGCGGCGATTTCCTGACCACCAGCAAGAAGAAAAAACTTAAAGGTGCAGACCTAGAAAAGTTCTGGTTGTTTTGGAATGCGTTTGACTACAAGAAAAGCCGTGCAGAAGCCGCACAAGCTTGGATGGATATTCAAGACACCAAAGACGAAGCGTTCATGGAGGCAATCCTGTACGCAGCCCGCCAGACCGTAAGCGAGCGAAAGCCTACAGTTACACCCRAGATGGCACAAGGCTGGCTCTCAGCGCGTCGGTGGGAGGATTACGAGGCATCTAACGCACAAGCACCAACAGAATGGAACCTAGACAAGTGGAGGGAAACGCTAGACGGCCCAGCAGGTAGCTTTATGAAGCGCTCGCAATCCTGGCCAGAATACATGCCCGGCCATAACCCATGGGAACACCGCAACACAGATATACCCCGCGAAGTTCACCTAATTTATGCAGAGAAGTGGAATTGGWAATGAGTAAATCGTTATYTTATACAGTGCCGTGCTGGATCAAACATTCTTGGTCAGAATGGTCAAGGCCGCTAGAAGTAATATTTGAAGAAACCGTTTTTCTTCCTTCAAGTGAAGGTCTGGTGCAACAGAGATCATGTAGCAAGTGCAATCGCATTCACACGAGGAAGCTATGAAAAATGCATCAGTTATCAACGTGGTGGATATGGGTGAATTTAAATTTAACAGCTACAATATCATATCCGAGAGTGATTTCAATAAAGCCACTTTACAGCGGACGTCGTTCATAGATGTAGGAACTAATCTAGGGCGCATCGCGTTATTTCTTGTTGGGGGAAAAGTCTACAAGCGCACAGGACAAGACGGGGAATTTCAATACTGGTTAATCAAGGAGGTGATCTATGAATAATCTATCAATAGACAAGGTATCAAAAGCACACATCGCAGCATCTCAAGCTGTAGACCAATACCTAGAAGGACACCCCGAGCGATCAGCATGGGATATGCCCGCAGAGATAGCCAAGAAACGCGGTTGGGGATGGGCAACAGGGACAATCAGCGGCAGGGAATACGCTGCATTCGTTCTGATGTTCAACGCATTAGTTAGGGAATAGTTATGATATTCGAAAGAAAGAGAGTTAGCAAAGATTATTTATACAAGGCAATAGAAACGCTAAACGGCACATTAAACCGCTATGCGTCGGTAATTGAGATAGCAAAATATTTAAACTGTGAGCCTGAAGCATTATCAAGGCCGCTGCATTTATTGGTGGCGAAAGGATTAATCAAACATGACATACAAGATGGGTTATTTTTCCGCGTGGTACCGAAGCACTTTGTTAAGGCGAAGGCTAAGAAAACTAGAAAAGTTGGTAGACCGCTTAGCAAGAAAGATGCAAACGGAAAGCTAATACACCTTAAAAGATACAACGAATATGGGCTTAAGATAATTCAAGGGCATGTTGTATTATAGCAACGCAAGGAAAAAGTTATTGTTAACCGCGTTCATATAAAGGGGTTTAGATAGTTCTGTAATATTTGTTCTGAGTTAATATTTATGAGGCGAGACGTTATATTGGAAACAATCATGACGGTATACCAATTCGTAGGCGGTGAACTCGCTTCAAGTAGTGATACAGAGATACTAGTGCAGAAAGCCTCCGACCTAGCAGGTACACTAAGGAGCGACGTTGCCTATTTAATTGACGGCAGCATTGATATGGGTAGCCAATCCATAATAGTTCCGCAGGGTGGTTTAACCTTGATGGGGAATGGTTTCAATATCGCACAGCTAACAACCAGCGTAACCAACGCAACTCTATTTGTAGACGATGGTGTTTTTGCTGGAGATTTATTCCTTCGCATGATGGATATTGAAGTTACAGGAACCGGCGCGAAAGTGTTTGACCTAGATAATAACGAAAATTCTGACGCGATAGAATTTGACGCTGTTAACTTCAATAATTGCACAAGCCTTGGTTCAATGGATAGCTACAGGCAGCTACTTGCGAGAAACGTTGCATTCTTTGCCCCTGCTGACGGGCTGGAATTTATCGGCCCGTGGTCCGGTGGTTTAGCTATTGTTGACACAATTGTAATTCTATTGCCATCTGGCGCAACATTATTTAAAGCTGGTACGGGTTTCCTTGTGGGCGCAAGTGTTCGCTCAGATATGAACGCGTTATCAGTAGATGCCAGTTCAACTATATTTGACTTTGCACCATCTAACATCACCCCTGATGGTGGGTTCTCATTAAGCAACTTCAGAACAGCCGCAGACGATGCATTGCCTAATTTCCCCTCTTCTAGTGTGAAGGCTAATTTCTCAAACTGTATTGGTATTAGTAACACATTCCCTGGCGGCAACTGGTCTATATCCAGCGCTGCAACAACCACAATCGGAATGGTTGACACATTAGTTAAGCTTGCAGGAACCACCACATACAACGGGTTGCAGTGGTTTACAGGTTCGAACAACAATGAGTTTGTTTTTGAGTCCACACAGGAAATTGACATTGTTGTTTCTGGTATATTGACCTTCACAGGCGGCGCTAACGATGAGATGGCCGTGCAGATACGAAGGTTTGACGATAGCGCAAGTTCATACGTAAATGTAGGTTCAGAGTTTAGCACTACTATCAGTTCAGGAGGCAGGGCCTCAAATTTACCGTTTAGAGGTGTAACAACCGTAGCAGAGAATGACCGTATTGAAGTATGGGTTAAGAACCTGACGGATGACACAGATATAACTGGATCAGTCGGCGGTAGTGTAGCCATTGGCGAGCGCTCATCTGTATAGCTTGCGGTCCCTTAACTTCCATAGTAGACTAGCCGAAACAATTAAAGGAATTTAATATGCCGGGTCTTTTTGGTAGCGGCGGTATAGGTGACGAGGTTGGTGATTTTAGCATTTCGGGGAAATTAAATCTTGGAATGCCTGAGGAACTAACAATATCTTCTGGCGCTGTTTTAATTACCATGTCTAACCACATCATAGACACTGAAGCAGACGCGGMAACAGATGATCTTGACACCATCAACGGGGGGGATATAGGTGACCTTCTGATTATACGGGCCGTTGATAATTCTCGTACAGTGGTGGTAAAAGATGGCGGCGGCAACCTGAGAATAGACGGTGACTTCTCATTGACGCACGTCCAAGATTCTATGATGTTGCTTTTTATAGGCACAAATTGGGTCGAAATAAGTAGGTCAAATAACGCGAGTTAAGCGAAGGACATGTTATAATGGGTACTGCAACAATTGAATGGGTAGACCTCCGCGCTAATAACGCAACGGTTGCTACAAACGTAAACGACACACCGGTTGATTTGAAGTCAATTGATTTCACCAACTCAAGCTTTGAGGTAGTTGCAACAACAGCCACAAGCACAGACTCAGGCACACCACCCGCAACAGCAACGCACGCAGTTGTAACCAGTGTTGGATCAAGCCACTATGTACGAATAACCACAGCCCCAACCACATCAACGGGCGGTGTAACTATTATGTCAGGTGGGTCACGGCTAATCGCTGTAGAAGGCGGCGCAGCGGGTTCAGTACTCAAGATTTGCACAACAAGCTAAGGAATTAACTGTGGGCGAGACAGTGATAAGCGACGGCAAGACCTTCCACTGCCTCTGCATGAGCGGCGCAGGGACAAGTGAGTGCACAGAAATCACAGCATTAGGCGTAATAGGCGGCGGAGTTATAATTCGCACGAAGACAACTACAGCAAAAACAGTAGCCGAAGCACTCACTCACCTACCCGGCGCACACCTCACTGAAGACAACGGCATTATAGCTATTAGCGGTGAAGCGTAATGACAGGCAGACCCTCCGCATACACCAAAGAACTAGGTGATGAGATCCTAGTACGCATATCAGCAGGTGAGAAGATTACTCACATCGCACACGATAAACATATGCCAGCGTTATCAACAATATATTTGTGGAAGTCAGCACAAGAAGGCTTTTCGGAAGCTTTCGCACATGCGCGAGATGAAGGATGTGATGCAATATCCTTCCAAGCCCTTGAAATTGCTGATGATGTTGACATAGACCCTGCACACAAGCGGGTTATGGTTGACACTAGATTGAAGCTCTTGGGCATGTGGAGCAACCGCTACAGCGCCAAGCAATCCATAGACCACACCACAGCAGGCAAAGAGATAAAGCCCGCACAGCAAGCTAGTACAGCAGAGCTTGAGGCCCTTATAGCCTCACACATGAAGAAGTAGGCTAAGGGTTGTCCCCCTTAAAAGCGCGTTCCCGTCCGTGTAGCCGAAGGCGGGGAACAAAAAGGACAAGCTATGATAGACAAAGGAATATTCGACCAGAAGCATGTGTGGGTGCCGTTTCGTGACGGCTGGCATTTCACGAGCGCACGTAACTCTGGCGGTGACGTTGAGCTTTTGATAGGAGCTAGGGCTTGGGATAAAGAGGGTGGTTGGGAAGGAAACCAATTCACATGGTCTTTCATTGGCCCGCTGTTTTCTGCCAAAAAAGAACATGTTGCCTCAACGATGTCTGAGAATGGAATTGAGATAACAGGCGAAGAGATTGCAGACATTGCGCTGAAGGTTAAAGAGCTATTCCCTAAAGCCAAGATGAATATTAACTAACGTAAGGGCGGAAAATGAGAAGCACATCAAAGAACGACATTACATTCTCTGTGAACAAGGACGGCGATAATAACCGCTTTTGGGCTGGCAATTACAAGGTTGTCTGCAAAAAAGGTGAGGATTTCCAATGGGGTCCGGCTGATTTCACCTTTCAACTGGTAGACATGACATTCGAGGCAGACCCTAGCATGGACGGTACGCATGTGTTTATTATCAACTGGGCTGTAGCATCTAAAGACATAATGAAACCTATAGAGATAGCCGGCCCAGAGGTGCCTGATGCAGGCCGTGACTTCATGATAGGTGAGGACTTCACGCTAGACGATCTAAACAAGCAGCTAGCACCACTCCTTACCTTTGACCGTGCAGACGCTAACTTAATGCTAGAGATGGTTAAACATCTTGGCGGTCCAGATATTACAATAGGCTAAGGGCGACGGCATAGCGTCCTCGTATGCACCTCCGCAGTGTTAGCCGAAGCGGGAAGATTAAGCCTCTCACGGGGCTTTTTCTTTGTCTGCCGTGCAAGTATCTTATAGGATATTAAAGATATAACCCGCTGTAAGACCGGAAAGCATCAGAAATCTTTTAGATTGCCCTTGTATTCCTGTTTTGAAGGCGTATATTAGGATGGTAACGAGCGGCGTTGAAAGTAGAAACGCAGTAGGTTTGTGAGAGGGTAAGCATCCTTTGGGCGATGCAGGGTTGCCGATGAATGGATCGAAGCCATACTGATGACCACAATACGGAGGCAGCAAGCCCTAGTAACGCGGGGCCTCGTTACAAGTTCTGAGTATGTATTGAGTAAGGTGTGTGCAGATGATCAGATACCAGAGGAAGTAGGCAAAATAGCGATAGCATTAGCCTGACCGGAAGCCAGAGACTGTTCATTAATGCCGGGCCGCACACCGCTCACCACATCAAACACAGAGGCGAGACATGAGTGACTTTGAGACAGATGATTTTGAAATGTATTGGGACCCTGATGGGCTTGGTGTAAGCGTACGTGATTATGAGGGGTCGGCGTTCGCTCTACTCACTAGAGATGAGTCTAGGTGGCTCCTAGGGTGGCTACAGGCCAACCAACATGAAGACAATCACGAATACAAGCTAGGCGACAAGGGCCTCACCACCAGAGGCATTGCATACGAGATCGTAGCTACAGATCCTGTGCGTGTCCACATGGGAGGCAATGACATGCAGCTAGAGGGTATGAAAATAGAGCTGCTGCCACCTACGGGAAATGTAGCAGACGGGGATTAATGGGAGAGAGGCGATGAGTATAGTTACATGTGTGCGTGATTGGCACAGGCGGGGCATATTTCACGAAGACCTGAATACAAGCAATCATGACGGCTGCGACTTGGTTATGACTAATGACGGGCGGATGGTTCGCAATTACGATGTGATTTACAAGAACGCATGGAACATCAAGCGATGACCTTTGTAGACAAGCTAGCAGAAGCAGGCTTCACCAGTAAGCGCCAGTTTGCCATGTACGTTAATTACACACCGCAGGCCGTGAGCGATTGGAAAGAGAAGCCCCCGCACTGGGCGCACATCATCTTGGATGACCGCATAAGAGACCAGGTATTGATCAAACTCATACAGCAGGGGTTATAATGGACTATTCAACATACGTTCTATTCATTGCCATAGTAGCCATTGGCTTCATCAACTACGAGCAAACAGCCCACCGCAGCTTTTGGCGCATAATCGAAACTCAAGTGTTGTTCACGTGCTTTTTAATCATAGCGTGGTTATGCTGGCAGGTGGCTTGGTTTGATTGATATGAAACTATTAGCTTTATTGCTGATGTTAAGTGCCTGCGCTGTATATCCGCAGTCTGATGCAGTTAGGGGCGTTGCGAGGGCTGAGTTGATCCCAGGTGCCGTGAGGCCTTCCAACATATACGAGTTAGAGCATACGATTGAGGCTTATGATTGTCTTGGTGGGTGGTCTCACCAGTTTAAAAATCTAGCCGACTATGCAGTGAAGACCGGAAAAATGGTAAGATGGCACGGTAACGTTTTCAGCGCCTGTACTGTAATGGCCGACAGGATACGGGATAAGGGCGGCAATCAGTGCCTTGTGTCTAATCGGGTTAATTTCGGATACCATCAGGCCCGTGATAATGCAGGAAACTATAGCTCAAACATAAGTTACCGAGATGATACAAAAGCATGGATCAAAAAACAGGGCGGCATGAAAAAAGGCAACAACCTGTTAATCATGAAGGGTGCAGAGCTGCTAAAGTTCTACAAGATGTGCAATGGTTAAAGTTGGAGACAAAATAGAATGCTGCGGTAATCACATGATAACCATGATTAAGCCGGTTAAAAGCTGTGAACCGCTAATCGCTCATAAATGGGCTTATGCTAACGGTGATGTCATTAAGTTTGGCGAAGCTATCAAGATGTGCCCGACTTGCGGTAATATGGATTGGTTTAATTTACTGCGATTAAGGATCGGTGACGAGAATAAAGATGTGTGAATAGAGCATTACTAAATAAACTCTTTGGGTTGGCGCTAGGTGATATATACTAGTGTCAACACATGGAGGCGAGACATGAACATAGAAGAAGCAGCTAAAGAGCTGTTGAGGCGCAGGCGGGCAGAGGCAGGCCTGATAGATTTCACACGGTATACATTCCCAAAGTACCGACCTGCCGACCACCATTTCCAAATAGCGGCAAAACTTGAAGCTGTAGAGCGTGGCGACATTAAACGCCTGATGATATTTATGCCACCTCGTCACGGTAAGAGTGAGCTAGCATCAAAGCGCTTCCCTGCATGGTGCCTTGGCCGTGATCCAGATAAGAACTTCATATCAGCATCATACAACTCAGAGCTTGCTGGTGATTTTGGCCGTGAGGTTAGAAACATCATTCAAGAGGAAGAATATGCAAACCTGTTTCCGAATACCAGCATTGCAAAGGATAGCGGATCTGCACCACGCTGGCACACTAACGGGCTAGGTGGATATGTTGCGGCGGGTATTGGTACAGCGGTTACAGGCCGGGGCGCTCACATCTTCACCATTGATGACCCGATTAAAGACAGAGAACAGGCAGAGAGCGAAACCCAACGGCGCAGAATTTACGACTGGTACAAGTCAACAGCCTACACACGCCTGGAATCAGAACTAAGCGGTGAAGTAACAGAGGAAGACCTGTTTTGGGACGTGTCTGCATCACTTAGGGAAGGGTTAATCAAGCCATTCGAGGGCGCAATCGTTCTAATTCAAACACGATGGCATGAAGACGATCTAGCAGGCAAGCTGATAACCGACATGGAGAACGGGGCGGATCAGTGGGAAATACTAGACCTTCCAGCAATACAGGACAATCAAGCGCTATGGCCTTCAAAGTACCCACTTGATAAGCTCCAGAAGATTAAAGCCGCAATTGGTGCAAGGGAATGGTCGGCACTATATCAACAGCAGCCGCAACCAGACGAGGGAACATACTTCCTGAAGACATGGTTTGAAAGATACGACAAGTTGCCTGACCCTGTGAACGTCTGGATGACTTCAGATTACGCCGTGAGTGAAGATAAGGGCGACTACACAGAACACACAGTCTGGGGTATTGATTACGAAAACAATATTTATGTGATGGATAATTGGCACGGCCAAACAACACCTGATGTGTGGATTGATGAAGCATTAAAATTGATCCGTAAATACACCSCTTATGTGTGGTTCGGCGAAGGCGGGGTAATTCGCAGGTCAACAGAACCTTTCATCAGGAAGGCTATGCAAGACCAGGAGACATACGTTCGGCTAGAGTGGATAAACCCAGTTGGCGATAAGCCTTCAAGGGCCAGAGCATTTCAAGCACGTGCCGCAATGGGCAAAGTGTTTCTTCCGAATAACGAGGTAGGCAATCGGGCGCTAGACCAATTAATACGGTTCCCAACTGGTAAGCATGACGATTTCGTTGATACCGCTTCATTGATGGGCTTAGTGATTGCTCAGGCACACCAAGCATTTATTCCAACCAAGGAACCAGCAACGGATTACTTGCGCCAAACAAGGTTTAAAGATATTGTTAGGGGCGCAGGCAAAAACCGCAAAGCAAGAGAAAAGATTTGGTAATGGCTAAAAAACGTTCAATGACAGATTCACAAAAGTTCTGGGCGGGTCAGATTTCCGGCCAAAAGAAGAAGTTTAAGGACGGATGGTGGGGCCGTGGCGAGAACACCGTTAAGCGGTATCGTGAGGGCGGGCAAGCTAAAGGTGAAACTAATTTTAATATCTTGTGGTCGAACACAGAAATCCTAAAAGCCGCTACATTCTCACGCACGCCTCCTCCCAATATTGCCCGCAGACATAAGAACGTTAATGCAGAGAATGACCCGCAGGTTAAGCTACAGTCAGCCGTAGCAAGGGAAGCTTCAGAAACAATTGAACGTGTGCTTGAGTTCTACAGTGAAGAGAAGAGCTTCACCAAGAATCTCCGCAAGTGCCGCGATGATATGCTGTTGCCTGGGCGTGGCGTGGTTTGGGTTCAATATGATTCTGAGTTCAGGACTGTGCAGCTTGAGATAGAGGAGGATGTTTTAGACCTACCCGCAGAACAGCGACCAGAACCAACCTTTAGGTTTGAGGGGCAGATTATGACCCCTAATGAATTTATAGACATAGAAGGCGAAAGTACCCCGGTAGCGCATCAGTTCGTAAAGGAAGACCTTTCTCTCCATTACGTATACTGGAAGGACTTCCTAACGTCTGATTCCCGTTCATGGGAGGATGTGTGGTGGGTTGCTCGACTTCATGGGCTTGATAAAGACGAGTTAACTGATAAGTTCGGAAAAGAAGCTATAGACAAAATAGACTTTGACGGGTCCACGCAGACAGATAGCAACGACAACCGGCGCGATGTTTTCAACGTATGGGAAATATGGGATAAGACACGCGGAGAACGAGTGTGGTTTATGGAAGACGCGCTAGACACCCTGAAGATCCACAAGGTTACGCTTAACTTGAAAGACTTCTTCCCCTGCCCGCAGCCTATCATGCCATTTGAAACTAACGACACAATGATGCCTATTCCTGAGTTTTTGGTATACAAAGACTTGGCTGACGAACTTGATGTAATATCTAGCCGCCTTACTTCGTTGACAGAAGCCATGAAGCTTTCTGGCATCTATAATTCAATGAATAAGGAAAGCATTGCTAACCTACAGAGCGCAGATGATGGGCAACTTATCGCTGTTAATATGTCGGCGTTTAATGAGGGCGGATCGTTAAGCCAGCAAATTGAATGGATGCCTATTGAGAAGGCTGCGGGTACTATTCAGCAGCTCGAATCTCGCAAGGCTATAATTAAAAACGAAATCCACGAGATTACAGGAATTAGTGATATTGTTCGCGGTGCTACTGATCCCAACGAAACGGCAACAGCGCAGCGTCTGAAGGGTTCCTTTGGTTCTCTTCGTTTGCGCCCAAGGCGTGAGCCTATGGAAGAGCTTGTTCGTGATGTTTACGGCATCATGGGCGAAATCATTGCAGAACAATTTGACCAATCAACACTGGAGAAGATTACAGGAAAGCCTGTGCATCCAATGGTTATGGAGTTCTTACAGGATGATGAGCTTAGAGATTTCCGTATTGATGTTGAAACAGACGMTNYAKTKYRKMMTMRSCNARSAGMKMGMMSAKSRCRRCGCGGTAGAGTTTGTTCAAGTTATCAACAGTATGTTCTCTGTTGCTATCCCTGCCGTGAAAGAAACACCTGAATTAGGGGCTCTTGTGGGCGCAACCATGAAGTTCGTCGGCAATCAGTTTAAAGCGGGCCGTGAGCTTATGGCTATCTTTGATGAAACAATTGACCGCATGACACAGCAGGCGCAGCAGCCACAAGGTGAAGACGTAGCGTCACAGCTTGCGGCTCAACAGCAGCAGATTGAACAAGGCAAGCTTCAGGTTGACCAAGGCAAATTGCAGATCGAGCAAGGAAAACTACAGGGAGACTCTGAAGAGCGCCAATTAAAACAGCAGCAGCAGCAGATTGACGTTGCAACACTTCAGCAGGAAGAACGCATTAATAGCGAGAACAACCAGGTAGATTTACTGCAAAACCAGATCCAGGCAGGCGCGCAAGTAACAACAGTGCAAATAGAGGCCGCAACATCTGCCGATGACAACGACACGAAAATAGCTGTTGAGCAGTTAAAACGCCTCGCTAGTAGTGGTTTAAATTAATTGTTTACGAATAACATAATTTTAGCTAGTATTAACTGTAATTTAGTTAAGGGCGAATAATGGCTATTTCACAGGAAGTCTTTGCATACTGGCGTAAACATGGCGCTCCCGGTGTCACAACTAGTGAACGGGAGGCCTTTGTTTCTCAGGCTAACGGCAAGACTTACACTTGTTCCAAAAAATACGAAGCTGACATTAAAGCGCAGGGTTATGAGATTGTTGGAGACGCAGCAGTTGAAACCGCAGACGATAAGCCAAGCGCTGATTATGTGGCTAAACTAGATAGTGACATTAGAACAGCATACAACAATCATGAGGGCGATACATGACTGATATGACACCAGAGCAGCAACTAACCGCTGACCTTGAAAAGGCTATGGAAGAGAACTTCTCGCCTGATGAAACAGAAGCCGTGGCCGAAGAGGTTACAAAAGCTGAGGAGCCGGAAGTTGAAGAAAGTACCGAACAATCTGAACCTGAAGAACCTGCTGATTCTACCGAAGCCAACGACGAAGATGGCGAAAAGCAGCCTGAAGCTTCCGACGTGGTGGAAGAAAGTGACACAGCATTAACTGAAGACGACGAAGAATTATTAACAGTATCCGAAAGCTGGTCTAAAGAAGATCGCGCCGTTTTTGACGGAATGGAACCGGATGCACAACAGATATTACTTCAGCAGTCCAGGAACCTGCAAAAAGGGTTCACGCGTAAATCTATGAAACGTGCGGATGACCTGAAGTCTTATGAAGATATTGCCAGCCTATACAGTGGTATGGAAGTACAGTTGAACCAAGCAGGCCTGAACCCGGTAACGGCAACTCAGAGACTTGTGGGCGCTCAACAAGCACTTATGCAGAACCCTGAAGCTGGGCTAAGGCAATTAATGCAGGAATACGGCGGAGGCGACCTTAAGGGCATCGTCACGCGTATGGCAACAGACTTAGGCATAACCGCAGCAGCCGAAGAAGGCCAAGCTGAGTATATGAGCGATACAGAGCGAGCTTTGCAACAGCGTGTAACTGCAATGGAGCAGTCACAGATACAGCGGGCTCAAGAAACACAAACACAACAAGTCAACGCATTGCAAAATCAAGTCAATTTGTTTGAAGGCGCAACCGACGACCAAGGTAACAAGCTACACCCTCACTTTAATGAGGTTCAAAATGTAATCGTATCGTTAATAAACGGCGATCCGTCATTAAACCTAGACGCGGCATATGCCAAAGCCGTTCTGACTATTCCAAAGCATTTTGACTCATTAGTGAACGATAGAGTTACCGCAGCGCAGAAGACAGCAGACGCCAAGCGGAAACAAAAAGTAGCACAATCCAAGGACGCCGGTTTTAACGTCAACTCAAATAAAGCACCAGCTAAGAGCCGCGATAAGCGCGCCAACTTAGATGATGCAATTAATGATTCGATGAGCAATCACAAGTTTGGCTAATGGAGAAATAATATGGCTTCGGCTAATTCACTGTTTGACGATATTCTGACGTCAACGCTGATCAATCGTGATGGCGCTACCGCAGATAACGTATCAAACCATAACTCACTCTTGCGCTTCTTGCGTAAGGCTGGCAACATTTCATTGTATGACGGCGGCACTTCGCTATTGCAGAACATTGACTTCGCAGAAAACACTACTTTCAAGTGGTATAGCGATTACGATGTTCTTGACGTTTCAGCATCACAGACTTTTAGCGCTGCTGAGTACGATGAGAAGCAGTCTGCTGTTACTATCACTATGTCTGGTAAAGAGATGCGCCAGAACGCAGGCAGTAAAACCCGTGTATTCGATCTTGTAAAAGCTCGTATCATGAATGCTGACCGTACCGCTGCTAACAAGATTTCTACGGCAGTATATTCAGACGGAACTGGTTCTGGTGGTCAAGAGATTGGCGGCTTGCAGCTTCTTGTTGCTGATGATCCTACATCTGGTATCGTAGGCGGCATTAACCGCGCTAACTTCAGCTTCTGGCGTAACCAGAAATTTGATGTTGACGTTGACGGTTCTGGCGCTGCTACTGCTGCGAACATTCAAGGCTACATGGATCAGCTATGGCTTGATTGTGTACGCGGCGAAGATGTTCCTAAGATGATCGTTGCAGACGTAAACTACTACAAGCTTTTCCGCGAGTCCTTGACTGACATTCAGCGCATCACAAGCACTGACACAGCAGGCGCTGGCGCAAACAACCTTGCCTACCACGGCACAGGCGGAACAGCACAGGTAATGATGGACAAGTCAGGCCCTGCAAATCACATGTATTTCTTGAACACAGACTTCCTGTTCTTCAAGGCGCACCGTGACGCTAACTTTACGTTCCAGCCTGAGCAGACACCTGTTAATCAAGACGCTGTTGTGAAGCACCTATTGTTCCAAGGTAATATGACCATGAGCAATGCTTCCCTCCAGGGCGTTCTGTTTGACGCATAAGARAGGAGAATAAAAATGTCTAATGTAGGTTTAATTACTGACCGTATCGACACAAGCAAGAAATATACACTTGGCTTGGTTTTCGAGCAAAACCTTGATGCAACTGAAACTAAAAAGTTCAAGTACATTCAATATGAAGCTGGTACTGCCGCTGTAGCGGGTGTTGCTGGTGAGGTTTGTTACTATGATGGTGCCGGGGCAACTCTAACCAACATCGTAACAAGCGATCTATCTGATAGTGTTAATGTAGGCGCTGGCGTTCTTCAGGCTAATCTTGCTGACGGTAACTTCGGCTGGATTCAGGTTCGTGGTTCCGCAACGCTTACTATCGCACTAACCGCAGGCGCAGACGGTAACGCGCTTACACCAGTTGGCTCAACAGACGGTTCACTTGATGTATCCGCCGCTTTTACTGACCATGTTTGTGCATATGCTGACGATATTTCTGAGAAGAAAATCATCTGTGCATTTCCAGACTAATGAATTTGGGAGAGGGGCTTCGGCCCTTCTCTCTCCTCAACAACAAAGGGCGAAACCATGACTGACACAGAATTTTCCATATCTCACATCCACCAAGACGGCATAGATACAGGCACATTCATTTCCATCTACACTAAAGCTATACGAATGAACCGTCAGAGCGACGAAGAAGGCCGCGAGATTTACGAAGACCGCGTATATATTAAGATTGAACCGCCAGGACAGACAAAATCTATCGTTAACCGCCCGATCAAAGATGATGACAAGGTGCGATTTAAAGCTGGGTGGGATAAGTTCGAGAGCGGAAAAGAATGTCAAGAGGGCGGCACACCAATTGAACGCTTGGGTGATTTGCCCCTATCTCGCTATAAGGAATTGCGGGCTACTGGCTTTAGAACCATTGAACAATTAGCAAATGCACCAGATTCAAAGATTGGCTTTATTGGCCCTGATTCTTTGAACCTGAAAAAGCAAGCTAAATTATTCCTTGCGGGACAAACAGAGGATAGTGTAAAGTTACAAGAGCTTGAAGCAGAGAATTCAGCCATGAAAGACGAAATGGCAGAGATGAAGGAAATGCTGGAACAGCTAACGGCAGCCGAGGCCAAGCCGTCTACACCGAAACGTAGAGGAAGGCCTCCGAAGAATGACACTGCTGACCATAGTGAAGACAGCCCTGAATGAAATCGGTAGTACCGAGGTTCCTTCAACTGTTGTAGGTAATGAGAACGAAACAGCAAAACAATCTTTAGCGCTTGCCAACCGGGCGCTAAGGGAGACCGCTAAACGTACTAAGTGGGAATTGCTGACCAGAACAGAGACTATCACAACGGTTGCCAGTCAAGCAGAGTATGACCTCCCCTCTGATTTCAAATCAATTCACAATCAAACAATGTGGAACACCAGCCAGCGCAGGCCAACGCAGGCAGTGACGCCACAAGCATGGTCTTTCCTGCAAGCGTTCACTGACGTTAGCGGCATTATCCTGCATTATAGAATTTTCCGTGATCCATCCGGAAACGGTCAAAAGGTGCAATTCTTTCCAACTCCAGGCGCAGGCCAAGTCATAACATACGAATATGTATCTAATGGATTGGTGCAATCGGCTGCCGGAGTGTTGCAGGAAGAGTTCCTTGCGGATTCAGACACAGCATTGCTTGATGAAGACACAATTGCTTTWGRTTNTRWWSTKGCNGNAWWWGANATCRKYRRAWSNTWTMSCATATGCAGAATCTTTACAGGATTATGAGAAAGCCATTGCATATGATGTAGACGCAACACCTAGCCAAATCGTTAACATGGGCGGCGGGAATAGACGCTTGCGTACAGTGCTTATTGTTCCAGATTCGATAGTTGGCTCATGAGAACAGCAATAGCAGACACAAGGCGGCGTACCCAGACTTCCACAGTGTTAGCACTGCAAGCTCCTATTGGGGGCTGGAATACTGCTGACAGCTTGGCAACGATGCCACAGCTTGACGCTATTGTTATGGATAACTTTATACCTGACGAATCAGGCGTAATTTTGCGGGGAGGGGATACCCTCTTTGCAACCGGCATGTCGGGCGCGGTTGAAATGTTGATTGAATACGTCTCGCCCACGGATAATCAGCTTTTGGCCGCGTCTGACGGTAATATATACAATATCACATCTGGAACACCTTCGACACTAGGTACCGGGTTTACAAATGCACAGTGGCAGACTGCTAACTATAATACGTTCACGTTCTTTGCCAACGGCGCGGATACTGTACAGCGGTATGACGGCACCACACTAGCCAATTCAACGTTTAGCGGCGTGACACTCTCTACACTCATTAATGTGTCTGCTGTTCGCAATCGTATCTGGTTTGCCCGTAAGAACACAGGCGAAGCATGGTACGGGGGCCTAAACGCTGTATCTGGCGCTTTGACACTGTTCGATATTGGAGAAGTTGCAAGAGCTGGTTTCCTTGTTGAAGTCTCTTCATGGTCCCGTGATGCTGGTGACGGCATGGACGATTTAACTATCTTCACAATGTCCACGGGCGAAACCCTAGCTTATACTGGCGATGTTGCTAGCACGTTTACCCTTGTAGGCAAGTTCCAGGCTCCTAAGCCTATCGGGTTTAGATGCACAACTAACATTGGTGGCGAATTGGTTGTTATCACTGAAGGCGGTTACTTTACCCTTTCGGATATTATGGCCGGTCAGATTAGACCGCAGGACGCGCTTTCAGCTAAGATCCGGCAGGCAGTTAGTGACGCGTTTAAGGCAAGCGGCAATCTAGACGGTTGGAGCATTCATTTAACTGAAGACAACCGGCGTATGATTATCAACGTTCCTGTTACAACAACCACATCAAACCAGCATGTGTTTAACACAGTTACTAAAGCATGGGGCAGATGGTTAGAGAGAAACACCTTCTCTATTGCTTCATTCCTTGGCGACCTATACGGCGGCTTTGCAGGCGGTGAAGTGTTCAAGCTTGAAACAGGACGCACCGACGCCAGCCGCACGGCCAAATGGGACACCACAAACACAAATTGGGAAGATACAGTTCAGTTGTGGGAGTCACCACCCGGCGCTAATATTAAAGGTTACGCGATACAAGCATTTAACGGCTTTGAAGAAGCGTTGCCCGGCGTAAGAAACAAACAGCTATCAATGATGCAGCCCTTCATTGAAGGTACGGGTAAAATTAAAACTACCGTTGCAGTCTGGACAGATTTCTCTTTTGGCACGCTAACATCAAACTTGCAGACACTTAATGTGGGCGGTTTGTTTTGGGAAGAAGTACCAGACTTATGGGAAGATGCAGACTTTAATTGGGAGAACAACCAAGGGGCGGTTTCACAAGTAAATCTCTCGGCGAACGCTATAGGAAGCAGCTTTGCAGTTGCAGTTGATGCAGACACAAACCAAAGCATAGCTTGGTATAGTACAAACTTAACAATCAGGCCGGGAGGCATTATATAATGGCAGATTTTACAGGTAATTCAATCGCAGATACTTACAAACGAGTGTTGCAGATCGGCGTGGATAATACCGGCGTTTCTGCAACACTACAGGACGTAGAAGACGGCGCGGGCGCAACAACGGCTTTGCAGCTGTCAACTAAAGCAGTCGTTTTCCAAAACGGCGGCACAGCGGAAGAATATGCTAGATTTAATGACAACGGCAAGTTATTGATGAACAATCCGGTAGCGTTAACCACTGGGCAGGGTTTCTCGTCTTCCCTTCAGTTAAACGGCTTGAATGGTAGCGATGCTAGCTTGTCAATTGCGCGATCTTCTGACAATACAGGCGGCACATTCTTATCTGGAAATAAGTCTAGGGGTACATTAGCTGCTCCGACTATTGTAGTGGACGGCGATAATATATTCAACATCACCGCAGCAGTACACAACGGTACAGATTTTGACAATCCAGCGGTCCAAATGCGCTTTGTTGTTGAAGGCACTGTAACGCCCGGCGCGTCTTCGCAACCAGGAATGTTAGAAATAACCAATGGTAGCGTTACGTCAGCTAGGTTTCATGGTGACAGTTACTTCGAAGTGCTTTTAGGAATTGTTAACGCCGTGTTTACAAACGGCTCAAGGCCTTCGGCTTCTTCTGTACGTGCAGGCACTGAGATTTGGAACAGCGACGACAAGTTTTCTAATACTTCAGACGGTTCTGACTGGTATGATCCTGCGGGGAACATCACCTAATGCCTGATATTGCCATAGGATATGACGAGCAAGTTCGGGATTGGGTTTCTAATGAGCTTGGCCTTGAAAAGATAGGCGGCGATATGTTTGCGGCTATTGGCATTGCTGAAGACGGTGAGCTAATAGGCGGCGCTGTGTTTCATGATTACCGAGAACACATGATTGAAATGAGCTTTGCGTCAACGTCTCCTACGTGGTGTTCTAAGAAGATACTAAAGGCTATATTTGATTATCCTTTTAAYCAGCTTGGCGTTACTCGGATAAACGCAGTTTGCGCTAAAGGTAATAAGAAGATGCGGCTAACAGTTAAACGAATTGGGTTCAAACAAGAAGGCTGCGCCCGCAAAGGGTATGACGGAAAGCAAGACGCTGTATTGTACGGCATGCTAAATAAAGATTGTAACTGGAATTAGAAAATGGGTAAAAGCTCACCAACACCACCACAAGCGCCGAATCCTATCGCCATTGCAGGCGCGCAGGGTGAAGCTAATATCGAGTCGGCAATTGCTAGCGCCATACTCAACCAACAGAATGTTGTTGGCCCTGAAGGGACTGTAAGCTTCGCACAGACGGGCGGCCAGAATGTTGGCGGTCAATTTGTCCCTTCCTTCACGCGAACCACGCAGCTAACACCTGAAGCACAAGCTCAGTTTGAAGCACAGCAGCAACTTGGCGGCGCTCTTACTGGACTAGCACAAGGACAAGTCGGCAGGATTGAAGGCGCATTAGGACAAGGCATTGACACTTCAGGATTGCCGGGCCTCGCTGGTGGCGCTCAAGGTGGCGCTATAACGGGCGGCATTGATACGTCCGGCTTACAACAAGTTCGTCAAGATTTCGGGCAGCAAGGCCAAGAGCTTGAGCAGGCCACCTTCCAGCGGGGGCTTAACTTACTACGTCCGGAACTTGCACGACAGCGTGGCGATGTTGAACGGCTTGTCAGTGAGCGGGGGCTTCCTATAGGCTCTGAAGCCGCACAGAACAGATTATTCTCGCCGTTTGAAGAACGCAGAAACCAAGCGTTAGAAAACCTTGCTTTAAGCTCTGTAGGCGCAGGCCGTCAAGAACAAGCTAGATTGTTCCAGCAGGGTTCCCAGCAAAGAGGGCAGCAGTTCGGCGAACAAAGCGCAGGCGCACAGTTTGCAAATCAGGCTCAAAACTTAGGGTTTAATCAGGCTCTAGCAAGTGGACAGGCAGCAAATGCAGCAAGGGCGCAAGGCTTCCAAGAGCAAGCTTTCCAGCGTTCAATACCAATTAACGACATTGCCGCATTGCTCGGTACGGCTCCAGGTGTGCAGGCTCCGCAGTTCCAGGCAACGCCAGCCTTCGGTGTACAAGCTCCTGACGTTATCGGGGCTAGTCTAGGAGCTGCTAATATTGCACAGCAGCAGTTTGMWCWANWKYWGCWANWWWKYAKSGRMTWWSTWRKTRRTCTATTTAACCTTGGTGGATCTTTAGGATCGGCGGCCATTCTCTCAGATCGCAGGCTAAAAGCTAACGTTCGCAAGATCGGTAAAACATCTAAGGGCTTCAATCTCTACAGCTACATTAAAAACGGCATTGAAGAGATCGGCGTGATGGCGCAGGAAGTAATGCAAACCCTACCTGAAGCGGTTGTAATTAAAGACGGCTATTATGCTGTAATTTACAATGAGGTGACATAATGGCTTTTCAAGGCGGTGGGTTAAACCCATTACTACAAGCTTTGCAGCAGCGGCAACAAGTACAGGGTGGGCAAGTTCCGCAACCGCCTGTTATCCAAACGGGGCCGGATCGTAGTCAGTTGGTCGCGCAGTTATTGCAGCAGCAACAAGCGCAGCAGCCTAGAAACATTGGTTCTATTGGCGAAGGTCTAGCTAGATTGGGTTCTAGGCTTGTTGATACAGCAGCAGGCAAGAGCCGCATTGATAAACAGGTATCAGCGCAGGAGACACAGCAGCAAGCAATAGCTCAAGCCCTTCAGGGTGCGTTCGCTGGTGATGAAGGTGCATTAGGCCAGGTCGCACAGTTTAACCCGCAGTTAGCGGCGCAATTGAAGGCACAACAGCTAGCGCAAAAGGCCAGGAGTGATGCCGCACAGGCCACACCAGCATCGCAGGCTGCCTTTAAAGCCCTAACCGCCGGCCTATCAGAAGAAGAAGTAACCGAGGCTCAGAAAATTAGGCTTGGCTTATCCCCTAGAGCTGTAGGCGCTGCCGCTAAAACCTTCGATATTGGCGGGGTTCCTCACGTATTCGATCCGGTAACGCAGGAAGTAGTGCCTGTAGAAGTCGGGGGTGCTGACATAACATCTAAAGAGGTTGGAGTATCTAGGGCCGAAATAGCCGAGGCTAAAAAGCGCGGTGAAGGTAAAGGAACGCTTGCAGGAAAGACTATAGATAAAGGGTTTACTGCAATCGGGAAAATAAGAGCCAACCTATTTAACATTGATCGGGCTATTGCCGCACTAGACAAAGGCGCTGACACCGGAGCTGTATCTAGGTTCCTACCAAGCGTAAGGGCTTCGACTGTTGAGCTTAACCAAATACAAAATGAACTAGCTCTTGATGTTGTTGGCGCGACCACCTTTGGTGCGCTAAGTGCTGGGGAACTTGCGCTAGCGAGAGAAACGGCGCTCCCTACCGGATTATCACCCGCTGCTTTGAAAGAGTTCCTTGTTAACAAGAAGACGGCACAAACAAAGCTATCTAATTACTTCCAGCAGCAAATAGAGTTTTTAGAGGATGGCGGAACAGTGGTAGAGTTCTTGCGGCAACAGGGAGGAGGGGCTGAAGCTCCTACAGACCTTTCGCAGCTTACAGATGAAGAATTATTGAAGAGATTGAACCAGTAATGGCAGATCAAAAAGACATACTTGAGGCGCTGCGCCGGGGATTGATAACGGAAGCGGAGGCAAAGCGAAGGCTTGCAGGCCCGCAACCTGATATTGAAGCGCCCGCCGAAGCATTAACGCAGCCGGGAGAACCTGCGCCACAGCTTCGGCAGCGCAAGGGAGCTTTTGAAGCTGCGGGCCAAGAGGTCAGAAAGTTTGTAGGTGAAGAATTTGGTCTTGACCCTGAAAACGCTAGAGCTGTAACTAGCTTTCTTCGGAGAGGCAATTTACCTGCTGGCCTAGATACAATTGCGCAAGCTTTATTAAATACAGGTGTACAAGCTGGTGAACTTATCGGCGGGGCAACTATAGGCGGCGCTAGTCTATTGGGTGATGTTTTAGGTTCCGTAATACCCGGCGCTACACCGGAACAAGGGCGGCGTGAGGCTCTTGCTTTCACTGAAACAGCGTTTCCCCCTTCCCGTGCAGCAGCTATCCCAAGAATCGCAGCCCGTACAGCACGAAGAGCGCCAGAGCTAGCACAAGCTAGGCGCGGTCAAGAGATTGTTGAAGCTGGTGAACAGGCCGGCGTTCCGGTTCTTACTACTGATATTCGCCAGCCACAAACTGCAATTGGTAAGATCGCACGCTCTACCGCTGAAAAGGTTCCTTTCGGTGCAGGCACAGGACCAGCAAGGGCAGCACAGCAAGAAGCACGCGTAACTGCAACTGAAGACATTCTTCGGGAGTTTGGAGCAACCGCAGACGCACCGCTAGAAGCTCGTATAATCGAAGGTCTTTCACAAACACAGAAAGCCAGCCAAGCCAGAGCCGCAACAATWCGCACGCAAGCTGTTGATAGCTTAAACCAGTTTGGTGATGTTCCTACAAAGAGCGCAACCAGCGAAATTGCACAGCAAATTGCACGGGAAGAAGGCCTAGGGACACTAGCAAGGCAAGACCTTTTGCAAAGGCTACGTTCTGTTGATGGCGCTTTAGGTGGTGACTTTGAACTATTAACCCGTGTTCGTAGTGAGGTTATCAGCGACATAGAACAACTATCCAGAGGCCAGCACTCAGTTTTAATTCAGCGTGACGCTTCAGCACTGCGGAAAGTCAAAGCGGCAATTGACAAGGACTTGCAGACATTCGCTAAAGCAAACGATCCAGAAGCAGCGGCTAAGTTCACTAAATCCAATGAGTTGTTTGCAGAAGAGTTTAGTAAGTTCAAGCGCAGCGAATTGCGTAACGTTCTTTCTAGGGGTGAAACMACACCTGAAGTGGCGGCTCAAGTTCTTAGAGGCGGCAAGACAAGCGAGCTAGAACGTTTAGCTAGTAATGCCGGGCAAGWAGGACGCGCAGCAGCAAGGGCGGCTATTATTCGGGATGCAGTAAATAAAGCTGGCGGGTTTATTAATTTAAATCCTGACAGAATTACTAACGAGTTCCTGAAGCCAAACACACAGAAAGCTATTAAGGCCTTCTTTAAAGGTGACGACAGGAAGAGGTTAGACGGCTTTGTTAAGCTCCTTGATGCCACTAGAGAAGCACAAAGGGCTGCAACTACCACACCTACAGGTCAACAGTTAATCCCGTTTGCAACAGGCGGTGCGGCCATTGTAGACCCACTATCAACATTTATCGGGGTTGCAGGCATTGGCGGAGCTGGCAGAGCATACGAGAGCAAAGCCTTTAGAGACTTCTTATTGCGGGCAGCTAATACACCTAAAGACACACGGCAGTTTAACGAGCTAGCGGCAAACTTTGCGGCAGCATTAAACGATGCAGTTACAGCAACGCAGCTAGCACAATCAGCAGGGGCGGAACAATGATTATAATAGGCACAATATTCCACATCATCATAGGGCTTGGCTTAAGCTTTATATTCTCTCCAGTAGCCATTGCGTTGTTCTTCTGGTTCAAAGAGGTAGGCGAGGCGAAACATAAGGTTAAAGGCTCTATCAAGACCATCAAGAAAAACCTTGAAATGGTAGCTTATCCGTTCAGGCCTAAAATGTTACCGCAATGGATACTCCCTGGCGTTGGCGCTTACCTGCTGCAATTAGCATTCTAATGGACGATAAGTATAAAAACTCTCGGCGGTTTGCCGTTGTGTTGTACGGCGTGGTGACTGCTTTAATGATACTCGCTATATACATTATGGGCGAAAAGGCAGCGCCAATCCTGACTACAACGCTCCCAACAATGTTATTGCACGCTATGGCCTATTCTCACACGACGAACAAAGGTGATAAATAATGATGGCCGCCCTTTCATTCATAACGTCAATGTTCGGTTCGAGTAAAACCGGCATTATGTTTGTGATCGGTGCAGTTGCGGCTATTGGTTGGGGCATGTACTATATGACCGATAAGGCGTATGATGCTTTGTTGGTTGATAGCGCTAAGAAGATCGAACGCGCAGAGCAAAACACGCGAACAGTTGAAGGCGTTTTAAAGGCCACCAACGCGTCACTAGATCAATTGAGGCTAGATAGGTTAGAAGACTACAAGCTTAAGATACAGCAGGACGTAGAACGGGCGCAAGACAGGAAAGAACTTGCAGACCTTCAGAACAAGCTGAACAGTTATCGGAAGAGGTGGGCGAATGTTGCAAATAAGAAACCTGAGCTTCTTGCTCGTATTATCAACCGTGCTACTCGTAAGCGGGTGCGGGAAATCCAAGCTGCCACCTGTAGAGCGAATTGTAACCCAGACGAAAATAGTTCAAACGGTTCCTAATCCTGGCAATCTACCAGATGAAGTAACGCCGCGAGAGTTTGCAGAGTTTGAGATTATAACGCAGGCAAATATTCATTCGATCATTGAAAAGGTAGAATCTGGCGAAAGAGCACCCTTGAATCACGTAGCAATCGAATACACATACTATCTAGAGCTAGCGGCATGGATGGCAGCAATACAGAAATATATTGACCAAGCCGACCCAATGCTTAAACGTTGGCAAGCTCTCTACCGCGAAAGTTTAGAGAAGAAGTAGTTTTTGTTCCGAGTATTTACTATAACAAAGGAGTAAGTTATGCTTGACATTACAATGAGCGACCCTGAGGACGATCTGGAAGACGGCGGCACAGCACCAGGGCCACCAATTGACCCAGATCCGGACGGTGACTAACGTGTCTAGCGACGGAAAAAGGGGCGGCACAGTTCGAAAGCCCCCGAAGAAACCAACAAAAAAGAAGACTGTGAAAAAATGACCTTATTCGACATAGCACAATATGCACCTCACGCTTTACTGGTGCTGTGCTGTGTCGGCATGGCTGGGTTGCCCGGCCCAACGCTCCAAAAGCCTAATACATGGCACATGACCATGATTATCATTGCAGGGTTCAGCGCGTTTAATATGGGTGCAGCCCATGTATACGGTTACTTCATGGGACAAGAATACGGCGATTCTCTATACAGCGAATACGGTTTAAAGGAGGGGTATAACCTCTGGCAGATGACATTCGCCTATATATATTCGTTCCTTGCATTCTTGGAATTAGCCACATTTAAGATGGTTCGCAAGTATTCACAGAAGGGTAGAACGTCCATAGCGTTCCTTATGGCGGCGTTTATCTCTGTCAACCTAGCCACTATAGTTTCCCTTTTAGCTAGAATTACAAAAGTAGATACTATTGAAGTGTTTAGTTTTAATATACTTAGTGCAACTAACAGTATATATTCCAACTATGAGCAATCGATATTGTTTTTAAATATACTACAAATACTCGTCTTATTGGGAGCTTGCAGTGGATGGTCAAGAGGTGATGCTAGTAGGAACATACGGGGGTTTGTATCCTTTGTATGTGGTGGCGGTAATTTTGGCGGGCTGCGTCCTATCTTTAATTCAATACGGCATAAAAGGCCTAGTCAAGGAGTGGCGACGTGATAGGGCTGAAGCTAGAGAGCGTATTAATCGGGATCGGGATGACGGGTAGCTTATTTTCGGCTCTACTTGCAGACCTTAACGAAAACGCCGCAGCATACGGGTTAATAATTTCATTATGCATAGGGTTGATTGGTGTTATAATCCACGCCATACGAGGTGAAATCAACACAAGAGTAACAAAGAGAAACGCCCTGCTTACCAGAAAAGAACAGGCTCGGCACAATAGGGCGATTGAAGAAGCTAATTAGATTCCTCCCAGGCATTCACAGCCCACGCCACCAAATCAATATCATACATCTTCCTGAAGGCCTCTTCACCTCCGAGTAAATGCACGCCGTAACGACCCATATGGTGTTCAATATGACAAAGAGGAACCACAAACCTGTGATCCCTCCTTCTAGCTTTACCCTTCATATGCATAATATGGTGTGGAACAGCCTCCCTACCGCACACTAGGCATCCATAAGACAAAACCCGGTCAATGTGTGCCTGCTCTACCTTGTTGGGGTCTGCTGCCCCTTTAGGCTTAATGCGTTTGTGTTTGGGAGCTTTTGGCCGCATAGTCTTTCTAACTCCTTGCAATACTGCCCTCAAGATCCAGACCTTCAGCTTTTGATAGAGCGGCTTCAGTGTGAATATGTGAAGACCTGTATTGGCGTTTGTGGTTCCACTTTGCCAGCCTAAGGAATATACCTGTTGTCTTCTCAATTCGTGCGAGTAAACAAGCGGTGACTTCCTTTTCACGCTTGGCAGTCTTAGCGCCCCATTCCTTGTCTCGTTCGGTTTGTGCGTGCTGTACAGCCTTAAGTGTGCGGTCAAACTCGCCGTCTTTTGTATATCCGCCCAGCAGTTTAATTAAAAAGTCTCTCATCGTCTCGCCTCTCTCTAGTTAACTTAAATCTGGTTAATTTATTTCACAATGTGAACAGTTACCCCGTAGTGCGCCTTTACCAGTGCGCGCTTTAGCTTTGATGTTGAGGTATCCATTCCCTTGAAGTCTTCTATAATCTCTCCCCTTTCCTTATCCATGTATTTGAAATCAGCTTTATATACAGCTTGTCTGCCACTTTCGTATTTAACCGGGACATCGCCACAATAGAGCTTAAATGATGGCTGTAGCTCCAGGTTACTAATAACTCCGCCACGCTCTAATAGCTTTAGCTCCCGATACCTGCGGCCCTCGCCTCTACTTGCAAACCTAATGCCGTCAATGGTTATAGGCTTTGCGCCGTACTTATTCATT
>JAESRW010000012.1 GCA_016764395.1 Flavobacteriales bacterium
GGTACGGTTTAGGGGTACCGGCACTGAGACGATTGGAGGCACTGCCGACACCCGCTTTGAGTATCTAGAGTTTAACAACAGTGCAGCGGGAACGCCTATCAGCCTGAGCAGAAATGTAATTGTAGAGGGGATTTGTAGATTCACAGACGGTGTGGTGGTGACAGGGGCGAATTACTTAATTATTGAGAGCACAACGGGCACTGATGTCATTGGACACTCTGGTGCAAGTTTTGTCAATGGAAATCTTCGGAGGTTTATTGGCGGGGCCCCCAACACGGAGACGTATCCTTTTCCGGTTGGAGATGGATTAACCGGAGCCGATTATTATTTGACTGAGCTCATTAATGGCAGCTTAACGGGTTTTACTTATATCGATGCTAAGTTCGGTGCGCTGCCGGTAGGAGGCACACTGGGCGCAACTGAAGAAGGAACGCCGTATACTTCAGTGGCAACGGAAGGCGTTTGGTACCTAGATCCTGACGCTCCACGTACCGGTGGCGATTACGACCTGAAGCTTTACACTGCCAACATTGGTGGCTTGGCGAACGATCAATTCGCCATACTGAGTCGTCCAACTGCCTCATCAGATGCTGCTGACTGGACCTGTAACCCCTGCGGCTTCGGAGATCCAGGGATCAATGCCAATAATGGAGTTGGAAGAATGGTGGCCGATGGATTTGCACTCAGATTGGGTATGACGGACTTCTCGCAAAAAGGAATTGGAAAATCATCGGTTCCACTGCCGATTGAATTGATCTCATTCTATGCGGCATGCGACGAGGATAAAGTGAGTATCAGCTGGGCGACTGCTTCAGAGAGCAACAATGAGTTCTTCACAATAGAGAAGAGTACTAACGGCACAGAATTCACCGTTGTGGAAATGGTCGATGGAGCTGGAACCAGCAATAATGTAATCTACTATGACATTTATGATGATAAGAACATCGAACAAACTACTTTCTATAGGTTGAAGCAAACTGATTATGACGGCAAGTACACTTATTCTAACCTCGTTATTACCAACTGTTCTCAAGACGAACAGGTAGGCTTCGCCATCATGCCCAATCCAGCTACGGATTTTCTGAATATCATCTTGAAAGGCGTTGCAGATGATGCCGCTGTATTTACGATTTATGATGGGGCCGGTAAATTGGTTTACACCCGGACCTTCTCTCAAGGATTTAAGAAGTTCATCGCGAATATTGAGGAATTGGCCCCTGGCTTATACCATGCACGCTTAATCTCCAGTGATCTTGTGTTCACGGAGCAGTTTGTTAAGTTCTGAGAAGACTGTTCCTCACACTCGGGAATTGCCCCTACCCTTGTTTCGCGTAAGCTTTTCTAACACCATCTCCAACAACGATCAAAGAATGTTGAAAGCGGAACATGGAAGGCTGCATCTGCAACTCCTCGTTTCTTCCGCTATACAACACCTTCCGATTCATATTAAAGATAGAGGTGCACAGGTCTGGGTGTGTATTTAGCCGTTTCTAGGGTGGGGGCAGCGTTTAAAATTAGAACCACAGAGCACACAGAGATTGCACAGAGGTCACCAAGAGTGATTCAATTTTTCAAACCTCTGTGTCTCTTTGTGTCTTATTAGTGCCCTCCGTGGTTAACATATTGCCATGATTTTAGATGCTGTATGCTCCAATAAAATAAACTAAAGGCCACCTCACCTACTCTTCAATTTGCGTAAACGTAGATTCAAAAACAGCCTTGCCACTCTCATTTCAAATAATCAGCCCAAGTAAACCATCATGAACAGAACGTTTCTGGGTTGAAGAGAGGAAGACAGGAGGAATCCAGACAGCGGAACGTGGAAGGCTACATTTGCAACTCGACAATCGGATCCCAAAAAACATCCTCAAAATTTATCACCTGATCGTCGACAACCTTTACGCCCTCCGCTTCCAATAAATTTTGCATCAGCGTAGATCCACCGAAGTGATTTTTGCCGGTCAATAAACCCAACCTATTCACCACACGATGCGCTGGGATAGCGGCTGTGTGTGCATGGGATGAATTCATGGCCCAACCAACCATGCGGGAGGAACCCACCGTTCCGAGATATTTAGCAATGGCACCGTAAGAAGTTACCCGGCCACGGGGTACCAGCTTCACCACCTCATAAACCCTGTCGAAAAAATTGTCGTCCTTCAATACCTTATTTCAAGTTGGGAATATCCTGCTTGCGAATATTGAGCTTGCCCTCCTTTTCTTTAAGATCAGCGATAATCTGTAGTGCGCCGGTAACGGTCTCAGCAAGAATACAGATAAATGCTCCGTAAGGCGCGGTTTTAAAGGTTGTTTCTATCGCTTCACGTTCATCGTAAATCACCTGGATCGGCATGTCAGGCTTAACAATTTTTATTCCCTGAATGAGCAACCCTACGATCTCTTCCCGAGTCCTTCCCCGCAAATGCGTATCCTGCCTGATAACCATTTCGTCAAAATACCGGGCTGCTCCCTCACCAAATTGAATAATATCCTCATCTCTTCGATCTCCAGTTCCTGCAATGACGCCAATTTTAGGACTGTCCTCCACATTGTTGAGATACATACCAACCGCTTCCATTCCAGCTGGATTGTGTGCAAAATCCAGTAAAACCTTGAAGTTTTGGAACTCGAACAAGTTCATCCTTCCAGGTGTCTGAACCGGAGAAGGAATAAAGGTCTGCAACGCCAATCGCAGCTCTTCAATCTTGACATTTCGCAAGAAACCTGTAAGCGCTGCAGGCAGGATATTTTGAATCATAAACACCGCCGTACCTTCGAAGGTCAGGGGCATATTGATAACCTTGTCGATTCTAATCTTCCAACCTCCTTTATTGATGGTCACGTAGCCATTCTCATAAATAGCGGCGACTCCTCCGTTAGCACAATGCTCTTTGACATGAACATTTTTCTCATCCATACTGAACAGAGCAATATTACAGTTCAGTCCCTTTCTCATCTTCATCACCAATGGATCATCAGCGTTTAATACGGCAAATCCATCCCGATTTACGGTTTCAGGAACAATTGATTTTACCCTGGCAAGTTGCTCCACCGTATTGATATCCTGAAGCCCAAGGTGATCCGGGGCAACATTGGTCACCACCCCTATATCACAGCGCGTAAATCCCAATCCTGCCCGAAGCATTCCGCCCCGTGCACATTCTACAACAGCAAAATCAACGGTAGGATCAGTGAGCACAAACTCGGTACTTTTAGGACCAGAGCAGTCACCCTTTTCGAGCATTCTGTTCTGAATGTAGATCCCATCGGAAGTGGTATAACCAACTTTTTTACCCACATTTTTCATAATGTGAGCAATCAGTCGGACCGTCGTTGTTTTTCCATTGGTACCAGTCACTGCCACAATAGGAATTCTGGTACTGGTGCCTGGAGGATAGAGCATGTCAATTACCGGCTCAGCCACATTGCGTGGAAATCCATCACTGGGATCGAGGTGCATCCTGAATCCAGGCGCTGCATTGACCTCCAAGACCGCTCCACCATTTTCATTGATTGGCGTATCAATATTAGGTGCCATGATGTCCATTCCGCATATATCGAGCCCGATCACCCTAGATACACGCTCTGCCATAAACACATTATAAGGATGCACCTTGTGCGTGACATCTTTTGATGTGCCTCCAGTACTCAAATTCGCTGTTGTTTTCAGATAGAGCACTTCGTCTTTTGGCAACACGGACTCAAGGGTGAGATTCTGACCTGCCATCAACCGCTCGGTCATGCCATCCACCTTAATTTCGGTTAGGACATTCTCGTGTCCATAACCTCTTCTTGGGTCTTTGTTGACTTTTTCAATTAACTCTTCAATGGTGGATTTACCATCACCAATAACGGCTGCCGGTGTTCTCTTGGCAGCTGCTACAAATTTGGAATCCACTACCAATAAACGATAATCAAAGCCAGTAATAAAGCTTTCTACAATCACTCTTCTGGAATATTTCTTTGCGGCTGCAAATGCGGTTTTAGCATCCYGTTCATTCGATACATTAATCGTGGCGCCTTTGCCTTGATTGCCATCAACGGGCTTGATCACCACGGGAAACGGAACCTTGTCAAATACCCAGGCCAGATCCTCTTCATATCTAATGACCCTTCCTTTTGGTACCGGCACACCAGCTCTTTGAAGCAGGTCCTTCGTCTCCTCTTTATCACCTGCCAAATCAACCCCKATGTTGCTTGTTTCACTGGTGATGGTTGCGCGGATTCTCTTCTGATTGACTCCGTAACCCAGCTGTACAAGCGARTGCCTGTTCAACCTGATAAATGGTATATTCCGTCGTTTGGCCTCGTCCACGATAGATCCCGTACTTGGTCCCAAGCGTTCAGATTCCCTTATCTCACGCATCTCCTGGATATCACTTTCCAAATCGTACGCTTTGTCTTCTACAAGGGCCTTCACAATTTTTACTGCAGCTTTGGCGGCAAAGATGCCTACTTTCTCTTCGGTATAAGAAAAGACCACATTGTAAACACCTTTGTTACCTGTTTCACGTGTTCTTCCAAAGCCACAATCCATGCCGGCAAGTGTTTGCAGCTCCAGCGCTACGTGCTCAACAATATGGCCCATCCACGTCCCCTGCTTTACCCTTTGGAAAAAGCCCCCAGTTTCACCAATAGAACATCGATGTGACATCATCGAAGGCATTAAACTTTTCAACCTGCCATAGAATCCTCTTATTTTGTTTGACGGGCGCTCCTCCATCTCCTGCAGGTCCAGGCGCATCACAATCAACTTCCCTCTCCGTATGGACCAGTAGTTTGGCCCACGCATCACTCTGATGTCAACTATCTTCATGTCTATATCTTTAATCTATTATTATTGTCGAAATCAATCAAAACTTGCCTTAAATACAACCTTCCTCCATTGAAGTCTCCCATTTACCACGCTACTCAACAACTCTATAACCTGGGTATAAATGACTGGTCCCTTACGTGACTCATCCACTCCGGAAAAACGAGTTCAAATATCCGGAAATATCTTCATTTTTAATAATCCCCAAAAATATTTTGTTCATAAATTAACTGAATAAATCAAACCTTAATTTTTATTTTTAGAGTACCTTTGTATTCTTGTATGGATGAGGACGATTTGATTACTCCAAAAGGGAAACTTATTGCCATTGGAGGTGCAGTTAATAAAGGCGAGGAAGAACAGCTCAACAGCGATTCTACCAACCAAGAGTTTTTTGAACTGGGCATTCTTGCCCGGATGCTCAAAGAGCTAGAAGGCGACAATGGCCGTATTGAAATCATAACCACTGCTTCCGAAATTCCAGAAGTAGTAGGGGCCCAGTATATCACTGCTTTCAACAGACTGGGTCATTCCAATGTCGATGTTATCTACATCCGCTCCAGGGAAGACACCTTGAACGAAGATTATTTAGAGCGGGCCCGCACTTGTGCTGGGGTACTCTTCTCCGGTGGAAATCAGCTGCGTTTGACAACCATTTTTGGAGGGACCGACTTTATAAAAATCTTGCTTAAACGATATGTCACCGAGCCTTTTATCGTCGCAGGCACGAGTGCAGGGGCGATGGCCATGTCGAATACGATGATTCAAGGCAGCAGCTCCAAAGCACTGATCAAAAATGAAGTGCAGTTATCAAGAGGGTTGGGCTTTATCAAAGATGTAACATTTGACTCTCATTTTGTAAAGAGAGGAAGATTCTCGAGGCTGTTTCAAGCCGTGGCTATGAATCCAGTTTGTGTGGGTATCGGTTTAGGAGAAGATACCGGATTGCTCATTACTGATGGACACAATATGGAAGCCATTGGATCGGGCCTGGTTATCATTGTCGACGGTAACAACATTCGCCATACCAATGTGGCATCGGTAAATGCTAAAGAACCGATTTCAATTGAGAACCTGAGCGTACACATACTCGTACAGAACAATGGATTCTTGCTCCATGAGAGAAAATTTCTCGCCTCGTATGGGGAAGAAGCCCCTAAGTCTTAAACCTAAGATAGGTGATGGGCAGTCCCTCTTTTAGGAACTTTTTCTCATAGTATGTTTGAACCAGCTTGGCCTCTTCAGGCCCTGAAACTTGATAGAGATTCTTGGTTTGATCGAGTATTTGGTATTGCAAATCTTCCAGTACCTCTAGCGTGTACTCATGAAAAGCCAAATTATCCGTTTTAAGATGGATACACCCTCCTGGCTTTAGCAGTTTCGTATACTGACCCATGAACCTCGGATGCGTCAACCGTCTTTTTGCCTGCCATGTTTTGGGTTGTGGATCCGGAAAAGTAATCCAAATCTCATCCACCTCTCCCGGATTAAATAAGCGCTCCAACATCCTTATATCCATCCTCAAAAAGGCCACATTGTACAGATCATTTTCCAGTGCGTACTTACTGCCGGTCCAAATTCGAGCACCTTTTCGATCTACGCCGATGAAATTTTTATCAGGATATTTCTCGGCCAGATTGATTGTATATTCACCTTTCCCACATCCCAACTCGAGTACAATTGGGTGGTCGTTGTTAAAATGATCCTGTGACCATCTCCCCCTCAATTCATGGCCCTTTTGTATAAGGTCATAAGAAGGCTGAACAACATTTGAAAAGGTATCGACCTCGGCGTATTGCTGCAGTTTTCTCTTTGCCAAGCTATCTTCCTATTTTATCCCGACCATGCTCGGAAATCTATCACTTCTATAGCGAGTACGTTAAGCCTCGGTCAATTCAAACTCGTAACTCTCCATAATCTCATTAGCGAGCAGCTTTTTACAGGCCTCATCAACTTTTGCGGACGCGTCCACTTTGCTACCCGCTTCAACATTTAGCGTGATGTGTTTACCAATGCGGACCTCTGTCACCTCAGGCAGACCAAGATTATTCATACTTGCGCTAACGGCTTTTCCCTGCGGATCCAAGAGCGCCTTAAGCGGCATAATGTCGATTTCTGCTTTGTAATGCATTTGATGTGAATTAAGACTTTTTGAGTTTGAACAGCAACGACTGAACGATCGAGATACTGATATACAAAAGTATAATAATTGGCAACGCGGAATACGGTAGCACAATTAAAATTAATGCAGCCAACGCTAAAAATGAGTAAACCAACTCATTCCCATTCCAACCATAGGATTTGACCTTGAGCGAAAACATTCCAATTTTGGATACCAAGAGCAGTGATAAGAACACCCCAATAGCCGCCAAAACCTCTGGAGTACCGACCAGTGCAGCTATCTTAATATTGCCTTTCTCCAGCAACAAAGGCAGAGAACCAATGAGCAAAGCATTGGCCGGAGTCGGCAGGCCGATGAATGACTCACTTTGTTCTTCGTCGATATTGAACTTAGCTAACCGAAGTGCAGATAGTACCGGAATTATTAAAGCAAAATACGCGATCCATTCTTGAGACCGAGCTGCCTCATCCTGAATCATTGCATAGAGGATCATGCCGGGTGCCACGCCAAAACTCACCATATCCGCTAAGGAGTCCAATTGTTTGCCGAGCTCAGAATAGCTCTTGAGGACTCTTGCCGCCATTCCATCTAAAAAATCGAATATCGCTGACACCCAAATCAGATAGGTGGCCCACACCATTGGGTATACATCAGATTTGAGCGCACAGATAACCGCCAAGCACCCACAAACCAGGTTCATACTGGTGAGTATATTTGGGAGATGTGACTTAAATGCCATTGTCGAATTTTGGACAAAAATATTCTTATTCGGGCTTCATTGGCCAATAATCCCCTTAAACATATAATATTTCCTCCTTTTACCTGTTTATAAGTTATCTTTCATCACCCATAATCAAACCACCGTTTTTCAATTTTTGTATCTCTATTTCTCAGGAATGAATGCAAAATTTTCCTTATTTCTTTTAGCTTGTCTATYGTTGGCAGGATCGGCGTTTGCCCAAGCGCCGAAATACAGCAATGAATTCCTCTCTATTGGCGTTGGTGCGCGGTCACTTGCTATGGGAAATTCAAGTGTTGCACATGTTGATGACGTCACTGCAGGTTTCTGGAACCCAGCCGGGCTAAATGAGCTTAAAAGTGATGTTCAGATTGGGTACATGCACAATGAGTTTTTTGCTGGTATTGCTAAATATGATTACGGTGCAATTGCCGCCCGGACAGATGCCACTACAGTCATTGGCTTCACACCGCTCCTCAGATTGGGTATCGACAATATCCCAGATACTTCGGAACTGATAGATGCAAGCGGAAACATCAATTATGACAGGATAAAATCATTTTCAGCAGCTGATTATGCGTTCATCTTCTCCTATGCTAAGAAAAGCAAAATAAAAGGGCTTACGTATGGAGGCAATGCTAAGGTTGTGCACCGAAAAGTTGGAGAATTTGCAACCGCATGGGGCTTTGGTCTCGATTTCGGCACCCAATATCAGGTAGGCACCTGGAAGTTTGGTGCAATGGGCCGTGATATCACGTCGACCTTCAACGCATGGAGCTTCAACACAGAAAAATTGGCAGACGTATTCACGCTTACCGGTAATGAAATTCCGGAGAATTCGCTGGAAATCACTTTGCCTAGAATCATTTTAGGAGCGGGGAAGATGTTCACATTTTCAGAAAAGTTCAACCTCTACAGCGAGATCGATTTGGATGTAACGTTTGACGGGAAAAGAAACGTACTTATCAGAGGGAACCCCATAAGTATTGATCCTCATATGGGAATTGAATTGGGATATGGTGGTTTTGCTTTTTTAAGGGCCGGTGTAAGTAATATTCAGCAAACGCAGAACCTGGACCAGGAATTTAGCTTTAATATGCAACCCAATTTGGGCCTGGGTGTAAAACTCAAATCTATTCATATCGATTATGCGTTGACCAATGTTGGACAAAATGTTGGTTTGCTTTCCAATGTTTTCTCCCTTAAATTAGATATCAACAAAAGAAGCAAACCTGACAGCAGTTGAAACGATTGTGTTATATCTGGCTATTCCTCCTGATCTCATTATCCGGGTTCGGCCAGCTAACCAATAGCTGGATTGACTATAACAAGCAATATTTTAAGGTTAAAGTAGCTGAGGATGGTGTCTACCGCATTGATTTCACCACGTTCGCTAAAGCCCTTGATAATGCAGGGGTAGATACCACAAACGTTGTTCGTAGACAAGACCTTCAGATATTCGGGAGGGGCGTAGAACTGTACATTCATGTGGAAGGTTCGGGGCCAAATATCTTTAAATGGGACTATATCGAATTCTACGGCGAAAAAAATACGGGATGGCTGGATACAGCATTCTATGATACACCGAACGCCCATGCCAATCCCGAGATAAGTCTGTTTACCGACACGGCAACCTATTATTTGACATGGGATGCAACGACTTCAAATCGACGCCTGCAGACGTTGAACAACTTGAACTTTTCGGGCCAAACAACGGCCGATTACTTCATGTATGAATCCAGAAGGGATTATTTCAGCACCTCCTATGGGGGGCAATACAGGATTGCGGGAGGTTTTGCCTTGTATGAGGCAGGACATACTGAAGGCCAATCTTTTTCAGGACCAGCCTTTACAGCTGCCTACACGATATCTGTTACAACGGCGAACGCTTATGCAGCTGGCCCATCAGCGCTAGCTACAAGTTCGCTTATCGGTGCCAATCTGCAAAGCCATACTGTTTCAGTCAGTGTTGCCGGTACTGGATCAACGGTATCATACAATCAGATAGCAGTCAATAAATTGTCATATACTTCCAGCGTCTCCTCTCTTGGCAGTAGCAGTACGACTTTCACTTTTACTCCGGCTCCAAGTGCAATCGATAGAAATACGGTCGCATGTATTTCAATTGTGTACCCTCATACACTAAATATGGGGAATGTGTCCTCCATGCAGATGGGTGTTCTGGATGGCCCCTCTGGTGGTACTGCATATTTGAACCTGTCGAATTTCAATGACTTGAATCAAGGAGTGTGGGTATACGATCTTACCAACAATCGACGAATTGTTGTTGGAGACAATGGGAGCAGTCACGAAGTCCTGATTCCCAATTCAGGAGGTGAAAAGGAATGCTACATATATAGTGTAGGGGAGATAACCACTATTGGAACGCTTACGCCTGCTGGACCTGGTTTCAACGGAAAGTTTACCAATTACAGTGTTTTACCTCATGATTCGGCATATCTAATTGTGTACAATGAAAAACTGACCAATTCAGTAAGCGGGAACAATTTTATCGCCGATTATATAACATACAGAAGCATTAACCCTGATGGTGGAAATTACGATGTTATAGCCGCAGACATTGAAGAGTTATACGATCAATTTGCATTTGGAATTCGAAAGAGTCCTATGGCGATTAGGGGGTTTGCTGAAATGACCCTAACCTGGGCCACTAAACCCTCAAATCTGCTGCTACTGGGGAAGAGCGTTGCTTATACCAATAGTAGATCAACAACACCTAACTTCAATACTGTGTTGGTGCCAACGTTTGGATGGCCGTCTTCAGATATCATGTTAACATCCGGCCTGGATAATACGTTGTACCAACCTGCTATTCCAACTGGCCGTGTTGCCGCCACTACAGGAGAAGAACTTGGAGACTATCTCAACAAGGTTAAAGAGCTCGATGCCAATCAACTTGAAGTACAGAGTCAATTGGATATTAATCAAACACTCGGGCAGGAGGAGTGGAAAAAGCAAATCCTTCATTTCGCTGGCGGAACTGGTGCTTCAAATATCTTGTTTCAAGGCTACCTAAGGACTTACGAAAGTACGATAGAAGATACACTTTTTGGAGGGAAGGTACATACGTTCGTCAAAAACTCATCAGACCCAATACAAATCACTACCTCTGATTCTATAGAGGATCTTATCAATAATGGTGTTTCAATTTTAACATTTTTTGGCCATGCTTCGGGCAGTGGCTTTGACCAAAACATTGACAATCCGGATGCTTACGATAATAAGGATGGTAGATACCCACTGCTCATCGCGAACTCCTGTTTGGTTGGAGATATACATCAGCCCACCTCTCTGAGCAATAGTGAAGACTGGGTGCTGCATCCTAAAGGTACGATCGGGTTCCTGGCTTCCGTGTCCTTTGGTGAACCGGTACCTTTGGACAAATACTCGCGGGACCTCTACAGGAATCTTGGACAGAAAATGTATGGCCAGTCGCTAGGCGAGATCATCACACAAACCATCATAAACGTGCAGGACCCAACAGGTGCGAACTCAAATAATCTTAAAAAAACGTGTTTGTTCATGACCCTGCATGGTGATCCAGCGGTAGTGCTCAATGCCCGCAGTAAACCCGATTATGCTATTCGAGTGCAGGATGTATTTACAACGCCTAACATTGTATCGACAGAAATTGACTCTTTTGACTTGAATATCATCGTTACGAATTTAGGCAGGGCGATCAAGAAAGAGATCGGTATCGAGATTAAGCGCTTCTTCCCGACAGAATTCAATGCAGGTTATGACCTGACCACTATTACAGCGAACAATATTTTTTACAAAGATACTTTCACAGTGAAGCTGCCAGTTGATCTTATAAACGGCGTGGGACTCAATAATTTTGGCATCAAGGTGGATGTCATGGATGTGGTGGAGGAACTGACAGAAAACAACAACGAAATACTTTATTCCCTTCTCATTAAATCAGATAACATCATCCCCATCTACCCCTATAATTTTGCGGTTGTTCCAGATATCATGCAGACCTTAAAAGCATCGACCGGCAACCCTTTTGCATTGGACACATCATACATTTTTCAAATTGATACTTCAGATGCATTTGCGCCTCCCATGGCGCAATACACAACTTCCCAGACCGGTGGAGTCGTTGAATGGGCCCCAACACAAGGATCTTACTTAGCAGCGCTGTTTTCAAATCCTGCCTTTAGTGCTCCTGATGACAGCACGGTATTCTTTTGGAGAGTAGCCAAGAACACAGTAAACCCAACCTGGAGAGAGAGCTCATTCCAACATATCGAAGGCAAGAGCGGATGGGGACAGGCCCATTTTCATCAGTTTAAAAACGATGACTTCAACCTCATCACTTATAACAAACCAGCCAGGACCTTTGATTACTTAACAACCCCTAAAGAATTGTGGTGTCAATCTGTTGGCGCTGCCGGGAATACTGCTGACTGGCTTGCCACGGAGTATAGGATTAATGGCGGCAACATGGTAGCTTCCAGTTGCGGGGTAGATCAAGCAGTGATTGTAGCGGTAATCGATCCAAGTAGCTTGGAACCATGGATTTCTAACCCCACACAATGCGGCACCAAACTGGTAAAAGCGGAAATTTTTCGTGTTCAATTCAGTGCAGAGCGTTTGGCTCTTGAATCTTATTTATCATCTATACCTACTGGCCACTATGCTTTGGCCTATACATTTCGATCCGGGTTGACCAGCACCTGGGATTCGAGCTTGTTTAGTGCATTCCAATCGATTGGGTGGACCAGCATCACCCCGGCAGTTGGAGACAGGCCTTTCATTTGTTTCACAAAGGTAGGAGACCCATCAAGTGTTAAAGAGGTGATCGGTGTGGCCAACAATTCTACTATAGTGCTGTCAGCCGATCTCACAACCAACAATGATTTCGGATACATTACCACCAAGAATATAGGCCCAGCCAGAGGTTGGAATTCACTTCACTGGGATATGAAAACGTTGGATTTAAGCGACAGCGTGAAGCTTCAGGTAAGTGGGATTGACGCCGCAGGAAATACGGTGATCATCCCAGGGCTCTCAAGCATTTCCCCAGATTCCTCCGACATCTTCAATTTGGGCGCATTGATCGATTCATCCCTCTACTCCAAAATACAACTCAGGGTACACAAAGGTGATTCCCTAAAAACTGCCGCTCAGTTGCGAAGTTGGCATGTCTTGTTGGATGATGTTCCGGAATCTGCACTTAATCCTTCTATTCATTTATCCTTTAAAAGTGATACCGTTGACGAAGGAGAGCTGGTCTCATTCTCCACAGTTGTGCAAAACATAAGTGAGTATGACATGGATAGTTTGCTTATTTCTTTTTGGATTGTAGATAGGAACAGAAATATCATTCCGCTACCGAGCATCAGATATAAGCCTTTATTGCAATCTCCAGACACCATTTTGACTGGATTGACCTTTGCCACCAAAGGACTTCCTGGGAACAACAGTCTCTGGATTGAGGTGAATCCCTTTGTCAACAGCAAGGGTGGATTTGATCAGCTTGAGAAATACCACTTTAACAATATCGCAGAACAACCTTTTTATGTAAAAGGCGACCAACAAAATCCATTGGTTGATGTGACCTTTGATGGGGTGCATATTCTAGATGGGGACATTGTTTCGGCACAACCACATATTGTTGTCGAACTCAAAGATGAAAACCAATATCTGGCATTGAGTGACACTGCATTGATGCGCGTATACCTGACATTACAAGGCCAAATCGAAGGCGATCCAATTCCTTACAGTGGAAATACCCTTCGGTTTATTCCTGCATCCTTACCGGAAAACCGCGCTCGAGTAGAATTAGATCCAAATAAATTGGCGGATGGCATTTATGAGTTGAGGGTTCAGGCCCAGGATGTTTCTAAAAATGAATCAGGGGACCTGGATTATCTCATTACTTTTGAAGTAATCAACAAACCCACAATTACTGCGGTGATGAATTGGCCCAATCCATTCTCAACATCTACCCGGTTTGTGTTCACACTTACAGGCTCAGAACCACCGCAAGATTTTCGAATACGGATTCTGACCATATCAGGAAGGGTGGTAAGAGAAATATTCGCTGATGAGCTCGGCCCGATCCATATAGGAAAGAATATTACAGAGTATGCATGGGATGGTAAGGACGAATATGGAGATCAACTCGCCAACGGAGTATATCTTTATAAAGTCAATATTCAGTTAAATGACGATGCCATGGAACTTCGTGAAACAAATGCAGACCAATTTTTCCATAAAGGCTACGGCAAAATGTATCTGCTTAGATAAGTATCCTCACCTATTGAACCCGCTATCACATTAACCACGATTTCAGAGAAGGCCAACACATCTTTCATATTATCTGTGAATTACGAATGCATGTGAGTTTGCGAATCACCGCCTCAATAGATTTGAACATTCAAAAGAATTCTGATTGAGCCATGTTATCTTATCTTACCCATCTTCCCAAAAGTATACTCCCATTGTAATCCGTAAATTAATTACCCACCCTCCTCAGGGATCATTATAAAACCCCTTAATTCGTAGATTCGCATATAATTGCAATCCGCCTGGTGAACAGGTAGGTTCGTAGTTTAAAAACTGAGAGCGTCGTTAACCCCAACTCACATTACGTTACATGCTTGTCGGACTACTTGATGGCCCCATCCATAAAATTGAGACTTTACTGGTAAAACTGGAAGGGCGCTTCGGATTGATCGGCGCCAGCCTGATTGTTTCTGGAATTTTGATGTTGATCGCTTCCGTGTATTGTGCACCAGCGTTGACGTTAATTAATCATGGTACAGACTATAGCTTATTGGCCGCTAACCCATTCGACCTAGAGGCTGGAAATCGATTTCAAAATCGGATACTCACCCCCGTAATTGGCTTTTTGTTCTTTCTTCGAGGCCCGGCATTTATCATACTTCCTTTATTGATTGCATCAGTCTTTTTAGCCACTTTGTATTTGCATTTTAGAAAGCTAGGTGTCGAAGCAGCAATTGCACTTGGGTTCTGTTGTTTCATCGCCTTTTCTTCTCCTATCTTATTCACCCTTCACTTTGCAGGATACGTTGATACTACATCTTATTTACTGCTCTTTTTATGTTACGCATTCCGCAAACATCCATTGTGGGTTTTTGTCTGTTACGCACTGGCCCTGCTCAACCATGAAAGCAATGCCTTCGCATTGCCCTGGATCATTATCATGTCTGGATATAGAAATGGCATAACAACTTCCGGGTTGATGAAATCTATCGCCGCAGCCGTGCTCGCGTTCCTACCATTGTTGCTTGTCAGATACCTTTTTTCTGAGTCAGCATCTCATCTACAATTTGGCTGGTATTTTAACCGGGGCAATATTGCAGATTCAATCTGGCTTCAAAGGACGCTGCTCTTCGACGGAATCTTTCAGGCCTTCAAATTATTTTGGGTTCTGCCAATAGTTGCCACGCTGTTGGCGCTCAAAAAGAAACAATATTATACGGCCATAATTATAACCACTATTGTAGCAAGTGCGGGAATGCAATTGTTCATCGCAGCAGACACCTCGCGATTAATAGGCCTGGCGTTTCCCGCAATTATTATTGGAGCTGTGGAAATATGGAGAAACTCGGACCACACTCAATTTCGACGCCTTTGCTGGGGGCTCATTGTGATCAATTTTCTGATCCATCAAGCCTTTGTTGGATATGGAATAATCATACCTTTTCACTCTTTACCTATGGCAATTTTTATGAAATATTACCTGGGAGTCGACGTATGGACCACTGACTGGATCTAGTGTACCGATTACTAAGTTAGCTCACTAATTTCACTCCCCTTTTTCCTTTACTCTTCGTTAAAATTTAAAACCATAAACATATGCTTGAAAATTTAGCCTCGATTAAAGAAAAAATTGAAGCTAAATTTCAGTAAACTAACTTAGTGATCGGTACACTAGCCACTAGCTGAAGTCACCTCATAGAAAATGGTGTTTAACTTGCGCTCCCTTCTTTTCTCAAAATCACCCTTGTGGTAGGCATAGGCTGCTAACAGCGGCAAGGCAATCGTCGCTTCTGAAAAGATCATTTGCTCATGAAGTGTATTGACCTTTCCCCATGAACTCGCTTCACGTAAAGTTGAACCAGAGAGCGCACCATCTCTCTCATCAGCAACAGTAATTTGCACGGCATATTTATGCATGGGAACTTCTTTTTCCAGAATTTCAGCAGCTACCACAATGTCCTGAACAAAGTTTTTGGGCACCCCTCCCCCAATCATAAAGATTCCAGATTGTTGGTCCTGCATCTTGATTTTTGTGAGCTCTAAAAAATCTTTGGCTGAATCCATTGATACATGCTCTGCGGGATGCTCAACCTGATGCTTAACCAGGCCGAAACCCGCTGAACAATCGGAAAACGCCGGTACAAAAATGGGCACCTGCTTTTCATAACAGTTAAACACAATTGAATCATCCCGGCTCTCTTTCAAATCATTGCGTTCTTTTAAATATCTCCCCATCTCGTGAATGAACTCCCTGGATGAGTAAGGACGGGTATTTAAGCCGTTACAGATATCAGTTATTGTTTGGTCACAATTCTTTAACTCTTCCTCATTAATATAGGTGTCATATATCCTATCAATCCCCATCTCTCGAAGCAGGTTGTCGTCAACGTCAGGACTACCTTTATAATGTTTGTGGCCAAGCGCCTCAAAGAAATCCTGATCAACAATATTGGCGCCGGTGGATACAATCACATCAACCATGTTGTTTTGGACCAAATCGACAATCACTTTCTTGAGGCCCGCAGAGATTAGTGACCCCGCCAAGGTTAGATAAATGGTGCAATCCTGATCAGCAATCATCTGGTTGTAGATGCGTGCTCCGCGTGCTAAATTCCGCGATTGGAAAGCCATATTGGACATATCCTCCATTAATTCCACCATGCCTGAGTAAGCCGGTTTTTTAATATCAATATGCTTTATGGGATTCTGTAGTAGCTGCTTTTTATTCATACAACAAAGCTATTAAATCCTGGTTGCTCATTACAGAGTCAACGTGCTTCATATAAATAGATGCCAGTTACAATTTGTCATCATCAATTTGGCATACTAAAGTCATCTCTCATGAAGAATTAATAAAGTGTGCTCGAAAAGCTCCAGCTAAGCACGTTAAAAAAACACATATCCTATCCGTTTCCTTCAAGAAATCGCATAACAACGGCTCCAAAATGAGTTGGATTATCGGCATGTACCCAATGGCCTGCATTGGGGATTTCTTCAACTTTAGCACGGGGGAAAGCCTTCAATAGTGCGGGAATATCCTGAGAAACTATGTAATTAGATGCTGCTCCTTTCACAAAAAGCGCTTCACCTTGATAGGGGTTCCGCACCACGATTTCTCTACCTATTTCATCGATATTCTCAATGATAGCCTTCACATTCATACGCCATCCCAGCTTCTTATCCTCCACCCAATGAATGTTTTGCAGAATAAATTGCCTGGTTCCCCAATCGGGAATGTATGGCTCCATCGCCTTGTCGGCAGCTTTCCTCGTCAGGATAGTATCAAAGTCCAATGACAGCAGCCCTTCTTGCAGCGTTGCATCCTGAACGGGTTGCTCTTTAATTCCCATATCCACCGCTACCAGTTTGTTCACCAGCAAAGGGTAAGAAAGTGCTAGTTGAATGGCCGTTTTTCCGCCCATAGAATGACCGATGATCGAAGCGCTGTCAATATTATGGTCTGCAATGAATTGAGCCGCATCTGCTGCCATCACCTCATAATTGAAGATAGCGTCATGAGGAGATTTCCCATGATTTCTTTGGTCGACTAAATACACTTCATACCGTTGGCCAAAAAAATTTGCCAGTGTATTCCAGTTCATTCCTGACCCAAAGAGTCCATGTAAGATGATGAGCGGCTCACCTGCCCCAATTTTTCTGTAATATAATTCCACGAAGCCGTCTAATTAAAAGTGTAAGCACCTGTAGCTGATGTGCCAATTTTAGCAAGTGTTTTATCCTTTGTAAAATGAGCAAATCCTTGCTTTAGGTTTTCCCAATGCGCAATAAGCTCCGGATTGTCGGCGTATTTCAGCATCAATTTCTCCCAACAAGCATCTGTCAATTTCGCCGGGTAAATGTGCACCGGTATCTTTGACTGTCCATTCGATTTAGCCTCTACGCACATGATGTATAATTCTTTTATCAACGGATTGGTAATCGGGATGCATCCAATTGAAACGCATTCGCCATGAATGAAAATGTCACCGCCCAAATTACGGTGCTGGCTCAACTTTTTATCCGTTGTATTTGGATAATTAATTCCCAAAGACAAATAATAGCTGCTCGCTGGATTGAACCGATCGATGTGATAATAACCTTCAGGAACCTGACTGTCGCCTTCCTTGGTCTTTGGACCTAAAACTCCAGAAAGCATGCAGAAATCGTAAGTTTTTATGAATGTGAATGTGGTCGCATTTTTATTTTTTGCCCAAATCTGCAATTCCCTCTCCTCCTTAAAGCCCCGGATCAAAATATCACATGCAGGAAAATCAACTCCCGACTTTTTGAAGCGTGCTTTTACCACCCTTTCCTTATCGGTATAGGCGGTTCGAACTCTGCTAAACCGAAGCTGATCATCTTTAAATGTGGCCAATGGAACGCTTTTAAACGATGTGGTTATCATAAACATTACTGATATGAGCGCGATGCTTTTAACCATTGGATTGCGCATTACGCGCTGGAATTTCCAACTGCCTTAAATATTGTTGAATTGTAGATTGCAAGCCCAGGTACAGGGCATCTGAAATCAAGGCATGTCCAATGGAAACTTCTAGAAGCCCGGGAATATTCTTCGCAAAATAATTCAAGTTGCCCAGATTCAGATCATGACCTGCGTTGATCCCAAGTCCGATTTGGCTGGCCAATTCCGCAGCTTTTACAAAAGGCGCAATTGCGTTTTCTCTGTCTTGAGAATATGACTTTGCATAGTCCTCCGTATACAGTTCGATCCTATCTGCACCTGTTTTTTTTGCATGCTCTATATTTTTTAGCTCGGTTTCAATAAAGATGGATGTTCTTATTCCTTCCGCCTTAAAAACAGAAATAATGTCGGTTAGAAATGATTCATTCTTAATGGTGTCCCAACCGGCATTTGAGGTGAGCACATCCTCCGCATCCGGCACCAGGGTCACTTGAGTGGGTTTAATTTTCAGGACGATATCAATAAACGCATCCGTAGGATTCCCTTCAATATTATACTCCGTATTGACCACCTCTGCCAATGCAAAGGCATCGTCATACCTGATGTGGCGTTGATCAGGCCGAGGATGAACAGTAATCCCCTGAGCACCAAAATGCTCACAATCTTTTGCGACTTGCAACAAATTGGGCGTATCACCACCTCTTGCATTTCTAAGAGTAGCAACTTTGTTGATATTTACACTTAACTTAGTCATATAACGTTATTTCTATAAAACTGCCAAAGTAAAAAAATTATTACGTTTGTAATCACCTATCTTGACGATGACCTATGTTAGCAAATGACCTGATAATAGATACAATCCCTCCGCTGAAAATTAGCGACTCAGGATCCAAAGCATTGGTATGGATGGATGAGTTCAAGGTCAGGCAACTTCCTATCGTGAAGAACTTGGAATATGTTGGATTGATCTCGGAGGCTGACATCTTAGATCTAAATCAACCCGACGCGCCACTGGAGCAACACCAGCTCTCCCTAACTCGGCCATTTGTTACAAAGTACCAACACATCTTTGATGTGATCAAGATGGTTTCATCCCTCGATCTTTCGCTGCTACCTGTTTTGAATGAGGAGCGATATATAGGCATGATTCCCCTGCATCATTTATTTCGCTGCTTCTCTAAAATGTCTGCAATTGAAGAAGGGGGTGGTTTAATCGTACTGGAACTGAATATCAATGACTATTCACTATCAGAAATAGGACAAATTGTGGAGTCTAATGATGCCAAAATATTGAGTTCCTATGTGACATCGCATACTGATTCCACCAAATTAGAGTTGACCGTAAAAATCAACAAAACGAACATTGGAGATATCATTCAAACTTTTAACCGATACGGTTACCTAATTAAAGCATCTTACCAAGATTCGGACTATAGTGAAGACTTGCAAGATCGGATGGACTATCTGATAAACTATCTGAAGATATAATTTACATCATGCAAGTTGCTATTTACGGCAAATTAATTACCGAGGAGAACATTCCGTACCTCAAGAACCTGTTTTCTAAGCTAGAAAAGGAACGGGTAACTTACCTAATCCACAAATCTTACGCTGAGCACTTAAAAGCACAGAAAATTAACATTGCTCCAAGCGCTGAGTTTACGTCTTATGAAGAGTTGAACGATTCAGTGGATTGCATGTTTAGCATTGGCGGCGATGGGACCTTCCTCGATTCAATCACGTTCGTCCGCGACTTAAATATACCGGTTGTAGGGATTAACGCTGGAACGCTTGGTTTTCTTTCAAATATTTCAAAAGATGAAATTGAGTATGCTATTGACGAGATCAATGCTGGAAACTTCACCTTGGATAAGAGATCTTTACTCACCGTAAAAACTGAAAACAATTTATTTGGAGATGTAAATTTTGCGCTCAATGATCTGACCATTCATAAGTATGATTCATCATCCATGATCACTATTCACGTATACCTGAATGATGAGTTCCTAAATTCTTATTGGTCGGATGGACTTATCATCTCAACACCTACCGGTTCTACAGCCTACTCCTTAAGCTGCGGTGGTCCTATCATTACTCCAGGATCCGGCAACTTTATTATCAACCCGGTGGCCCCCCATAACCTGAATGTGCGTCCCGTGGTTATTCCGGATGATACCACCATTAGCATCAAAGTTGAAGGGCGTAGCGGGAAATTCTTAACGTCATTGGATTCGAAATATGAAACTGTTTCGGATGATATAACGCTTACCATTAAGAAAGCTGACTTTCATGTAAACCTGCTTAGGTTAAACAACCAAAACTTCTTGTCAACTTTGAGAAACAAGTTGATGTGGGGTCTCGATAGGAGAAATTAAGGAAACCGTTTCTGTCCCTAAACGTATCTAACTAAAGGAACCTGCTTGGTGATTAAGGAAGCTAGGGCATGGACTAGATTTCAGATATAACCTGGTTAATTATTGAAGGATTTAACTCAAAATATAAAGAGATTGAGAAAGTAACATATAGAATCGTATGTCCTTGGTAGACTCGAACAGTGATTATCGTTTTTTTATTGGCCGATCACCTCATATATTTAGTATGTTTGTATCTTAGTCATGAAACTGCACGCAATGCCAAGAATTCTTATTCTCATCTTATTAGCTGGATTTCTATTCCCGGGTCAGTCTGAAGCGCAGCGCTGGAAACGAATGCGATATGAGCTAACTTATGGCCTAGGTGCCAGCAATTTCCTTGGCGAGTTAGGTGGTGCAGATCAGATAGGAACCAATCAGTTCAGAGACCTGGAGTTTTCAATGACTCGGTATGTATTGAGCGCCGGACTCAGGTATAAATTAGAAAAATGGCTCTCCATCAAAGCATCGCTACAAATTGGAATGCTACGTGGTGATGATAAGCTCACCCAAGAATTTAGCCGTCAGTATCGAAATTTAAGCTTTAGAAGCCCCATCTATGAATTTGCCATTCAAATCGAACCTTCAGTTATTAAAGAACAAGCAGGAGCCAGATATAGACTGCGTGGTGTAAAGGGCCGCAAATGGATGGCAATTAACACGTATCCATTTATTGGTATTGCTGGTTTTTATATGAATCCAAAGGCTCAGTTTAATGGAAAGTGGCATGCGCTACAACCATTAACAACGGAAGGTCAAGGACAATTTCCAACACGTGCAAAGAAGTACTCTAGGTTTCAGATAGCCATTCCTATCGGAATTGGTTTCAAGTATGGATTTAATCGAAGATGGTCGATCTCCTTGGAATACGGCTTAAGGAAGACCTTCACTGATTATATAGATGATGTYAGTACTACCTATGTGCATCCAGATTATATCAGTGCTGGTAGCCGTGATCCAGATGTGGCGATCAGCCTTGCTGATCCATCTGATGGCGGTTTAGGCCAATCGGGATCTGCACCTAACAAAACAGCACCTGGCCAACAACGAGGCGACCCACATGATAAAGACGCCTACATGTTCGCGATTATATCATTGAACTACAAGTTTAGAAAACTAAGGAAACGTCGTAGAAGCAGGCCGAAATTCTAGTCCTGATCTTCCCCATCCACAATAATCCGCTATTTCAAGAGTTTTTACTCAGGAGAATAACGAATGAGAGCCCTGTTTTCAATACTGCTTTTTTATATTGCGGCCGTTCAGGTGACCGCGCAAGGCGTATCTGAAGTTGGACCCTTCGCAGGGGTATCTTACTATCTCGGAGATCTGAACCTGAACAAGCACTTTTTCTTCAGCAAACCAGCTGGTGGTATTGTGCATCGCTACATCTTAAACTCCCATTATGCAATCAAAAACAGCTTCCTCTATGGTACGCTTGAGGCTTACGACTCAAAGTCCAATAACGCTGTTCAGGTAAATCGAAACTTGCACTTTCGATCATCTATCATAGATATCGCCACAGAAATTGAATTCAATTTTCTTCCTTTCGACGGACCTGTAGGAGACAGAGCGAAAGCGGGATCAGATCAATATTACTTTTCGCCTTATGTGTTCATTGGTATTTCCTTATTTTCTTTTAATCCACAAGCGAACTACAATGGAACCTGGTTTGACCTTCAACCTCTTGGAACGGAAGGACAGGGCACTATTGCCTACCAGGATAGGAAAAAATACTCTCTTTCCACGATTTCTGTACCCATTGGAGCTGGGATAAAATATGACATCAATAACAAAATGAACTTTGCCTTTGAATGGGGTATCAGGATGACCAACACCGATTATATTGATGACGTAAGCACCACCTATGCAAACCCGGTAGCGATCAGTGCAGAAAAAGGAATTATAGCGGGTCATTTATCCGATCAGTCCCTAGACCTGGACGGCAAATCCAGTAATATAGGAAGACAAAGAGGGAACTCTAAAAACAATGATTTTTATGCTTTCGCAGGTGTGATGTTGACCTTTAAATTAGCCACTCAATACACAAAACAGCGATGTTATGGGGTTAACAATTAATGTTACCTCCTTTTGCCTACAAAGCAATATCTTTGCACCTTCCTGTCGGATGACAGGCATGAATTTGTATAATGTCATATAAAGACCAAATCGATACTGCTAATTTGCCCAAGCATGTTGCCATTATTATGGATGGAAATGGACGTTGGGCAAAGAAAAAAGGAAGACTGCGCATATTCGGGCACAAGAACGGCGTTCTTGCGGTTCGCGACACCGTTGAAGGAGCTGCCGAACTGGGTATCAAGTATATGACCATGTATGCTTTCTCAACTGAGAATTGGAATCGACCTAAACGAGAAATAGCAGCTTTGATGAAATTACTGGTTTCTACAATAAATAAGGAAACCAAGACACTAATGAAGAATAATATTCGTTTATCCGCTACCGGTGACCTGAATACCCTACCCAGAGACTGCTACAACGAATTAATGGAGACCATTGATAACACATCCCAAAACACGCGCATGCAGCTAAATCTCGCACTGAGCTACAGCTCCAGATGGGAAATTGTGGACGCTGTAAAAAATCTGGTCAAAGACGTAAAAGCAGAATCACTGGATATAGATTCAGTTGATGAAACGCTCTTTTCCAAATACTTAAACTCTTCCTCCTCACCAGACCCTGARCTCYTAATTCGTACKAGTGGAGAATAYCGGGTCAGYAATTTCTTATTATGGCAAATCGCTTATGCCGARTTATAYTTTACCGATACTTTATGGCCAGATTTCAGAAGAGAAGATCTTTACAAAGCCATACTTGATTATCAGGGAAGAGAACGTCGATTTGGGAAAACAAGCGAACAATTGGAAAAATCTTAAACTGTGAGCATGGAAAAAAGCTTTTCGAAATCCTTAATTTATAGTGTTGCCGCAATAGGCATCATGATTATTTCAGTAATCACGTCTGCCAATGCTCAAATCAATAAAGATGATTTGGAGTTGGAAAAACTGAGCTACAAAACGCCCAAAGAGTATACCCTTGGCCCTATTACCGTCACGGGTACACAGCACCTGGACAAAAAAGTGTTGGTCATGCTCTCAGGATTAAAGGAAGGTGATAAGATTACGGTACCAGGGGATGCTACAGGTATAGCCATCAAAAAACTCTGGAAGCAAGGCCTTTTCTCAGATGTTCAAATTTCAGCCACAAAAATTGAAGGTGATTATATCTTTCTAAATTTTCACTTCGAGGAGAGAGCAAGGCTTTCGAAATTCTCATTCCCTGGAATGAAGAAGAGCGATGCCGATGATATTCGTGGTAAAATCAGATTGAGCAAGGGCAAACCGCTCACAGAACATTTATTGATTACCACGAAGGCAAAAGTAATGGACTATTACGTAGATAAAGGCTATCTCAATACCGTGGTTAGCCTATCACAAAAACCTGACACAACTCTGAAGAACGCAGTTATTCTCGTGATCCGGGTAGACAAGAAAGAGAAAGTGAAGATCAATGAAATTAAAATCTCAGGAAATACCGCATACACCTCCAAGAAAGTGCGTCGGATGTTAAAAGACACCAAGCAAAAGACCTGGTATAACATTTTCTCCAGTTCCAAATTTATGGAGGAGACGTACGAAGACGACAAACGCAAAGTCATCGCCAAGTACAATGATAAAGGATTTAGAGATGCGCGGATCGCTCGTGATACTATTTATTCCCATGATGACAAGACGATCAACATAGAGTTGACAATTGATGAGGGTGGTCAGTACTTTTTCAGAAACATTACGTGGACCGGAAACGCAAAGTATAAGGCAAAACAGTTGAACGAGATCCTGGCCATAAAAAAAGGAGATGTATATAACCAAACTACTTTGAACACGCATTTGTTTATGAATCCTAAAGGAAGAGATATAAGCTCCCTCTATTTAGATGATGGGTACTTATTCTTTTCTGTTACGCCGATCGAAACCAATGTTGAGGGAGACTCCATCGACATGGAAATGCAAATCTATGAAGGCAAGCAAGCGCGGATTAACAAGATTACTATTTCGGGTAACACCAAAACAAACGATCACGTGATCATGCGCGAAATTCGCACCAAACCAGGTCAACTATTCAGCCGTGCGGATATCATTCGATCACAACGTGAATTGGCTCAACTTGGTTATTTCGACGCGGAAAAACTAGATGTTCGTCCTACACCCAATCCTCAAGATGCCACGGTAGACATAGAATACATCGTGGAAGAAAAATCTTCGGACCAAATTGAACTCTCAGGTGGCTGGGGAGGATTTGGGGGTATCGTTGGTTCTCTGGGTGTCGTGTTTACCAACTTTTCAGCTAAGAGCATGTTTGAAAAAGGCACATGGCGCCCCTTACCTGCTGGAGATGGCCAGCGCCTGTCTATCAGGGCCCAATCAAATGGCACCTGGTTTCAATCCTATAATTTTTCATTTACAGAGCCATGGCTTGGGGGCAAGAAACCTCAATCCTTAAGCGTTTCTGCCTACCATTCAATCAGAAGTAACGGTATCAAGCCCGGGGATAATGGCCGAGCCTTTTTCAAAACTACTGGAGCGTCAGTCGGTTTGGGATTGAGACTAAAATGGCCAGATGATTACTTCACTTCATTCACACAGATCGGTTATCAAAAGTATGACCTACAAAATTGGGCGTCGACATTCGCATTCAACAATGGAGTCTCAAACACATTTAGTATCACCCAGACTATTGCGAGAAATTCAATTGATGCTCCTATCTATCCTCGAAGAGGTACAAACATCTCCTTAAAGGCACAGTTCACGATCCCTCATTCTCTTCTTGATGGCATCGACGATTATTCCGGGCGATCTGCTGAAGAGATATTCCGATTTAACGAATTCCACAAGTGGAATTTTAAATTGTCATGGTTCACCCCTTTGGTTGAGAACTTGGTTCTTAATACCAGGGTACAATTTGGATTCTTGGGACGCTACAATAAGAAGCTAGACGTCACACCTTTCGAAAGATTCTCTGTAGGAGGAAGTGGTTTGTCTGGATTCACACTGTATGGCACACAGGTGGTCGCACTTCGAGGATATCCTGACAACTCTCTTTCGCCTACTACTGAAGGAGGAAGCACGATTTATAACAAGTTTACTTTTGAGTTGCGCTATCCTCTATCGCTAAATCCTTCAGCAACAATCTACGGTTTAACGTTTCTTGAAGCCGGTAATGCCTGGGATGGTATTGATAATTTTGAGCCCTTCAGTGTTCGAAGATCTGCTGGGCTTGGAGTTCGTATTTTTCTTCCTATGTTTGGCTTATTGGGATTTGACTACGGATATGGCTTTGATCTTGATCAAGTACCCGGGTTTGGGCCCCAGTCTTCTAAATGGCAGCCCCATTTCATAATCGGATTCTCTGTTGACTAAATTCTATTTGTTACGGCAATCAGCTTGAACTCAGATTCGTCTTCTACATCTGCCGGAATATTACTACTTTCGCGATTCGTTTTGGTATGGTATGTGCTTTACTTGATGTAAACAGACAATATGAAACAAGCACGAGACGAGACAATACTACCTACGAAAACGAATAAAGGCAAGCAACATCTGACTCATTTAATAAAAAACGAACAGACCCAGGTGAAACGAGAATTTAACAAATACTTCCTCATCCCAATGCTTGGGTTGGTGCTGGCATGTGCAGCGCTGCCGAACCAATCTTTCGCCCAAAAATTTGCTTACGTCGATACGAAGTATATACTTGATAATATTACAGAATACAAAGCGGCACAGGCTGAGCTGGACAAAATTTCTGTTGAGTGGCAAAAGGAGATTGAAGCTCAGTATGCTGAGATCGATAAATTGTATAAATCCTTTCAGGCGGAACAAATTCTCCTATCCACAGAGATGAAGAGAAAAAGAGAAGACGAAATCATCCGCAAGGAAAAGGAAGCCAAGAATCTTCAAAAGAAGCGGTTTGGAGTAGATGGGGACCTGTACAAGAAACGTCAGGAACTTATTAAACCCATACAAGACAAAGTGTACGCTGCCATTAAAGAGGTTGCGACAACTGGGAATTATGCATTGATCTTAGACAAGGCGGGTGATCTTAACATCCTTTATTCAGACCCGAAGTACGACAAAAGTGAAGAGGTACTCAATAAAATGGGGTACAAGGCAAGTAAATAAGTAAGTAAAAATTATTTCAACAAAGAGTCAAACCTTAAAAGAATCAACATGAAAGTATTCGTAAAACCAATTTTAGTCGTTGCAGTTATTTTAATGGGAGCTGGATTAATAGGAGTTCAAGCCCAAACCAAAGTTGCACATATCAATGCAACCGAGCTCCTTGATGCTATGCCGGAAAAGGCGGAAATGGCTGCTGCTATACAGGCGTTTCAGAAAAAACTGGAGCAAAAACTGCTTACGATGCAACAAGAATTGCAATTAAAGGTGCAAACTTATCAGCAGCAAGAAGGTGTGATGACTGAAGCGATCAAGCAATCCAATGTGAAGGACATCCAGGACCTTGAGCAAAGAATCCAAGAGTTTCAGATAATGGCGAATCAAGAGCTCCAGCAGGAGGAGAACCGAGTTTTGCAACCTGTTATCGAAAAAATCAGAACTGCAATTAGTGACGTAGCTAAGGACAAAGGTTACGACTATGTGCTTGACACCGGGGCAGGAGGCGTTTTATATTCGGGAGGTACGGATATTCTTCCTGATGTAAAAAAGAAATTGGGCATTCAATAAAATGAGCTCAGCCATAATAGAGAAGCCACTCAATTCGAGTGGCTTTTTTTATTCTCAGAAACAATGATCAAGGGGGTTGACAATAAACAACCAATCGGAATATTTGATTCAGGAATAGGTGGATTAACAGTGGCCAATGCCATTAACCAGATTCTTCCTAATGAACAGTTGATCTATTTTGGCGACACCGCACACCTCCCCTATGGTGACAAGTCTGCGGAATCAATCAAACACTATTCTGAAAGGATAACAGATTTTCTACTTGCCCAAGATTGTAAAATGGTGATCATTGCTTGTAACACCGCTTCATCTGTGGCATTTAAAAACGTTGTAGAGCGCACCAAAGGAAAGGCGATTGCGGTTAATGTAATTGACCCAGTTGCTGAATATGTGGCCACAAAATTCAATGATGATAAGGTTGGTGTAATTGGAACCAAAGGAACGATCAACTCGCGCATCTACGTGCGCAAAATTCAAAGCCTTAACAAGAGCATTAAAGTAACCTCATTGGCAACACCCCTTTTGGCCCCAATGGTGGAAGAAGGCTATTATAACAACTATATCAGCCAAACAATTATTGACTCCTACCTATCAAAAAAGTCACTGGACAGGATCAATGCACTCATACTTGCATGTACCCATTACCCGCTTATTAAACCCGAGGTAGAGAAATACTATCAGAATAGGGTGAGCATCATCGACTCTGCAGAAATCGTAGCTAATTATGTGAAAATGAAACTCAAAGGCAAAATGGCAGTGTCGTCCAGGCGAAGGTTAAAACACCGTTTCTACGTTTCGGATTTTACTGGATCGTTTGAAAAGAGCACCAAAATATTTTTCAAAAACAAGCTTCACCTCGACGAGGCTAGAATTTGGGATTAGGGAACAATCACATCATTTGTACCACCCTGCATACTTTAAATAGTTATTGGCGATGCGTTCTATCTCCCCATCCAATAGTTTACTATCCATTTCCTTTATCCTCTTCGCAGGCACACCGGCGTAAACACCACCAGTCTTCAATACCGTATTCTCAGGCACCAATGCTCCCGCTGCCAACAGCACTTTGGATTCGATGACTGCATTGTCCATCACAATCGCACCCATTCCGATGAGCACATGATCTTGTATTTCGCAGCCATGAATAATTGCATTGTGGCCAATTGAGACCTTGTTTCCAATTTTAGTAACCGACTTTTCATAGGTACAATGAACAACTGCGCCATCCTGAATGTTGACCTGATTACCAATCCATATTGAGTTTACATCGCCCCTAATTACCGCCTGGAACCAGATGCTACAATCCTCTCCCAGTTCAACGGCTCCAATAATCGTCGCGTTCTCCGCCAAATAACAACTGTCTGGAATTAGTGGTGTCTTCCCGTTAACCGTTTTAATTAATGCCATATACCTTATTTAAAGGGTAAAAATAATGAAATACTGTAGCGCTATTCGTAATTTTGCATCTTATACAAACAAACAAAAAATACAGATCCGTGCAGTCTACCAAGGAAATGCCTTTCACAATTTATGCGGAGAACACTCCCAATCCAAAATCAATGAAATTTGTGGCCAACAAATTTTTGATTGAATCGGAGCCTATTGAATTTATTAATATCGAATCCGCAGGAGCTTCTCCGTTGGCTCAAAGGTTATTTCAGATGCCGTTTGTAGAAAGCGTTTTCATCTCCGGTAACTATGTCACGATTAATAAAACAGAAGCCGTTGAATGGCATGATGTAGTAATGGAGTTACGCATTATGATCACCGAATTCTTGAATGAAGGAAATGCAGTGCTTCATGCAACTCTAGGCACTGACAACGGCCCAACTGGCCTCAAAAATAACCTGACCAATGAGACCAAGAGTTTGAGTGAGATGGATCTAAAAATATCGGGTATTCTCGATGAGTACATACGACCCGCGGTTGAACAAGATGGTGGCGCCATTAGTTTCCATGCTTTCAACGATGGAATTGTAACCGTTCACCTGAGAGGAGCTTGCAGCGGCTGTCCTTCATCTTCCTTGACGCTCAAATCCGGTATAGAAACCTTACTTAAAAGGTTAATCCCTGAAGTGAAGGAAGTTGTTGCTGAAGAGTTGTAAACAACGTACCTGTTCATTCCTTCGGTATAATAATTGCCTTCTATTCAGAAAAAATGTTTTAATTTGTGCGAATCGGTACAGATTGCAGCACCCGTTTCTTCATAACACCAGAGAAAAAACGCTCAGATCGATGAAAAAACTCCTTACACTTTCGATAGTTATTATGCTCGCCTGTGCGGTTGGTTCGTATGCGCAAGATGGCATGTCCAAAAACGAAATGGCCACAGATGCCGCATATTATTATAAAGGAGGCAACTATTTAGCCGCGTTGCCGCTATATAAGGCTTTGGATTCATTATCTCCAGATATAGAACTCAAATTCAACCTGGGCGTTTGTTACTTATACAAAACAGATGAAATAAAAAGGGCCATAGAGCTGCTCCAGCTGGTCCTGACGGAGAACCCGAAGCAAGAAAATCTACATTTCTTCTTAGGACGTGCATATGCGGTAAATTACAAATTTGATGAGGCCATTGCCTTCTACAATGAAGCATTAACGAAGAAAACTTCCAAAGACAAACTACAGTCCATACCGCGCTTTATTGAATACTGTGAGAATGCGAAAAAATTAGTGGAAAACCCAATTGATGTGAGCATTGAGAACTTAGGACGGCCCGTAAACTCCAAGTACTTAGAATACGGACCGGTAATTTCTGCTGACGAATCGATTATGATTTTCACCTATAGAGGTAAAAAGAGTACGGGAGGCAGACAAGACGCTTACGCAGAACCAGACCCAAAAGGACAATATTATGAGGATGTATTTCAATCTGTAAAGCTTGGCGGAGAGTCATGGTCCGAACCGGAAAGAATCGGAGAGAACATCAATACTCATGGTCATGATGCAAGCCTCGGACTGTCGCCCAATGGTCAAAAATTATTTGTTTATAAAGACACTGAAGGATCATCTGGTGATATTTATGTGAGTGAGCTGGAAGGATACACTTGGTCCACACCCGTTGCCCTGGACAGTACTATAAATACAGAGGCCTGGGAAGGAAATATGAGTCTTTCAGCAGATGAAAGCATCATCTACTTTGCTAGTGAGCGTGAAGGGGGAGTTGGAGGCCGGGATATCTATAAATCAAAAAGGACTGAAGATGGCTCTTGGGGGAAAGCGGTCAACCTGGGACCTAAGATTAATACCGAATACAATGATGAGTCCCCTTTTATTCATCCAGATGGCAAAACCTTATTCTTTAGCTCAGAAGGCCACCAAAGTATGGGTGGTTATGACATCTTTCGTACGCTGGCCATTTCCGATACCACCTGGACCACACCAGAAAACATCGGTTATCCTGTTAACACCACCGGTGATGATCGCTATTACGTGGTGTCTGCAAATGGTGAAAGAGGTTATTACTCTTCTCAAAAGATTGGGGGCTATGGCATGCATGATATTTATGTTGTACACCTGGGTGAATCGGCGAGGAAGCATGCGCTGGTTTTAATAAAGGGTGTAGTAACGGCCAATGATGTGCCGGTGGAAGCCGAAATTCTGGTTCAGTATGCCAAAACGAGGTTGCCTTATGAAGGTTACTTCAAATCCAACTCAGCTACTGGAAAGTATCTGGTGATTTTACCCGGTGAGCAAGATTACAACCTCACCTATAACGTGAAAGGGTATGATCCCCATGTTGAAAATATCAATGCATCGAAAATCAGTAAATACACAGAAATTGGTCGAGATATACACATTTACTCTAGCGATTTTGCCCGCACCGTTGAAATTTCGGGAAAGCTGGAAGTAGGTGAAGACCTCAAACCAGGATCAAAGTTGACCATGAATATCTTCAACGAAGGACGATCGATAGAAATAGAAACCATAACAGATGAAACTGGCGCCTTCAGCTTCAAAGAAGTACCAACTGGGTACACTTATACGTTCTCGTTATCAGGAGCACCTGAAATTGATCGAGTTAGAATAGTTGGCAATATGACTGCTGGCGGGAAACCGAAATCAGATATAAGGGTTAAGATAGAAGGTGGAAATGCAACTGAGACAATGGCGGATGGCTCCTTTGAACTGGAAATATTAGAAACGGCACCGAAAGATTGCGACTATCCGCTTCAATACCTTAAACCTTACGCAGGAGGTTCCACATTTCCAGATTTATCCAATGAGATCTATCAAAAAATCATGGAGAAATATGGGAAATGCGTCGCTGAAGGATTGGTATTCAAAGTTCAAATTGGAGCATACTTCACACCTGAAAATTTCAATTACAAATATTTCAACGATTTAGGAGGGGTTTCCCAAACCTTGTTAAAAGATGGTATCACCAGGTTTGTGATGGGTAGATACAAAAAGATGAATAGGGCGGAGAGCCTCAGAAACAAGGCCATAAAGATTGGAGACAAAGATGCTTTCATCGTAATCTACTACAATGGAAATCGAATGATGATCGATGAGGCCATTAAAGCGGAGTTCTAACCAAGCTCTCCTGTCCTTCGGACAATCATTTAAAATATTTAAGGCCCAGGCGTAGTATACGTTGGGCTTTTTTATTTTTACCCTTGCTGTTTTTCAGCATATAGAACTGCATATCATTCGATTAAAAATACAACTCATGTTTCAAACGTTTTGGATAGATGTGAAATCAGGTACAAAGAGCTGGCAACCATAAGCAGTAAATTATCGTCTTAGTGGAGGAGCGACCGGGCCTGATGCAACTGAAGATAAATCTGGTAAACTGCACCAAGCCTTCTCCTTGTAACATTATGCTCTCTACATCGTAGAAGGCGCTTGTTGCTATCAGAAAATTGCTTTAAAGTAGATAAATAACTACTTTACGCATACTTAGCGCCTTATTTAGCTTTAAATAACCTTCGTGAAGGTTGTGCACCACTTTCGTGAACAAACCATTCTCCTAATGAACAAGTTTAGCTTAAACTCGTTACAAGCATTGAGATATACCAGCATCTCATTCGGATTGGCACTACTGTTATCGACAATTATCAGTGATCAGTCCTTAGCACAGAATAACAACGTTGGTATCGGTACCAACACACCTGATGGGAGTTCGATTCTAGAATTAAACGCCACGGATAAAGGTATCCTTATTCCACGAACGGATACTAATCTGATCTTGGCTCCAGCTACGGGATTGTTGATGTACCAATCTTCCATCAATGAATTCTTCTATTTTGATGGCACAAAATGGGTAAGAGCATTAGGACCCATGGGGCCAGCTGGGCCTCCGGGGACTCCAGGAACTAATGGTGCAACCGGCCCTCCAGGGCCTCCAGGTGCAGATGGATTAAACGGTGCTACAGGACCTCCGGGACCTCCAGGTGCGGATGGACTAAACGGTGCTACAGGCCCTCCGGGGCCTCCGGGTGCGGATGGACTAAACGGTGCTACAGGTCCTCCGGGGCCTCCGGGTGCGGATGGATTAAACGGTGCTACAGGACCTCCGGGATCTCCAGGTGCGGATGGATTAAACGGTGCTACCGGCCCTCCGGGGCCTCCAGGCCCCGTCGGTTGTGGTACAGCCAATTTTGTAGTTAAATCTGATGGCACCGCTGCTGTATGTAGCCAGATCTTTGACGATGGGACAAATGTGGGCATCGGTACAACCGCTCCAAATTCAAAGCTGCATATTGTTGGAACTCCCACAATGGGAACCATTTTAGTAGCTCCAAACGAAACAAGTAGCGGTGATGACGCTGAGATTCGCCTCGCTGAAGACAACGATGGAACATTTGGTATGAGGATGGTTTACGATGGTGGATCCAACGACATGTACATCTATGGATTTTCAGGTGTCACCACCTTCGGACCTCATTTATCCATTGAACGAAATAATGGCCGGGTAGGAATTGGTACAAGTACACCGTCTGAGCAGCTGGAGGTTGTTGGCAATGTTGAGTTCTCCGGATCACTTGAACCAGGCGCCTTGCCGGGAACTACCGGTGAAGTACTAATGTCCCAGGGTGCCGGGGCTGCACCAGTTTGGGGCCCCGCATTGCTGAACACAGGAGCCACGACTGCATATGGAAAATTCTACACCACTACGTTCACCCTCGCGGCAAATTCGACGTTGACACTGACCATTACGGATGCCAACTGTGTTACAGGCTCTGCAATCAGTTGTTCATGGACCGGCTCGGTTCCTTGGACAAACGCTGAAAAAGCCAATGTTTCTATTGCAAATGTAGAGACGGAAGCTGGGCAGTTTGTGATCACTATTGTCAATAACAATGTTTTTTCAGGATGGACAGGGATGCAGATTGCTTATGTTGCATTCTATTAACCTTAACTTGTGTATTCAGTGATGGACGGGACCAAACATATTAGAATACTGCTGTTAGCCGGGTTAGTCTTGGCAAACGTGGGATTGGTAGTGGCGCAAACGGAAGTATCCCAAAACGTTGAAGGTGCAACGCAGCGTTCTACCCAA